>NZ_SNWA01000002.1:931145-1241527 GCF_004361815.1 Paraburkholderia sp. BL10I2N1 | reverse complement strand
TTCCCAGGCCGGGGCGCATGACGTTGAAGCAAACATATACGTGCCATCTTCGGTCTTGACGACAGAGCGGCACGTCCGATGGAGCCGCGCACTGCCAACTGCCCCCTCCAGCCTGACCGTGTCACGGGATGCGGCCGGCCGGTAGAGCCGCCTGCGCTTGTCAGTCGTCACGTCGTGCCAATCGCGAGGCGACGATTGCGATGGCTGCTGGCCGCAATTTGCCGTGTCGACGGTTCGCGACAGCAATCACTGACGCGTCAACAAATTGGGGCACGCGTACTCAGGATATCCACAGCTTTGCCAACAGATTGTGTGGACAACTTGACGGTTCTACAGGGGGCATTTCCAATACAGCTTGGAAATCATCGCACCGCACGCCCACGTGCAGCGGTGACGAACCCGACCAGTCTCCCGTCCGACGAAACGGTAGCTTCTGTAGTGACAGTGCTTTCCATGGCTGCATTGGCTCTTCGTTAGCCCGGCTGTCGGGCAGTCCATGAGGGCCCGGTACCAGTCCCATCATAATGCATACGCCCCTTCGGTTAGAGATTATCGCTCACATCGGTTAAGCCGAAGCGGCCACCGTAACGTCCATTTGGCAAGGTGCGCGAGGAACGTCAGGGCAATTCATCGTGCCCGTCACGTTGCCCTTGTGGTCGGCCGCGGGTCTTGGGCAATTTTTCATCAATGACCACGGTGTTCGCCATGCGGTCATGCAACCCCTGCCTGCGTGGGTTGAACAGCACCCAGAGAAATCCGGCGCCGCCGGTCGCGAAGCAGACCAGGTAACCCAACGTTCGCATGGCGGCTTGTCTCGCCGTCATTGGCTGTCCTGTATCAGCATCGACAATGCGCAGACCCAACGCTCGTTTGCCTGGGGAAGTGCCCCACGTGGCCCACATGATGCCGGTCACGACTACCGGAATACATTGCGCGACTGTCAGCCAGAACAGGATGGATGGTCCGGCCAGTGCTGGCGCACTAAGCAATTCCTCCGCCGACGGTCCGACAGGGACGAATAGCACGAGCACCGTCCACCAAATGCTATCAATCAGCAGCGCACGGCCCCGACGCGAATAGGTGGCGTATTGCATCACATGTTCCGCGTGGAAGGTCGAGCGTTGAGGCGTAACATCCGGCCCGACTAATCGAGCAGCGTTGGCTGGTCATCGCCAGCAGGCTTTGCGCGAGGCGCTCTTGGGGGCAACGGGAACGCCTCTGCGTGCATTTCCTCCGCCCGGTAGAGTTGCAGAAACGACCGCGCTTCGTCCATGCTGCGGCATGAAAGCCAGTCCTCGTAGTCTTCAGGTCGAATGACGACGACAGAGCGTTTTTCGTCACCAGGTTTGTGGAATCGCCTCATCAACGGATGTGTGTCGGCATTCACAGTGAGCATGGTGAATGATAAAGACGCCTTACCATCCGGCTCTTCCCACGCTCGCCACAGCCCGGCAATGGCCGTCGGTTGTTCGCTCGCCAGATTGATACGCCAACGGACAGGCTTTCCCGATTCGTAGTTGGGCTCAAAGAATGCTCGGCAAGGTATCAGACAGAGTTGGAGGCGGGTCCATGCGCTGGAGAAGCTGCGCCTTTCGCCAATCGTCTCGGCGCGGGCGTTCATCGTGTCATATGGACGAACGCCGGCGGGAATGCGCTTGCGAGGCACCATTCCAAACGTCGCCGGGTTCGTACACCAACCGCCCTCGCCGCGCCGAAAAATCGGCGCCGTGTAGTCTTTGTAAATCTCGCGCTTGTAGTCAAAATCAGGCGCCTGGAACAGCCTGTGCGCCGCAAACCGCTCGTGTGGATTTGGCTCGTAACTTGTACACATGGGCGCGACCTCCGCTTTCCGGACATCATATTCCATCGCAGCGGCGTCCGTTTTCTTCTGGAGAGAACGGGAACGGAGGTCGAAAATCATACAGAAGCTCGTTGCTTCGAGACATTTCGCTTTCGCTACGAAGTCGCTTATAGTGGAACCGGTAGTGTCGAGCATGCGCTCTTTTAACAAGTCGCCGATGCGACGGGGAGATACACAATGGTGAACACACCCGAACGGCCGCCTGGCGAACGCGGGTATGCACCTGAATCGATGCAGACACTAGCCGAATATCTCGAACTCTCCCTTGACGGAGCAACGAGCGTCGTAATGATGCGTCACGGAAGCGATGTTTGCACTGTATATGTTGGCGACCCGGCAGGTCTGCCCGAAGACCTCAAGAAGCAAGGGGCGATTTCGGCCAGACTCGCCAATGAGATGCTCGAATTGACTCATTCCGGTGCGAACCAGATGGAAATCGACGGGCAGGCGTACCGGTTTGTTCGCAGCTTCACGCAGGTCGGCGACAGCGCGGCCGTCGTGTTCTCGGCGACCTAGAGCGGAGCTTGGTCCTTGCAAGAACTCTGGATTACCTCCTTCACGATTTGCTCTGCGTTGTGCGAACCCGTCGCAGATGTCCGAAGGGCTCCGTCTGTTGCCGCGACGGCCTTCCACTCGCTTACCGATTTTTTCCCTTTATATCGGCACCGGACCATCGTGCCTATGCTTTCCGTACTGCCGATTCCGGGGTGCGAGTCGGTCAGATGGCCGACGCTGAGGGCAGCTACGTACAGGTCGGCGGTGGGAGCGTGACATGCGTGGGTGTCGCGGACAGTCGGGCCGTTACCGATGCCTAAGGCCTCGACGTGTTGAAAGAAGGTAGCGAGCAGCGAAAGCCGCAGTTCACTGTTGTTGCCGTACCCGTGCCAGCGGACTGCCTGCAAACGGGTCATCGCGCCAGTCGACCCTTTCTCGATTCTTCCGCTGCGGCTCCTCCGTTGAAGATACTTCGAAGTGTTCGATGGATTGTCCGGCGCTAATGGCTTTCTTCAACCATTGCGGCATCTCTTCCTCGCCGTTCCACGTGTCTCCCCTCGCACTACGGTAGCGCGCTTCTGTTTGCTTTGATTGCTCAGCCGCCAGGGCTGACGCCAGGTCGTCCGGCTTGATGCCAAACTCCTGCATGCGGCGGCGGAGATAAGCAACTATGCTGTCTCGCTTTCTTTCGTCCATGAACTATTCCTTCTTTAAGCTATCCATTTGTGGAAACCGTTCGCCGATTGCAGCGATGCGCAGTTTCCGTAGATTGAACACTGTAATCAGCTGCGAGCGACCGATGCAGTCCACCACACGCTGTTACGTCGGCGGGCGGTGACCATTTCGGTCCCTGGAAAATGACGGAGGATTATTCGAAACTGTGTTCAGCCCTGGGATTGAAACTTAGCTTCAGCCATGTCGTAAACTCGTAGCAATATTATGTGCGCTCGTGGCATAGGCGTACGCTGGCTTGTAGGTCGTTCCATCGCATGCCGAGCACCGAACTGCTAGGACGACCAGCGGCAGAGATAAATGGCTGAACGGATGGTGACCGCACGGCGTTGCAACATGATTGGGAGCTATACCGAGAGTCTTGGGAGAGGCTGACGACTCGCCCGGCCTCCAATTTTGAGACGAGTAATGGAGTCTGTGTCCTTGCGCGGTGCTCTCAGTCTGCGAGGGCGTCCGTTGATTTTCGGTATTCCTCGATATTTCTATCTTTTATACCGAACCGCGAGACAAATCAAACGTTTAATGTATTTCACTATAGTGCTTTCGCCAACCTGACGCGGGGAAGCGTAGTCGCTGGGCAAATATTCGCCATCGCCGCGACGGATTTCGCTGATGGGTCCGGGCATGATGGGCGGAACGGGGCCGGGGTGGAGGCATATGGGCGGCTACTACTCTTGCCTGACGCCCGAGCAATTACGTCAACGACAGTACATGACAGACCAGTACCTGAGGATGCAGCAGGAAATGATGGACAACATGATGTGGCAGCAGTACTGGATGGGTCCTCCTGCCCCGACGAAATAAGCAGAGGCAGTCGGCCCAAGAGCTAGGCCGTTTGGCGGCGGGATTTAATGCGCACAATTGCGCAAATATATCGAATTTCGCGCTTTGCTATACCAGACGGGCAACCAGTGCAGACGTGCCTCAAGCACGCAAAATCGCCGTTTCGGTTTAGGTAAGGGTTCGTATCCCGTCCGCTAGCGCTTAGACACAGTCGAGGACTGCGACTAACGATTCAGTCGTCGTCCTCGTGATGATGGTGTTCCCATCCGCGATGCCGACCGTGGTCATGCCATCGGCGCTCGTCGCCGTAATCGCCTTCATAGCGGTATCCGTAGCCATAGACTCGGGCCGGCGCGTAGACCACCTGCGGCGGCGCCTCGTACACGACCGGAGGCGGTGCGACATAGACAGGACCGGGCACACCCAGAAAAACTCCGACGTCTACGTGAGCGAAAGCCACGCTGGATGCACACACAGCGGAGATGCCCACGGCAAGAGAAAGGATAGCGCGCTTCATGGAGTTCTCCTGTCCTGCTCAGTTCTGACGGGTGCCAGACACGACGAACGGCGCCGATTATAAGGGTGCAACGCCGGAGCAGGTACGGCCGGATTGTCAATTCTGTAACCGGCAGTAACCGTAATGGTCCCGCCGGTTTTTGAGGCTGATTACGACGCGCTCAGGGAGTCGCCCGAGACATGAACGCGCTGACCGACCTGGACCGGCGGCTGCGTCGTGTAGTTGAAATTCCGGTAGCTGCCGTCCTGCATTCTGACCTGCACCTGGTAGCTCGTCGCCTTGCGCACAGCATGCTCAATGCCATTGCCCGCAAGGCCACCGCCGACGGCGCCGGCAATCGTTGCCAAAACGCGACCGCGTCCTCCGCCGACCTGATTTCCCAACAGCCCGCCAGCGACTGCCCCGCCTACGGCCCCGAGACCCGTTGTTGGCTCGGGTTCCTGGACCGTATTGACGGAGACTACTTCGCCGGCGTTCGGGTCAACGGCGACTGGCCTCGGGGCGGGTTTTGCCGAGGATTGATATGCGTCGTTGTTCGCAAACCTCTGGGCCTGCTCAACTGGCACACTATGGTGATGATGGACGCGCGGCTGGGCGGGTGATTCCTCCCGGGTCACGCGTTGCTCCACGTTCGGTTGCGGCGAAGCGACCGGTGCGCTGGCGATTTGTGCCGCGACCGGTATAGCTTGCGTCGGAGGCGCCGTCACAGCTCGGGACGTCGGAAGAATGCCCGTCATCGCCGCGATACCCGTAGCGCTGGCCAGGATGACGGCCACGGCTGCACCTGCAACCAAAGGGTGAATGCGACCACGCTGCGGTGAACTGGAAGTCAGGTTGGTGCTCATGTCGCGCTCCGTTGATGTGTGTCAGCAAGAACGCCGCAGCCGACAGAGCGGTGCACCGGGCCACTGCGAGATTTGTAAGCAGTTGTAGTGCTCTACGGAGGGTTCAAGGGGAAGCCTCCTCAAGAGCAGACCGTAGAAGAGTCAAGAACAGCCTCGCGTCAGACTGCATTCTTTTTTAAGGTCAGGATACGGCGCCGGAACGTTGGTTTCCACTCCGCGCGGGCGCGAAAGCATGGGCAACATCCATGGCATACAGAAAAAAAGGACCCGTACGTGCTGTCGGGTCCCATAAGGGATGGCTATCGCCTGAGGTCAATGGCGGCACCGTAATGCCTTGTTGACCATGCGGCGGTGACCATCCGCTGGACGTGAGAAACGAACGCTACTTACAGACAATTACGAACCAGGCGCGGTTTGGACACAAGGACGGCAGCGGAGACAAGCCAACCTGCGACTGGCGCGAGCGGAAATGGCATCGGTACGTTCGATGAGCTCAGGATACGCGTGAATTCTTAGCGCAGGCTTAGCCCGCAACCGGCGGCTCTGATGGAGGGCTGTGGTGACCGCGAGTCTGCTGAGTGCCAATTTAGACGTCCCAGGCTAAATGATGAGACAGCGGCGCGCGACGGCCATGCGCCGGCCTATCCCTGACTCTGGTACTCGTTATCCGTGGCTGTGGAAACGAAGAGCGCCGTCTGCGTTAAGCGTGACGCCGGTGACGAAGCTGAAATACCCAAGGCGTCGCGCTCAAGCTGTTCTCGGGATACGTGGCGAACATCGGCACCCTTGTCAACGTAGACCACAAATTCCGCGATGTTCTTCGCGTGGTCGCCGATACGCTCGATAGCCTTCGCTATGAACAGATAGTCCAGGCCAATCGAAATTGTTCGAGGGTCTTCCGTCATGTACATTGCGAGCTTGCGCACGAATGCTCGAAACTCATTATCGATGGCTTCGTCATCCCGGACAATCTGTGCAGCCGCAACGGTATCCATCCGCCCAAATGCATCCAGCGCTCTGTGCAGAATGTGTAAGGCCATTTCGCCGGAGACCGTGATTTCAGCGGTGTTGATGGTTAGTGCCGCGCCGTTCTCGTGGATGCGCCGCATTCGTTTCACTATTTTCCGCGCCTCGTCGCCCGCGCGTTCGAGGTTGGTAATGCATTTTGAAGTGGCCATCAGGAGTCGCAAGTCACGCGCGGCGGGCTGTCGGCGAGCAATGATGTTGCTCACCTCTTCGTCGATTTCGGTTTCCATCGCATTGAGCCGATGCTCACCTTCGAGGACCTGGTCAACGAGTGCCAAATCTAATTCGTTCAGGACCTCCAACGCGTGCGCAATCTGTGACTCCACGAGTCCGCCCATTTCGAGCAGCCTCGATGACAGGAGGTTGAGGTCCGCATCAAACTTATTGGAAAAGATGCTTGTCTGACATGTTCGCTCCTCAGCCGACGCGACCTGTGAACTAATCGTTGGTGGCCGGCGGTGTCGGGTCCCAAAAATTTGTTTGGTTGCCACTCCGACCTCGAGCTTCAACTGGTTTCGCCTGGCACCTGGCTCCGGGTGTTCCGACCGTCGAGCCCGACGCTTTCGGCATCCTTCAAAACAATATATACCGTATTATCGTACGCTTCGCATTCAAGGCATACAACAACCTGGGCTGTGCAGCCATACCCTGCCGTTGAGGGCGGTGACCGCCACCCAATCAGGAAAGTCAACCATCGTCGGATATCGCCTGGGAGTTACAGTCGTTGTTGAATAGTCCGCGTGTACGTAAGCGCGCGCTTTGTCGCCGAAGCGGATGCGTCTAGTGACACGGTCGGGAACTTTTCACGAGAAAAAACCAAGGCCGGCGCCAAGAAGGCCGGCGACACATACCGCCGTTGCTATGCCGGAGACAAGCCAAAAGTAAACTCCGCGAGGACGATGCTGACGAGGCAGCGCAGTGACGCTGAGCGCGATAAGCAACCCAACTACAAGTGGCAGCATCAGCGCGTTGACCACCTGCGCACCGACATTCAACGATACGAGGTTCGGCGCCAGCCAGACGAGATATGCACTGACGGCGACCGAAATCACATAAACCCCATAGAACCACGGTGCGCTCGCCGGCCGGTCTTCAAGTGACCGCCTGTATCCCGCCACTTCACCTAGCCCCCACGCCAGCGACAGCGAGCAGACAATAGCGGCCACCATCGAGGCGCCAAGAACGCCGGCACTGAAGAGAACGCCTCCCGCACGTGGACCGACTACTGTTGCAAGGGCAGTACTGATTTCGCCCACGCCTTGTAAAGCGCGGTGTTGACCATTACCCGATAGCGTTGCTGCGGCAGCGACAAGAACCGCTGCCGTCAGCAGCTGCGTAAGGACCGCCCCAACGGCCGTTTCGACCCGAGCCGATGTGTAGTGTCGCGGAGTCAGCCTTTTATCTGCCACTGCCGCCTGCTGGTAAAAGACCATCCATGGATTGAACGTTGCCCCAATGAGCGCCGCTGCAAGGTATCCAAACTGGCGATTGCCAAGCGGGAGATTGGTTAACTGCCCGAACAGGTCGTGGATGTGCGGACGCGCCTTCCACGCAACAATGAAAAACGTCAATTCGAAGGCACCAATGACGATTGCAGCCTTGTCTACGCGCTTATGCGAGCCGGTGAGCACGACGGCTATCAGGGCAACGACGGCAAGCGGCAATGTAACGGAGCGCGAAACCCCATACATCTCACCTATACCAGCGACACCTGTGAATTCGGTCACGAGTGAGCCGAGTACGGCAACGACCAGTCCGATTGCCGATACCCATGCCCACAGCGGACCGAAGTTCGAGCGGATGAGTTCGCCGTGGCCTCGCCCGGTGAAAATGCCGAGCCGGACCGTGAGCTCCTGGACCATGTACAGCAGGGGGATGAGTGCAAGCAGCACCAGCAGCAGTTGAAGGCCCCATTGCGCGCCGGCCTGCGCCGCCGTGACGACATTCCCAGCATCGCAGTCGGCGAGCATGACGAGCAGTCCAGGTCCCCATAAAGCAACCCAGCGCAGACTGGGCGAGACCTTCGGTTTGAGAAGCGAGGAACCAGTCATGCGTTCTGAAAGGAAGCGAAGGTAGTATTTGGCTGTCTGATTGTAGCGTGCCGCGCACGGTCAGCTGACGTGCCCAACCCAGCAAAGACATTCCACGGCCGGGCAACGAGGCACGCTGTCGCTACCGCTAGTGCACTGATGCGTTAACCAGCGCAGCAACGAGATTTACAGGAATTTGAAATGGACACGTACATCCTGTTGGGCTGTGGCTTTGGTCTGGGCCTGCTGATTGCAATCTGGGGAATCTGGAATCTCAGGCAACCCCCAGAGCGAGGCGTCGACGAACGCGTCGCGGAGGACGCGGACGGTTATCAGTTGGAGCACTCATAACGTTCCGACGCAGTATGTGCCAGATGGCACACGCGGAACAAGGCACACTGGCCGTTATACGGCGCTGAGGGACGCCGCGTAATCGAGAATGAGAGCCCTTGTCGTTCGCAATAAAAGCGGGGCGTGGGGCCTTTATATTTTTGTCATGGGAAACCACCTACACTCGCGCGTTCACTCTTCGGACCACGGCGCTCATGACTCAATCCCACAAATCAGACGTCAAACGATTCCGTGCCAACCTGCGGGATGAACTCGACGGTGCGGCACTCTACGACGAACTTGCGGCAGCAGAGCAGAATGAAGCCCGAGGCGACGTGTTCCGTCAGCTGGCTCAGGCGGAACGTGAACATGCGGAGTTATGGCGCTCCAAGCTTCAGGCGCGTGGCATCCACGCCTCAACGGCGAAACCCTCGTTCAAGACGAAGACGCTGCGTATGCTCATACGCCGGTTTGGCCCTCGCTTCGTCCTTCCCGCTCTGGCTGCCGCTGAGTTTGCGGACCGCAACAAATACGCGAACCAGCCTGATTCAGAGGGCCTGTCCGCCGATGAACACAGCCATGCGGCAGTCGTCGCGGCGGCCGCACAGGGAGGTCACCCAGGAGGCGTGACCGGTGCTGAAATCGCCCGGGCAGAGTCGTGGCATCGCGGCGCTTCAGGGAATGATTTGCGGGCCGCCGTGCTCGGCGCCAATGATGGCCTGGTGTCAAACTTCTGTCTCATCATGGGCGTCGCGGGGGCCGGGTCGTCCAACAAGGTCATTCTGCTTACCAGCGTCGCCGGACTCATCGCCGGAGCCTGTTCCATGGCACTTGGCGAATGGCTTTCGGTGACGAATGCGCGAGAGCTCGCGCAGACTCAAATCGCCCGTGAAGCCGAGGAGCTCGAGCACACACCCGAGGCTGAGCAGCGCGAACTGGCACTTATCTATCAGGCGAAAGGCCTCGACAAGGACGAGGCCCACCGCGTCGCCGAACAGTTAATGCGCAACCATGACAAGGCACTCGATACGCTGACGCGCGAAGAGTTGGGCATTGACCCGGACGAACTCGGGGGAAATCCATGGAGTGCGGCCGGCACGTCCTTCGGCCTCTTCGCACTGGGCGCGATATTTCCAGCCATGCCGTTTTTCTGGTCTCATGGCCTGGTTGCCATTGCGACCAGCATCGGACTCAGTGGGCTTGGGCTGGCCATCATTGGTGTGGTCACTTCGCTTTTTAACGGCCGGACACCTTTGTTTTCCGCCACCCGGCAGGTCGTCATTGGCTGTGTCGCTGCCGCCTTCACCTATGGTGTCGGTGCACTGCTTGGGGTATCCATGTCCTAGTGCATCAGTCAACTCGCCCGAGCCGGGGCGAGTTGGTCAAGGAAGCTCAGAATGCGATTGTCGTCCGCATACCCACGACAGCTTCGTCGCCGACCCGCTGGGACGGGTTGCCCGGATTCGGAATGCCGCCGGCCGGCCGGAACGCGTACTGGAAGTCCGCCTGCAACTGCCACCATGGTGCGACCTGATACTGGTAGGTCGCCTCTATGATGGTCTCCGCGCTGCGCGACGGGTAACCCGGCGTATAGGAAGCGGTGTCGCTCGCCAGGTCCTGTGCATGTGAGCCGATATGTGCGTAGCCCACGGCCAGCCCGACGACATCGTTGTCGCGCCCCTTGAACGGCGCCTTCAGCGTCACCCCGGCGTTCACCCCAAGGTCGACCAGATTGCGGTCGCCAGGCGCGCCCATAATTCTGGCAAACACGCCGACCGATTGCGGGCTGTCAGCGCTCGGGCGCCAGACCATCTGGTCGGCAACCGCGTAGAAGCTGTAGTTGCCGCGATGGCTCTGCGCGATACCATTCTTGAAGGCAGGGTGCTGAGCCTGTACCAGATTTCGCCGGTTCAGCGCTTTCACCCGGAGGGACGATTCGCGGAAGTTGGCGCTGAGGGAATTGTCACTGAGAAACAACAGGCTTTGCTGCGACAGGACCCGCGACCTTTCCAAGCCATAGAACGAGGGCAAACTAGAATGCTCGAAGCAACGTTGGACAATGTGCAAGCGGCGTTGATGGGCTTTGCAGTCCAGCACGACGCGCTCTTTTCGCTGTTGCTGGTCACTCCTGTTAGCAGCGGCGTGAATTTCGTCTAAAACGGACGGTTTGAAACTCACCATGGCGAAGGCGCTCACAGGGTAGCGGGATCGGTGCCGTCCTGGTCTTTCATGCGGTAGCTTTTGCCTTCGATGACGACGGTCTCGGCATGATGCAGAAGCCGGTCGAGCAGCGCGGAGGTCAGTGTGCTGTCGTGATTGAATATCTCTGCCCAGTGCTTGAACGCGCGATTTGAACTGATGATGGTCGGGCCGTGCTCGTAGCGCTGGCTAATGATCTGGAACAGCGCGTCGGCGCCCTGTTTGTCGACGGGCAAATATCCGAGTTCGTCCACGATCAATACACGCGGCTTGACGTAGCGGCGCAGTTCGCGTTTAAGCCCGCCATGCGCGTATGCGGCATTCAACGAGTTGATGATATCTATCGCCGTGGCGAACAGCACCGAATGGCCGCGCAGACAGGCGGTATGGCCGAGTGCAATGCTCAGATGGGTTTTGCCCAACCCGACGCCACCGAGGAAGATCACGTTGGCCCGCTCCTCGATGAAGTTCAGGCGAAACAGGTTCTGGATCTGCAGGCGGTTGATCTTGCTGGGCCAGTTCCATTCGAACTGATCGAGCGTCTTGAGCACCGGGAACCGGGCGAGTGCGACCCGCCGGGCGATGCTGCGATCCTCGCGCCGCTGCGCTTCACCTTCGATCAGGTGGGCAAGATAGTCGACATGCGACCAGTGCTGGGCCGCCGCTTCAGTGGCCACGTCCTCGTAATGTTGCAGCACGTAGCTCATGTGCATTCCCGCGAGCTGGGTGCGTAACGGATCGGTGGCGGCTTCGCTCTCGTGCACGGAGGTGTTAGGTTCCGTTTTCGTCATGGGGGTCCTCCGGTCCGTAGCGCGAGAGATCCGGTTGCGCCAGTTCGATGTCCAGCAGATCCTGATGGCGGAGCAGGTGCAGTGCGCCGGGCTCCGCCAGGGGCCGCGCTTTCATTTCGAGGATGTTGGCGATGTACTCGCAACTGAAGGCGCGGAACGTCAGGCCATCCTGCAGGGCGCGCGCGACGGCCTCGACGCCGTAAATCTCGCTCAACGCGATGATCTTGCGCATGTGCTGCCGCGCATTGGTACGCCGTTGCTCGAGCCCTTCGCAATAGGCCTGGGCGTGAGGACCAAGACTCAGGAAGCGCAGCATGAGCCGCTGTTCGCGGGCGCTGCGGCGTTGCGCGAGCAGGGCCTTCGGATGTTCGGGGTCCTCGATATCCTGATGGCGATCGTAGCTGCGCACATGGCGGGCGATCAGCAGGCTGTCGTGGTAGATGCACACCCGATCGGGCCACGCCTTGAGCGTCACGCGGGTATTCGCATAGCGCGCCGGCACGGAGTAGTGGTTGGTGTCCAGCGCCACGCGAAACTGACTGCTCGCGCGCACCGTCACAATGCGGGCAACGTCATACGCTGACGGATTGAGCGGCTTCAGATGGGCCTGTTCGGCGGCGAACAGATCGACGGGGCGCTGGTGCGTCTCCCCGTGGATGCGCACGTTCGCGATGGTATCGAGCCAGATTCGGGCCGCGGGGTTGATCGCACTGAACTCGGGGAGCTCAAGCCCGTTGAGGAGATTTTTTTTGACGTATCCCACGCCGTTTTCCACCCGGCCTTTCTCGTTGTTATGGCCTCGAGGCCATAAAAACGAGTATGGTGTGGTAAAAAATATGTGCTGCTCGATAACGAACTAGGCCAAGGCAGCGCCTTTGTGGAAAGCGAGCAGCACATATTATTCGGTTACAAGGTGCGGAGGAAGGCCGTCAGGTCGGGCTGATCCCGCCATTGCTTTTGTCCTTCGGCACCCCCTTCGACTTCGCATATCGCCAGCGCCCGCGCCTTTGTTTCCAGATTGATCTCGGCGTAGATATTGGTCGTCTCCAACGAAACGTGCCCAAGCCAGCCGCGTATCGTATTGATGTCGACACCGGCCTGGAGTAGTAGCGAGGCGGTTGTATGCCGAATCACATGTGGGTGCACATTCTTGCCGGCAAGTGACGGCGCGTTGGCTGCAGCGCGGGTAGCGCAGCGCTTGACGAGTGCATGAATGCCGGAGCGCGTCATCGTCTGGTGGAACCGGTTGAGGAACACCGGCGCGGCGGCGTCCCTTCCCCCGGACTGTAAGCGCAACGCATCGAGCGTGGATTTCCAGAGCGGGCACCGGCGATGTTTATTCCCCTTGCCGACGATGCTGACCGAACGCGTGTGCCAGTCAATGTCGCCAATCTTGAGCTGCGCAACTTCGCTTGCACGCGCTCCTGAGTTAAGGCTACGCTGAAGAAGCCATCGTTTTCGCCGACAGCTTGATGCTGAATTTCGGAACGCGAGATCAGCGACGCTACTGGTTCGATTTCCTGGCCCTGAAGGGCCTTGCAAGCGGGTCTCTCGACCCACTTTGGCTGCTTATGGACGCACCTGTGCCATCAGCCGCGTGCGGCTCATGTAGAGGTTGGCCAGCGCGAGTGCAGTAAAGGCGCGCGTGGCGTTCTTCGCGAGGCCGCGATAGCGCACCTTGCCGAAGCCCCACAGCCGCTTGACCACCGCAAAGACGTGTTCGACCCGGGCACGAATCTTCGACTTGTTGCGGTTTTTCGAGCGCTTGGCTTCATCGACTTCACCACCGCGATTGCGCACACGCTGGTTGGTGAAGTCCTTCGCTTTCGGCGCCTTGCTGGCGATGAGTTCCTTCTGGCTCGCATAGGCGCTGTCACCGTACACACGCCGCTCGTCGCCGTGCAGCAGCGCCGGCAGCGGATGCTTGTCATGCACGTTCGCCGCCGTCACTACCGCGCTGTGTGCCAGAGCCGTCTGGCTATCCACACCGATGTGCAACTTCATGCCGAAGTACCACTGCTGGCCCTTCCTCGTCTGATGCATTTCGGGGTCTCGCGCCTTGTCCGCATTCTTTGTGGAACTGGGCGCACCGATGATGGTGGCATCCACAATCGTGCCGGTGCCTACCTTCAGTCCGCGCCCTTGCAGTACCTCGCCGACCCTGGCGAACAATTGCTCGCCGAGCTTGTTGCGCTCCAGCAGCCGCCGGAACTTCAAGAGCGTCGTACCATCAGGAACGCGCTCGCGCCCCAGGTCAATCCCGACGAATCGCCGCAACGCGGTGCTATCCAGCAGCGCTTCCTCGCAGGCTTCGTCGGCCAGGCTGAACCAGTGCTGCACAAAGTGCATGCGCAGCATGCGCTCCAGACCCACTGGCGGGCGACCGCCTTGACCCTTCGGATAGTACGGCTCGACAACCTCGCACAGTTGCGCCCACGGCACGATCTGCTCCATCGTCTCAAGGAACACATCGCGTTTGGTTGGCCGACGGTACTGTTCAAATCCGGCGCCTTGATCGGCCGCCATCGCAAGGGTCTGTTGTTTCATGCACATCTAACGATTGAACGCCCAATGCCGTTGACCTTTTTCAGCGTAGCCTGAAGCACACAGGAGAGCGTAGTGTCGGAAACCGGCCCGCTGCGTTCGACGTGGCGGGAGTTGGAAACGTGACCATGGTTGCCGGATTGCGGGCCATCGCGAAAGCGGTGGAATCACCACCGGCGCCTACCGGTGCGCGCGCCAGTTCTCGACCCTACCTTCGGGGGCCCTGCTGTCGAGAGGCAGTGGGGCTACCCTCTCCCTTGCGGCGGCCGACGTCGTCGATGTAGGCGCCGAGAATCACCGCGCCGAGGGGCCGCATCTGAAAGCCGGCACCGAAGACCGCGAAGGTCATCATCAGCGATGCGGACTCGCTGTCCGCCGGGAAGAAGACAGCGGCGATCTGCGTCGCATAGAAGCCGAACAGGAAGAAGTCGAACTGCTCCAGGAATTTCCGGCCGTCACACGAAGAACGGCGGAGCTCCTGGATTGCCCGAGGGGCAGGGTGGAGGCTGAGGGTTGCTTCGAGATGTCTCCTGAAATTTTGAAGTCGCGCCGCTTCGGCGGATTGTTGTTGGCTGGAATATTCGCCCGAACGCCGCGAAACGATAAGTGCAACCTTCGGAACGATTGATGTTCTCTGGTTATCAATCGACGCGGGGAAGCCGGCCCGAGCGGCTTGCCCCGCAGCCGGCGCGGAATCCGATCACGCCACGAAGCGGCACTGAGAGGCTGGCGTGCGCGTATCCATGTTGCGACCGCGGTTGAGGTGATCGTCGATTTCCGCCGCGCAGCCGAGCATGCGCGGATAAAGGAAGATCGTGAACGCGGCCGTTTCCAGCTCGGACTCGGCGAATTCTCCGCGCCGCAGTGGCTGCCACAGCATCTTCAGCAGCAGGGCGGCGATCACGGCATCGACATTGACGCAATAGACGTTGCGTGAGACGCCCCCATCGAACAGCGCCTGCACGAGCTCGCGATAGAACGCATGGAACACGTTGTATTCCCCACGCTTTTCGCACAGGTCCGCGATGAACACCTCGCGCGGGTCGTGGTTGACCGGCCTGTCCTTGAAGACTGGATGATTCACGCCCGGAAGCTTCGCGATGTCGAGGCTGCCGGCATTTTTCTGCCGAGCCTTGTATTGCGCGTACCGGTCTACGGAGCGCTCGGCCAGCGATCGCAGATCCACGCCATGCCCGGCATTGGAGGGATCGGCGAGTTCGCTGTCCCTGAAGGCTTCGATCAGAAACGCGATGCCCTCGTAACCGTTGCCGCCGTGCGTATAGCCGGTATGCGAAAGAAAGCCGACGAGCGCCTTGTTGAGTTGCACGCGCTCGGGACTTTCCGGACCGTCGGCCGATACCGCGCCCTTTGCCCCCTGCGCCGATATGGCTCCCGGGCCGTTGGTGAGCAGCAGGCCGGCGAGCGTCCTGAAGGCGAACAGGTCATCCGGGCCAGGCTTGAGGTTGAGCAGCGCGGCAAAGCAGATTTCAGTGAGACTGCGTTCGTTCAGCAGCTCTTGCGTGGCAAAGCCGCAGAAGCCGTCTGGACTGTGTCGCGATGCATCCGCGGAAGCGCCGATCAGCGTCCCGAACAGCATGGTCCACCAGGGCAGGCTCTCGGCAGTCACGCGCGAGATGCGCTTGCGCATGAGCGGGCCCCACGCCAGTGTCGTGGTGATCGCGGCCAGCACGGCGTCTGCCGTAGGGTGAGCGGGCTGAGACGTGAGCCAGCTGACGAAGGCCGACTTCACGCCACGCTCGGCGAGTCCTGCGAGCATTGCCTCGGCACGCGGGTCGCGCGAGTCGGCGAAGAGCGGTTCGCAGCCGCTCGTGTCGATCCGGGCGATGTCTAAGGTCTCGTCGAGCGCGTTGGCAAGGCTGGCAGCGGAGAAGCGATCGATCATCCATTTCACGGCCTCCCGCGCCGCGCGCTGGCAATTCGGCCCGACGATCGACGCCGCGGTCGCGAGGATCGCATTCGGTGCGTTACCGGCCTCGCGAGCGGCCTGCGCGGCCGCGAGTTCAGGCTTGCCGTGCAGATTCACGAATGCGGCGACCGCTACATCGATGAGATTTTCGTCGTTCGCGCCACCGAATTCGTGCAGCAGGGCAAGGCTCACGTTCGCTTCGAGCGAGCGCGTCGCGGCTTCCAGCATCGAGGTTCCGTGCAGGCTGCTCACCTGCGTCTTCGCATCCATCTGTGAAGCGCCTGATGCGTCCTTGAGCGCCTGACGCGGTGCAATCGCGCCGACCTGGCGATTCACCTGGAGGACCTGCTCGTTGTATGGCACGACCGCTTCCACCACGGGAATCGCAAGGCCGGAAGGAAGCTCGATGCCCTGGTTGGAGCCGAACCACGGCTTGAGCGCGAGACTGCCTTCGGGCTCGAAGTCGGCTATCGTCGCGTTGGCGCGCATCACGGCAGTCAGGGCCGCCGGGATATGCGCAATGTTCGTGACCACGGCGCCCTTGGCGGAGCAGCAGGGATCGTCGGGCGTGAAGAGGCCCTCCACGCCGAACTTCTCCATGAACCAGCGTTCCTTGGCTTTCGCGTCGTCGGCGCCGCCGGCCATCGCGCCGGCATGGCCGACTGCCCGCGTCAACCGGCTCTTCCATCGACCCACGACGCAGGCGACGACCGGTTTCGTAAAAGCCGCATCGGCCTCGTAGTAGCCACCCGGTTCGCAGTAAAGCACGGCCGCCTTGCTACGTGCGTCGTTCGCGAGCGCGAAGGCGAATTCGGGCGCGGCGTAGTGGATGTAGACGTCCTTGCCGCTGGAAATGACCGTCGATGTGCCCCAGCCGCTCATGCGCAGGTACTGTGCGATCGTCGTGCTGAAGCCGCCGGAGTTGGAGAAGATCGCGACCGATCCCTTGCGCAACGAATCGTCTGGATTGTCGCCGCCAAGCGCTCCGCCGATTCTCACGCGATTCCACGAGTCGGCGACGCCGAGCCCGTTCGCCCCGAAGATGTCGATGCCCGCTTGCTGCCCCATCGCGCGGATTTCGCGAGCGTCGTGAACCGCAATCTTCTCGGTGATGATGAAAATCTTCCGCAGGTCGGGATTGACGCGAATCAGTTCGGCCACACCGTCGCGGGCCGCCGATGGAGGCAGATACACGACGCCGCAGTTGAACCTGTGTCCCGCTTCCAGACCCTCGCGAACGTTGTTGTAGACAGGGATGTCGCCGATCGATGTGGCGAGTACTTGTCCGCCTTTGCCCGGTGCCGTGCCGAACACGATATTGCCGCCGGAGAATGCATGACTGACGGGCGTCACGTCCGAGGATTCGCCGCCCAGGATGTTGAGTACGCACACGCGATCGTCGCGCGTGGCGATCTGCGCGAGCGAGTTGACGCCGACGAAATACTTGAACTGGTTGCTGCCTTGCTTGTACATGTCGATCTCCTCAGGCCTGAGCCGCTTCGGTTTCCATCGCGGGCGCGCCGATCTGCGCGGCTAACTCGGCCCGGCCACCGGCCCGCATCCATGCGTCCGCCTGCAGTGCGTATTGAATGACTTCACTGATGTCGGAATCAAATCCGAAGAGCCGGTAAGGCAGACCGAGCGAGTCACATGTGTCTCTTAGCGCGGACATGCCCCGCACGAGGTTCGGGCCTCCGCGGCCCAATACGACATAAAGCGGCGTAGGGCCGTGCTCGCTGAAGTGTTCGCGAAGGGCGTCGGCCATCGCCCGCAGCGTCTCGAAGATGTCGGTGTTGTTCGACTTGCCGCCGATGATGAAAAGCACATTCGCCTGCTCGAGCCAGTGCCGGAAGCAGATACGGGCCACTTCCTTCATCTTTGCGTAAGGCGGATTGCCGCCGAAATCCGACGAGATGATCGCGGCGTCGCCCAGCATCTCGGTAACGAGCGAGTTGGCGCCTCCGCCGAAGGTGGGGGCGAGGATCGTTCCCTTCTCGTTGATCACATACACGTCGCTCTGCCCCTGATGGGTGCGCAGCTGATTGATCTCCTGCTCGAAATCGGAGTAGTCCGCCGCGAACAGATGAGGCGGCAGTCCGAGACGCGCCCAGCGCGGATCGTCGCGATCGAAGCCGCACTTGAAGTCGCAGGCAACCGGTGTGAGGCGTCCCTTCGTGTCTTCGCGCATGCGAATCGGATTCAACTCCAGCGCGGTCATGCCGAAGTCGTGAAACAACTCCCAGAGTTTCGGCAACTGTTGAACGAGTGGCGAGATGATCTCCTTCGGCGCGCCGATCTCGCTCAATGCATTCGCAACCACGAACGCCTTCAAACCGGTCAACGCGTCGAATGGCACCATCGCCACATGCTTCGGGTCGACCTCTTCGATGTCCATGCCGCCCATGTGCGAGAGCGTCATGGTCGGTGCGCGAAAGCGGGTGGAATCGGTGATCGAGAAGTAGACCTCGTGTTTGGCCGGAACGCCGGCTTCGAACGTCACGCCATTCGCCTTCGCCTTCACGTGGCCGACGGCATGCTCGGCGAAGTACAAACGCTCCTTTTCGGCCAACGCTGTCTTGAGGTCGGTCGCGCGACCCAGTAAGCCCGCCTTCCCCTTCTTGCCGACTCCGCCCTTGAAGACTGGCTTGATAAAAATCTGACCATGACGATCGATCAAGGCCTTGATTTCGTCCTCGCTGGCGCTCGGGGCCAGTATCTCGCTCGCCGGGAATCCGACGAATTGCAACAGGCGCGCGCCGTGCAACATACCGGTAATTTGCATCGAAATGTCTCCTGAAATTCATTGCGATATAAAAAAGGAAAACGGCTCGTGTGGCGCCGGTATTGGCAAGCCGCCGGCCGAGCCATTGATCGGGCGCCGTATGCGCAGAACAGATGCGCGGTCGTTGGCGCACGCTCTATGCGGCGCTCGGGTACGCTCTATGAAATCCGATGCGTGAAGACCGACTGGATCGCGAAACTGCACTGCCCGCTATACAAGGAGGGAGGTGGGCTGCTTTGTAGGCTGCTACCTGTGGAAAGGGCGGCGTCCGGGAGTGCATGTGCTTGTCTCCGATGCGTTCTACTGTCGTTCCGATCTCTCTGGAATACTGAGTCCCGATACTCACGCAAACGGGCCTACGCGATAAGTGCAATTTTTTGAAGCTTTGATGTTCAAGCGTTATCAATGCACTTTCCAGGACGATTCACATCGGCGTCCGTGCACCGATGCCGCAGCGAGCGGCCTCGCAAACAGATGCGATCAGTTCATGCCGCCATGCGTCTGCGTGCTATTTCATGAGGCATTTCGTTGTAGACACTGGCCGGCAGGCACGCCGGCCCGATTGGCTCGAAGGATTTGCAGCTCGTTTTGAACTCCCGCTGCTCGGGCGCGCATGGTGCGCGTTCGCCACGTCGAAATCTGCGTCGCCGAAGCGCGGCTTGAACAGCGCGACGATTTTGCGCGCGACGTAATGTGCACATTCGACGAGATACGCGACCGCGACGACATTGTCAGCCTCGGTTGATCCGCAACAGGTCGATTCATGATCGATCCCTCAATGCACGACATAGTTGTGACCTCTGTTGCCCGTATTGGTGGGATCGTTCACGTGTCCAATTGGTGCGTGGTAGCGGATCACCCTGTCATGCGCGGCGCGACGTTGTGCCCGAACGGAACGGTCTTTGCCAGCACGACAGTCTCGCCCTCGATGTAGTGCGAAGTGTCAGCTTCGATCGGTGCGGCAGCGATCAGGCGGTTGCACTCTAGTAGTGAGTTAAAAATTCAATACATAACCAAGGGTTGTTGCTTGCCTTTCGCCAACAGGTACCGCTATCAGGCTGCAAGCCGTAAAACGCTCATCGCCGGACGTTCCACCGCAGGCGGAAATACACACCATGTACCGTCATCGTGGAGGAAGAAATAAATTGCCAACGCGCCTGCCGGCAGCAATGCCTCGACGTATACATAGCGTCGCCGACTCGAGGGTATGCGACCGAACCGGCTTACCCGAACCGGCGTCGCCGGAGTCGGTCCAAGCCATTTTTCGATCAGCAAACGCAAAGAAGACCTGTCCACCGAATCCATCGCCGTCTCCTTCAACCTCTGTCTCGTTGATGTAGACATTTACGTAGAACTACAAACAGTAGGCCGTGAGGACCTCACTTTTTTGCACGGCTCATAGGGTGTCGTTGCGACACTGTATCGATCACCATGGAGAGAGGTCTGTATGCGAATTTCTACCTCATGACACTTGCGATAGCAGAATTAGGCGCGCATCGGTTGTGGCAGCGCTCTGCCGCCACTTCCGTATCGACGCTACGATCTTAGTGTGCTGAATCCTTCTGTTGGCTTTCACAAAGGCAGGTTTTCTTTAAGGTCTATCCCTACGTAGCTCGGGCGCTATCAATCTGTACTCGCCGCTTTGGGGCAACATGATCGTTGATCGCGATTACCATACGGGCGCAAGGAAGATTGAGGCGGAGGCTTCGAATCCCGCCAGTTGACTCTCATGTGATCGCCTTCGGACATTCGCCGATACGCGGCGACTGACTCTTGTGGGTCGACTTCTGCCGACCGCGTCGGGCAGCACCCGGCCATGAAGCGTCATTCGCCCGCGGCGCCGCTCTGACATTCAGACGTCGTTTCCACCCAGGAAGCGGCCATTCAATTCGCGATGGCGAACGTTCCTTGATCGGCCATAGCTGCGGCTGGCACGACTATCGGCCAACGGCGGCTATGTCAGCTTTGCTGACTTCGAGCCCACGACCAGTTGGAACGATAGTTTGCTCCAGTTGGGAGGACGGCAGGCGACACCGACCTGCCATTCCGACCCTTTGCCGACGAACGCTGATGTCTTTCGAAGGCGCTGTCAACTTACCGGTAGTGAGGCAAACTGTTGGCGGAGGTGGGCCTGGCTCAGAAGGCAGTTGACGGATTTTGGGCCACTTCGGTGAAGTCGCGCCAGGCTATGAAGCGAGCGGCAAGGTGTTTGCGATAAAGCGAAGCACGCAGGAGGTGCCGTTTCAGGGCGAAATGTTGTCGGATCGGACCAAAGTTCGAGAGGAAAGCCTGCGTGCTGTCAGGAACACGGAAGCCCCGCATGCGCCGCTCGCGTTCTCGGGTAGGCTGGTGGCTATTCTCGGCTCGGTTGTTGACCCGAGCGCTGGCTTTGACGAACACGTGCCTGACGTTTGCCAATTCGGGGAGCTCCGCTTTGGCGGCCGGATAACTGCGCAACTGATCGGTGACGATCTTGCGTGGCACTTCGCCACATGAGGTGAGTACGCGTTTGAAGAAGCGCTTCGCTGCAGTCTTGTCGCGCCGCTTTTGTAGCAGTATGTCCAGTTCAATGCCGTGCTGATCGACAGCGCGCCATAAAAGAGGTACGGCTCGCCACCCAGCGTCACGTACATTTCGTCGAGGTGCCATATGGTAACGGGCTTGCGACGGGCAGCTTTGACCAGATGTGCGAAGCCGTTGCCAAATTTGTCGCACCGGCGGCGGATCGTTTCATAACTGACGACAATCCCGCGCTCAAATAGCAGCTCCTCGATGTCGCGGAGGCTGAGTTGAAACCTGAAATACCAGCGCACGGCGCAGCTGATGACTACCGCGGGAAAGCGATGACCGTGATAAAGCGATTTGACTTTCTTCATCGCCAGTTCTTACGCCACGGCTCCAGCAATGTGACAAAGCCCGGACGACACCGCGCCGTTCTGCATAGCCGGCATGCTTGGCGCTGAGCTCCCGGCATTGGCCCCGGCGCCGACTGGCTCCTTGTCCACATGTAGTCGCGAGGATCTTTCTACCTATACGTTCGCATATCCGCCTCCCGTGCGGACAACGCCTTTCCGCTCAGGAGAGAGGTCATGGACGAAGGTGTCAGCTTCCCGCAGATCTCGAATAATCACAGTCTGCGGTGTCGCCAACGTAATGGCCGCCGCACGCAACCGCTTGAGAATGTCGAACAGCAGGTCGCTCCTCGTATCGCCTGCTATTCTTGGGCTGCGAACATAGCCGGTGACACTCAATGTGATGCCGTCGGCGGAGAGCTCACTGAATATGACCGATGGGGCCGGATGGTCCAGTATCGACGGGTGCGCCTGGTAGGCAGCGAGCAGAAGTTCGCGCACCTGTTCAGGATCGATGTTGAGCGGGAAGCTGAGCGTGAGAGTCGCGACACCCTGCGTCCGGTTTCCCATCGTCACGTTGCGCACGTTTTGCGAGATCAGGTGGGAATTCGGGACGATGACCGTGGACCGGTCGGCGAGCTGAATTTCGGTAGCGCGAACGTTGATGCGGCGGATGTCGCCCTCGACGCCCGCAATACTGACGATATCCCCGACCTTGACCGGGCGCTCGGTCAGCAGGATCAGCCCGGAGATGAAATTCTTGACGATTTCCTGAAGCCCGAAGCCGATGCCAACCGACAGCGCGCTAACGATCCATGCGAGGCTGGTCCACCGCACACCCAGTATCGACAGCGTCAGCAGTGTGATCAGCACGCGGCCCGTGTTGACGAATAGCGCGAGGAGCGTGGCTCGCATGCCGGCGCTCATACCGGTTTTGGGCAGGAACTCGTGATCCAGCCATTTGCGCACGGACCGAAGCAGGTACAGGCCAACACCCAGCGCGAGGAGCGCGTTGAGGATGTGATCCGGAACGATGTTCAGCCCGCGCAGCCGGTTGCCGCCGAAAATTTCGAGGATGCTGCTGGCCAGGTCTGCTGGAGTGGTGCCGAAGCCGCCGGTCAGCAGCGCGACGACCGCGACCGCCAGCAGCAGGCTGCGACCGAGCGCTGACATGACGGTCGACGCCTGTTCCAGGTGAATGTCGTCGAGACCGAATAGCTGCTTGATGGTTTGCCCGCTGGCGTGGCGCGGCGAAAACAGGTTTTCGCAGATGTCCTGCGTAAGCCTGCTCAGCAGGTAGAAGCTGCACAGGACCAGCTGGAACCAGACGAGTTCGTAGGTCAGGAATCGTGCAACCGTAACGTAGCCAGTCAGCAGCGAAAACAGCGAGCCCACGACGGCGATCGTGACACCGGCGTGGACCAATCCGGCGACGGTCGAACGGGCCTCTGGCGGTTCTGCTGCGGCGGCCAGCGCATTACGCATGCGGTTTGCCCGCAGCAGGGCCGCGCCGAAGGTCAGTGCGACCACCAGCGAGACCACTCCGCGTCCGAGCAGGGTCATCTGCACACTGGTATCGACTATTCTGTTGAACTGCTCCACGGTGCCGGAGAGCATGAGCAGGGCGGCAAGTATCCGGGGGAATGGCTGGATGGCGCGCGCCACCGGATCGGCTATGGCCATCAGGCGCCACGAGGGTCGGTCACTGCGCAGCAGCGCCCGACCCAGCCCCGCGATCATTGAGCAGGTCAGGGCAAGCGTCATCAGTTCGCTGGCGAAATCCTGCAGGTTGGCGTTGGGTGGCTGCTGATGAGTCAGGGCAAGATAGATGAGCCGGACTGCGCATGCAGCGGCCGCCACGCTGGTGAGCGTGGTCGACAGCGCGATTGCGCTGCGTCGCAAACGGCCCTCGGGAAGGCGGTGCAGGCAGAACCATAGCAGTGCCTGTTCGAGCAGATGGGCGCCTGCTGTCCATGTGCCGAGCGCGAGCAGCAGCATCAGTACGATCGTGAGTCGCTCGCCCGGTTGCCACGCCGACTGCACTTGGCCGGTAAGCAGCGAATTGAATGCCTTCAGCCGTTCAAGGTCCGTCGGTTCAGCTTGTAAGAGGGGGGCCCAGAACGCAGGGCTCAGAATGCTGCCGGAGCGAAAAGCGAGCTGGTTCTTCAGATGGTCATGCTGGAGCCGCCCAATCTGGGTAGTCAGTTTGGGCAGGTTCGCCTTGATGTTTTCCGCCTGCCCGATCTCGGCGTTGAGCCGCGCCCGCTGTGCCGCCATAGCAAGGCGCTGCTCCGCGACTGCGGGCGTCTCAACACTGGTGCCCGAAGCCGGCGCAGGGCCGAGCACGTCAAGCTGGGCCTGCAATTTCGCGCGCCCGGGCACCAGTGACGTGGCCAGAAAGTTGTCCACCCGGGCTGAAAGCTGCTGGATTGCTGTCTGAAGCTCGACGAATTGCGCGTCGCTCGTCGCCGTCGATGCCCGCTGCTTCATCTGGTCCTGCTGGGTCTGCAGCTCTGCCAGAACTGTCAAAGTCTCGGTGTCATCCTGAGGCGATCCCAGAGACCCAATTGGAATGACCTCCGACGCAGCGGCTGCCCACGCTGTCGGGATAAACAGGCTGAATAATGCCAGCAGGGCGAGACGAAAGACGAAGTCCGGTACTTTGCGCATGAGGGTGGACCCGGCAAGGGCAGGTGATGTGTATGGGTCTGATGACTCAGGCCTGTGGCGTGCAGCCATGCTGGCGCGACTGCGCCCAGCCTCGCGCATCGTCCGCGATGCGGCCGGCCAGGCTCGCAATGGCGAGTTGCTGCGCGCGCACCAGGTCCGCGTAACCACCCGGCGCCGCCTCCTGCAGCTGCGTATGGCAGGTCAGGCGGACACCGTTGGGGTCTTGCGCGAAACCGAGGCTCCAGTCAGCCTCGAGCTGCACCGCGTGCCCCGGCCAGGCGTCGAGGCGCCGGATCTGCAGCCTGATGCCCAGCACCGGTTGATTGATCGGCCGGGTGAGACCGGCCACGTCCTGGGTGCCCAGGCGCCGCACCAGCTGGGTGGATAGCGCGGCGCGCAGTTGATCGCCCAGCGGTGCGGCCCAGCGTTCGCCGTCGAGCACGGCAACGCCGCTGTCGCCCTGCCGTATGACCATCGCCTGCTGGTCGAGCTCGGCGGGAACGCCCACTGGCAGCACGTCGATCGCGAACGGCGCGGCTGGCTGGGCCGAAGCGGGCTGTGCTGCCGGGGAAACCAGCGTGTAGTAGTGCACCGGCGCCGACGCGCAGGCGCTCAGGGCCAGCGCGACGGTGAGCGTGACTGCGCGCAGGCTGGCGTGGGCTGAAAAACTCATTGTTTGGACTCCTGTGAAGCAGAGGGACTGGCCGCGGTGACCGGGGCCACGGCTGACTGATCCGCTGTACGGCCGCGCAGCAGCGCTTCCGGATGTCGGCCGACCAGATCAGTGAGCGTGCGCAGCGAGCGGGCAGTGCGCTGCACTTCCTGCAGCGTCTGGCCCAGATTTTCCTGGAGCGGCCCGTCTTCGGCCAGCATGCCCTGCGCGGCGCCGAAGGTCTGGCGAGCCTGCTGCAGGGTTTGCGTGGTCGCCGGCAGCACCTGGCCGTTGATCTGCTTCAGGGTGCTGTCCAGGTCCGCCAGACCCGTGTCGAGATGGCGTGCGATCGAGTCGAGCGGCATTTTGTCAATCTTGCCGACGATGCTCGCCACCTGCTCCTGCAACTGGTCGAAGCCGCCGCTCGCGGTCGGCAGCGTAAGCGGTCGCGCATCGGCGTCGTATGAGACCTTCGGGGCGTTGGGTACGAAGTCGAGCGAAATATAGAGCTGTCCGGTCAGCAGATTGCCGGAGCGCGCCTGTCCGCGCAGACCATGCGCGACCATGGTGGACAGGAATTGCGCTACCTTTTCGATATCGCCATTTATCCTGGGCAGCTTGTCGAGCACCGGTCCAAGCCGCTGCGGATAGACCTCGATGCCGACGATCATCGGGAAACGCTGCGTGGCCGGGTCGTAATCGAGTTTCATGGAAACCACCCGCCCGAAGTTGATTCCCGAAAACACCACGGGAGCACCCATAGACAGGCCGCGCAGCGACTGTGCGAAGCGCAACTCGATGTACTGGGCCGGACCGTCTGGCGGTGCCATCGCCGTCTGTTCATCTTTCGCCAGATTGAACCGGCTGCCGTCTGGGCTGGCGGTCGTGCTGCCGACGGGCGTGGCGAACGCAATTCCGCCGCCAACGATCGCGGCCACGGATTGCGTCTTGAGCTTGAAACCGTCGGCACCCAGCGAGAGGTCGACCCCGCTCGCATTCCAGAAGCGGGTATCCGCCGTGACAAATCGGTCATAGGGTGAATCGATGAAGATCTGTTCGCTGATGCCGTGGCCATCGGCGTCGAGCCCGTACGACGCGACGCGGCCGACCTGAATGCGCCGGTAGTAAACGGGCGAGCCGATGTCGAGCGAACCGAGGTCGTCCGCATGAATCGTGAAACTCGTTCCCGGCGTCCCACTGATGACGGCGGGAGGCGCCTCCAGCCCCGTGAACGCTGTGCGCGCGGCCTCCGAAGTGCCGGTGTCCACGCCGATATAGGCGCCGGACAGCAGCGTGTCCATACCCGAGACACCGGTCATGCCCAAACGAGGCCGGACGACCCAGAAGCGGCTGTCCGCGCGCGCCAGGCTCCGCGCGCTTTTGGCAAGCGAAACAGAGGCGACCACGTGTGAGCCATCGTCGCTGAGCGCGACCGTAGATACGGTTCCGACCGTCACGTCCTTGTATTTGACAGGGGTCTTGCCGGCCTCCAGCCCCGCAGCGGTCTTGAACGAGATGGCGATTTCCGGGCCGGCCGAGAGCCACGCGTGGATCACCATCGACAGCCCGATCAGCGCGGCCATGAGAGGTACGAGCCAGACGAGCGATACCCGCCAGCGGCCGTAGGTGACGACAGGATCTTGCGGTTCGGGTAGCGGCTTGTTTGATACAGGATTCATGTTTCCTCAGCGTCCCAGATGAGTCGGGGATCGAAGTTCATGGCGCAGAGCATGGTGAGAATCACCACAAGGCCGAAAAAGAGAATGCCGATGCGCGGCTCGCTGTCGGACAGCGCATGGAAGCTGACCAACGCACAGACTATTGCCACCACCATCACGTCGAGCATCGACCAGTAGCCGACCGCTTCGACGAGCCGGTACAAACGGGCACGCTCGCTCATTGCCCAGCGACTGCGACGTTGCGTGGTCGCGAGCAGCATGCTGAGGATCAGGAACTTGGCGCACGGCACGACTACGCTTGCGATAAAGATCACCGACGCAATTCCCCAGGACCCTGCTTTCCAGAACTCCACGACGCCGTAGAGAATCGTGCTGTCGCTGCCGTGTCCAAGAAGGCTCGTGTGCATTACTGGCAGCACATTGGCGGGGATGTAGAAAATCAGGGAAGCGATCAGGAACGCCCACGACCGTGCGATGCTGTCCGGGCGCCGCCGATGCAGGGCTCGTTTGCAGCGCGGGCATTGGGCGTGTCCGTCCACGCGCGGCATATGCGCGCAAACCAGTCCGCATCCATGGCAGGCAATCAGGCCTAGCTGTCCCGCGCGAGGAGGTGGCTTCATGCTGCCTCCGCGTCGGTCCATTCCCACAGCAAGTGGACATCGCGACTGGCGATCGTTGGGATCAGCACCATCAGCGTTGCCGTGGCCCAGATGCCGGGACCAGCTGCCACCTGCACGAAGCTGGAAAGTTTGATGACGGCTACGAGCATGCCAAGTACGCCGACCTCGACGATGCTCCATGGGCGCAGCATCGCAAGCAGCCTCATGCTCCATGCGAAACCCGGCGCCCGGCGTGCGACGCGGGCAAATGCCAGCACCCAGCCGAGCAGCGCGATCTGGAGAAGCGGCACCACGACGATCATCATCGCAGTGGCGAGCGCAATCGGTGCAACTGCGCCGTGCGCCAGCGCTGCCGCGGACTGCCAGAGCGTCGTCTCGCTGTGCAGGCCCTGCAGGGAGACCCGGATCACCGGGCAGACGTTGGCGATCACGAAGACGATGGCTGCGGCAACGGTTAGCGCGAGCCACCGATCGACATCGAGCTGGCTCGCGCGATACAGGACGGCCGAACATTGCCCGCAGCGCGCCACCTCGCGCGTGGCCAGCGCGCGGCGGCGGTACACGCTGTCACAGTGCTCGCAGACGACGAGAGTAGGGAAGGTTTGCATGAGCATCTAACAATCAGGACGACCTGTCACTGCCGGTGGCCACCGTCTTCGGCCGCTGCGCGTGGCCCACCTGAGCAGCGCGCGCATCGAAGTACGACGTCGCATAGTCGATGAACGCCCGGACCTTCGCCGTCATCAGGCTCCTGTCGCGATATGCGAGCCTGAGTTCGGCGTCCCCGCTCATGAGTTCGAAGTCGGGCAGCAGCTGTACCAGCCGGCCATCGTCCAGCTCCTTGCCGACCATCGTCAGCGGCAACACGCCGAGACCAGCACCGCTCATCACCAGTTCCTTGTTCAACGCGGCGTTGTTGGTCGACACGTCGTGTTCGAGTGGCACGGCAATCTGTTCGCCACCGCGCCGGAACCGCAGTTGTGGTTCGCTGATCGAGGCAAGGATTGTGACGAAGCGGAATGCGGCGAGATCGTTGGGCCTTTGCGGCAGCTTGCGCCCCTGCAGATAGCTGGGGGAGCCCACCACGGCGAGGGGCAGGCGGCACAACGAACGGGTGATCGTGAGCTCGCTGGTCAGCATGAACGGCAGCACGATGCCGAGATCAAAGGCTTCCTTGATCAGATCGACTGGCCGTTCCGCCAGCGTCAATTCGAGCTGCACGGCTGGATACCGGGCACGGAACCCAGCGATCAGCGGTGGCAGCTCTATCAGCGCCGCAGTGGTGTGGGCGACGAGCCGCAGTACCCCCGCAGGCTCCCGTGCGCGCTCCCCGGCACCGGCCTCGAGCACGTCCAGTTCAGCAACCACGCGCGAGCAGCCGCCGTAAAACTCCTCCCCGGATTCAGTGAGTGCGAGGTGTCGGGTCGTGCGCTGAAAAAGACGCACGCCGAGCCTGGTTTCGAGCCCCGATATCGCGCGCGAGACGACTGTCTTTGAGATGCCCAATGCATGCGCGGCGTGCGTGAAGCTCTGCATTTCGACGACGGTACAAAAGGTTCGCAGCGTTTCGAGATGGTCCATAAGTGTTCGCAATCCAAAGTGAATCTAAATTCAAAACCATACCGTACAGTATATGGAAACGCATTGTTGCTGTCAACGTAAATAAACCAAACAGTTTAGTTATGATAGAGTCCAAACTGGAAATGGAAGATCAGTCAGGTGCGTTGCCGCCGGCGGCGTCGTCGATCGATCGCGAAACAAAAGGAGAACCCGAGATGAGGGGGAAGACGGAAGCAAAGCGGCAGGCGATTGTTGACGCCGCGTTTGAGGTGTTCAGTGAGGTGGGGTTCGAGCACGCGTCGATGTCCGAGATCGCGGCACGGGCAGGAGGGTCGAAAGCCACGCTCTACAGCTATTTCGAGTCGAAGGAAGAGATGTTCACTGAGTTCATGACCGCCGCTGCGCAGGAGGAAGTCCGGGCGGGGTTCGAACTGCTCAAGACCTCCGCGCCGGTTCGCGATGCACTGGTGAGCTTCGGCACGCACTATCTGGTTGCGGTGCTGAAACCGCAACTGCTCGCGATACGCCGTCTCGCGCATCGCGAAGGCGGCCGGTCGAATGTGGGCGCTCTGTTCTATGAGCGCGGGCCGAAGCTCGGCTGGCAAACGGTGGCTGTCTTCCTGCAGCAATTGATTGACACGGCGCAGCTGCGCAGCTGTAACGCAGCCATCGCGACAGCGCATCTGCGCACGCTGTATGAAGCGGAGTTGATGGAGCTTTGCCTGTTTGGCGTGCCGGCCGATACCAGCCCCCGCAACATCGCGAAGGTCGTCCAGAGAGCGGTCGACGTGTTCATGGCCGCATACGGGCCGACGGACGCCGCACACACCACGCACTGATTGTCCGGCTGCCGCCCGCATTGTCCGGGCGGCAGATCGACATCCAGGGCAAACCGGCTGTCAATCCTTGTACAGCGCACTGGCCACGTAGCGGCGCCGCAGGTCGCCCAGCAGCGCTGCAAGGATCGCACTCACTGGCAGCGCGAGCAGCACGCCAAAAAGGCCAAAAAGCTGGCCAAACGCAAGCAGAGCGAAGATCACCGCGAGCGGGTGCAGCCCGATGCGCTCACCCACGAGTTTGGGAACAAGAAAAGAACTTTCGAGAACCTGCCCAACTCCGTACACGGCTGCGACTGCGCCGATGCCGTACCAGCCGCCAAACTGCAGAAGCGCGGCAAGAAGGGCAAGGGTGAGTCCCAGGGCGAAACCCACGTAGGGGATGAATACCGCCAAGCCGGTGAAGAGCCCGATGGGCAGCGCGATGTCGAGGCCGGCCAGCGTCAACGCTATCGGGTAGAACACGGCGAGCACGCCCATCACGAGCAACTGGCCGCGTAAGTATTGCGACAGCATGTGGTCCATCTCGGTCACGAGTCCCCGGACCTTGCCGACCCAGCGCCGCGGCACAAAGCTTTCCATCCGCGCGAATATCTGGTGCCGGTCGTAAAGCTGATAGAAAAGGACAAGCGGCACCAGTATGACGTTGCTTGCAACAGGAAGCACGACGTTGCTGCCTGTACGCACGTACCGCCAGGCGGCGAGTATGACGGTCTGGCCGTTGCCGATCGTGGCGCCCGTCAGCAGGTGGCGCACTCCGGGCAGGTCGAGTGAGTAGCTGATGCCCAGCAGTGCCAGCTTCGGTTGCAGCCACGCGTTCAGGCCGGCGATGAAGACGGGAAGGTTCTTCGCGAGCTCGGGCCCTTCCTTGTGGATCGCGGCGAACGCAAGCAGCGGCAGCAGCGTCAGAAGCAGCGCGAACAAGAGCATCATCAGCAGGACGGCCACTGCACGCGGCACACGCTGGCGCGCGAGCCACTCGACGCCCGGTTGCAGCATGTACGCGATGAGCGCGCCGAGCAGGAACGGCGTCAGCACCGGTCGCAAGATCCACAGAAGGATACCGAGGCCACCGGCGAAGGTGCCCCACACGAGGATCTGGCGCTGATAGGAAGACAGGATCATGGTCGGGAGTCGTATTCAGGTGACCCCCGCACGTAGCAGGCAAAAAAGCGGCGGGGTATCGAGGGGACATCGGGAGTCGTCATTCAACGTCAGTGAAAGCGGGGCGCGCGCGCCCCGCGTTGGCCTTCAATGTGCCTGTGACGTATCCGCGACGCGCGTCGGTTTGGGCGCAATCCAGATCGCAAGCGCCCCGATGACGAAGCAGCATGCGATGCTGAAGAAGAGCTGGTTGGTGGCGAGCATCACAGCTTGCGACTCAACCATGTTGCTGATCTGCGCTTGCGCCTGATGTGCGCTCCAGCCCGAACCCGTCAGCGAGGCCGCGTAGTGGCCGGCCTGATCGACCAGGCCCGACAACTCCGAGCGGTTGTATTTGGTCTTGTCCTCCCACACCGTGTTGACGAGTGAGGTGGCGATCGCCCCGCCAAATGTCCGGCAGAAGTTCATGAGTCCCGCCGCCGAAGCTGTTTCGGGCTCGTCGACGCTGCTCAATCCGAGGCTCGTCACCGGCACGAAGAACAATGGCAGGCCGATGCCTAACAAGAGCAGCGGCAACGCCACCTGCCAGAAGCTCATCGCCGAATCGGCGTGGGTGCGGAAAAGCGTCACCGAGCCGAGCCACATCACGCCGAAAAAGACGAGCCACCGCGGATCGACCTTCGTCGACAGCCTGGCCGCGATTGGCGCCACTATCACCGCGAAGATGCCTGTCGTGGCCGTGGCATAGCCGGCCCACGTGGCCGTGTACCCCATATTGTTCTGCAACCACAATGGCGTGAGCACGGTGGCGCCGAAGTACGCGCCGAAAGCCAGCGACACGGTGAGCACGCTCGCGGCGAAGCCACGATGGCGAAACACCCGGAGATCGACGATCGGATTACGCTCGGTCAGCTCCCAGATCAGGAAGGCAACGAAACCAATCACGGCGATCACCGCCAAGACGCGGATTTCTACGGAGCTGAACCAGTCCTTGTCTTTGCCCTCGTCGAGCAGGATCTGCAGCGCCGAGACCCAGATGACCAGCAGCGCGAGACCAACGGCGTCGATCCGCGTCCGTATCGGCGTGGATTCGTAACGCTTGACCAGAAGCCATCCGAAGTATCCGCAGATCAACGCGACCGGAACGTTGATGAAGAAGATGTAGGACCAGTGGTAGTCGTCGCAGATAATGCCGCCCAAGACAGGACCCATCACGGGCGCAATCAGTGTCGTCATGCTCCACAGCCCCAAGGCGGCGGCTGCCTTCTCTTTCGGGAAGATGCGCAGTAGCAACGTCTGCGAGAGCGGCATGAGCGGGCCGCCCGCGAGCCCCTGCAACACACGGAACAGCACCAGCGTGCCGAGCGAAGTCGCCATTCCGCAGAGTGCCGAACCTATTCCGAACATGATCAGCGCCGTGATGAATACGCGCACCGTTCCGAAGCGACTCGCAAGCCAGCCGGTCAGCGGCACGGTGATCGCTTCGGCCACCGCGTAGGACGTGATCACGTACGTGCCCTGGCTCGTCGAGGAGCCGAGCGCACCGGAAATAGTCGCCACGGACACGTTCGCGATCGTGCTGTCCAGCACCGCGACAAAGTTGGCGGCGGCGATCATCAACGCCGCGAGAATCAGCATTGGGCCGGATAGCGGCGGCAATGAGATGTCATTCACTTGACTGGAAGACATGGTGGCGCATCCTTAGTGGGCGGGCGCGTCGTTGCCGCTGCGCGTGTCGACCGTCGCGGCCATCGAAAGGCTGATGCCAAGCGGGTGCGCGCGAAGCTCGGCCGGATCGATCCTGACGCGCACCGGCAGGCGCTGCACGACCTTGATCCAGTTGCCGGTCGCGTTCTGCGCGGGAATCATCGCGAACGCCGAACCTGAACCGCCCGCCAGGCCCGCGACCTTGCCGTGATAGACGACCTTGCTGCCGTACAGGTCCGACTCGAGTTCCACCGGCTGACCGATGCGCACCTTGCCGAGCTGCGTCTCCTTGAAATTGGCGTCGACGTACACGGATTCGATCGGTACCACCGACATCAACGCCCCGCCGGTCTGAACGCGCTGCCCCACCTGGACCTGGCGGCTCGCGACGACACCGTCGACCGGCGCGCGCAGCACGGTGCGCTCGAGATCGACGCGTGCCTGATCGCGCTTCGCACGTGCGAGCAGGACTTCTGGATTGGTATCGACCGTCGTGTCCGCAATCAGCACCCTGTTCGCTTCGAGAGAGCCGAGTGCGGCGTCGCGGCTTGCCTTCGCCTGCAAGGCCGCAGCGCGGGCTGCGTCGAGCGCCGCCCTGGCCGTGGCAAACGCAGCACGCGCGTTGCTCAGCTCTTCGCCGGATACGCTGCCGGTGCGGGTCAGCACTTCGCGACGCTGCAGGTCGATCGCCGCGCGGTCAAAGTCGGCCTGGGCCGATGCGATCTGCGCGGCCATGCGGGTTTGGTCGGCTGCGCGCGCACTGACTTGTGCGCTCAGCTCCGAATCCGTCGCGACATAGCCGCGGACTTTGCGTTCGGCGCGGCCCACATCGGCCTCAGCCTGCGCGAGCGCAATCTTTGCGTCGGTGTCATCGATGACGACCAATACGTCGCCTTTATGGACCCGCTGCGTATTCACGACCGGAACGCTCCTGACGATCCCGCTCACCGCCGGCGTGATCGATGCGACTTCGGCCGCGGTGTAGGCGTTATCGGTCGATACGCGGTGTGACGCGATGAAGTGCCAGTAGCTTGCGTAAGCGAGACCTGCGACGAGAATGGCGCCGCCGAGCAGCGCGAACAGCTTCTTGCGGTTCGAAGGGGGAGCGCCGGCCGCAGCGCCGGTATCGGCGGGAACAGCGGGGGCAGCGGGGGCAGCGGAAGCGGGCGAGTCCGGCATCAGCGACTCGCTGGTTTTGACGAATTGCGTTTCAGACATGATCGGAGTCCTTGAAATCAGCTTTGCTTGTTGAGACGGGTTGCGTCGGTCGCGGCGGGCGTGCTGGCCTGATAGCCGCCGCCGAGTGCGCGCACGAGCGCGACATCGAGCGAGAAGGTGCGCGACTGGATATCGGCGAGCTGGCGCTGCGCGGAAGTCATCGTGTCGGCGGCGTTCAGAACTTCGAGGTAGCCGGCAAGGCCGGTGCGATAGCGATCGAGCGCGACCTGGTGCGCCTGGGCGGCGTCGTCGTAGGCGGCTTGCGTCGCTTGCAGCCGGTCCGCCAGCGCGCGTTTGCTTGCGGCCACGTCGGCCACGTCGTGCAGCGCCTTCGTCAGCGTTTCGTCGTAGTTCGCGACCGCCTCGTCGTAAGTCGCCCGCGCGCCGCGCAGTTCGCCGCGCAAACGTCCGCCATTGAAAATGGGCAGCGTGACCGCCGGACCGAAGTTGCCGGCCAGCGAAGCCGCGTTCGTCAGCATGTTCAGGCCAAGCGACTGGTAGCCGATCGACGCGCCGAGCGTGATGTCCGGATAAAACCCGGCTCGCGCGACGTCGATCCGCTTGGCCGCCGCCTCTACGCGCAGGCGTGCAATGACCACGTCCGGGCGGCGGCCCAGCAGGCCGAGGCCAAGGTTGGCGGGCATGCCGGCAGGCTGCGTCAGATCGACGGCCGGAGGTGCGATGCGCAAGCCGCGGTCGGGCCCGGCGCCCATCAGCGCGGCGATCTGGTTGCGCTCGAGTGCAATCGATTCATCCAGCGCGAGCAGGTCGGCCTGCGCGCTTTGCTGCTTCGACTCCGCCTGCTTCACACCTGCCTGCGTTTCCAGGCCGTTCGCGAAACGCTCCCGGAACAGCTGTGCGGATTGCGTGCGCACCTTCAGTGCCGCCTGCGCGCTGTCGCGCTCGGCGAACAGACGCGCGAGGTCGGCATACGCTGCCGCGATCGACGCGGAGAGAACCATGCGAGCCTGTGCCGCATCGGCGCGCGCGGCGTCGAGCTCCGACGTAGCGGCGGCCAGCGCCGCGCGATTCTTGCCCCAGAAGTCGATTTCGTAGCTGAAATTCAGCTCGGCGCTGCCGTAGGGGCGCCATCCGTGGGGAACGAAATCCGAGGGAATACCGTTGTTGTAGCTCTGCTTTTTTTTCTGGATCGAGCCGTCCGCGTTGATTTCGGGTAGCAGTGCCGCGCCCGCCACCTGCGCCGACGCCTCGGCGTTATGCAGCCGCGCCTGGGCGGCCGCCAGTGTCGGCTCATCCTTCAGCGCTTCCCCGATCAGCGCGTTCAGTTGCGGATCGTTGTAGCCGAGCCACCACTGATCGGTGGGCCACGCGGACGCGGTGCCGGCCTGCTTGCCGCCGTCCGCACCAAGACTCTGCGCCGTCTCATACCTGCTGATGTCTTTCGTGACCGGCTTCTGCGGCATGTCGGGCAGTTGGGCGCAGGCGCTCACCACCATCGCGAACGCGAATGCGGCGGCCAGTCTCACCGGTTTCACCTGACTCCGAATGTCCGTGCTCTCTTGCATGATCTCCTGCTCCCTTGCGCTCTTTTACAATACCGGGCAGTCTAGTTATACGGATCATGCCTGTCAACAGAAATAAACTGTACAGTTCAGGTATGGTAAGATCACACCATTGGAAGTCGAAGGCCGGACACGGGCGTCGCCGCCGGCCATGTCGTCGATCGGTCTTGCAGAGAGAAGGAGGGCATTGAAAATGAGGGTGAAGACAGAAGAAAAGCGGCAGGCGATCGTCGACGCCGCGTTCCAGGTGTTTTGCGAAGTGGGGTTCGAACGGGCATCCATGTCAGAGATCGCGGCGCGGGCAGGCGGATCAAAAGCCACGCTCTACAGCTATTTCGAGTCCAAGGATCTGATGTTCGCGGACGTCATGATGGCCGCCGCGGAGGAAGCCAAAGTAGCGACGGAGCTACTGAAGACCTCGCTGCCGATTCGCGAGACACTGCTGAGGTTCGGCAAACACTATCTCGCCGCCACGCTCAAGCCGCAGATACTGGCGGTGCGCCGTCTGGCAAATCACGAAGGCGGCCGCTCGCACGTCGGCGCCCTGTTTTATGAGCGCGGGCCGAAGGTCGGCTGGCAAATGGTGACTGACTTCCTGCAGCAGGCGATTGACGGCGGGCAGCTGCGCAGCTGTAACGCAGACGTCGCGACCGCGCATCTGCGCGGGCTGTATGAAGCGGAGTTGCTGGAGCTTTGCCTGCTGGGTGTGCCGGCGGACACCACTTCCCGCAACATCGCCAAAGTCGTTCAAAGAGCGGTTGATGTCTTCCTGGCCGCATACGGGCCCACGGACAAAGGTGACGCCGCATAGGCAGGGCGCCTGGACGGGTCGCGGAACTCGGGAGACGGCGGGCGAACCGCCACCGTGTCGCCAGGTGGGCGGTTCAGCCTGCACAGCGTCGGCGAAATCCGCCGCTTGCAACGCCTGACATGGGTAACAGCCTGCTAGCCCGTACCGGAGCCAATCGTCCCTTGAAACGGCCAGTGGATGGCTACTCTGAAACATGCCAGGACGGCGGGCCACGCCGATGGCGGTCCATGCGACCGCCGAAACCCGCAGGCAGCCGGCGAAGATGCAGCGCCTCCGAATTGCTGGGCAAGCGTTGAGAGCAGTCTATTGCTCGACCAGTCACGGTCTCACGGCCAGCGATTTGCGGACGTCATAGATGAATCGCCGGCAAACGCCGTCATGCATCGCATCATGCCTACCGCGACGAACAGAATTGGGGTAGCCGCGATAATCGCCGGTCTCTCGGGCATGGCTGCATGGATTGCGCAGCCACAGGGTTATTTCGGAAGCTGGGTCGGGACTTGCGTCGACGCTTGTGTCGGAAGCTGGTTCGGAAGCTGCGGAAGCTGTGGAGGGTGCGGAAGCTGCGGCCCACCCTGTGAAAGCTGCTTCGTGGCGGGTTGCCGGGCGGAGGCTGGCTGCTGTTTTGGCAATTGCTGCGGCAGACTGCTTTGCGCAAGCACGGATGCGCTGGTAAGGAATGCGAACAGTACGGGGAAGGCCTTTTTCATTTCAATTTTGTTCAGCTGGTTGTCTTGATCTTGATGCGATTGGCAGCCGCAGGCCGTATCAGCGCGCGGCCAGGGTTGCCTTGTAACGCCAGGGCGCTGTTGCGGTACTGAAGTCGACGGGTCGATCCGACGCTACGTTGTCTGACGGGCGGGAAGCGGACGAACTATTCAGCCCGCCGTAGGTGTTGAACGCCTGTCGTTGGGCTTCCACGCGGGCTAACACCGCCTGAAAGTCCATTGCATGTTGTGTAGCGGCGCTCGTGCGGTCATGGTAGCCGACCGTTTGACGATGAACCGTTTGACGCTGAACCGTTTGCGCAGCCGCTTGCTCATACGTTTGGGGACCATCGCTGTTAGCGAATGCGGCGGTCGAAAAGGACAGGACCGACGCGACAACAGGGACGGGGAGGAAGGTCTTCGACTTTTGCATGATGAGACTCCATATCGAGCGTCGGATGCAGGAGACGCGGTGTTTGGGGGGCAACGGTCTGGCGAGGCCTTGAGTGCTGTTTGCCAGTTCGTTGGTGCCAGTTTAGTCAGTTACCGTCTGCTTACAAGCATCTCCGGGGCAACGGATAGTTGCCGTCGCTGGAAGGTTGTGGCCGATTGCCCTGGAGCGGTACGCAGTTCTTTAGTGTGTGCGGAGGCAGGGGCCGTGCGTACCATCTGAATGACACGCAGCACATTTGCTTCGACGCTATCCAGCCGGGCGTTACGCAAGCGGGATCAGCCGTCAAGTGTGCAAGCTTCAATCGAAGTCCGTTGCCAAGACGCTACGTGAATATCGGAATACCTTTGACCAACCTGCGGGCATGGTTGCGCGGCGAACGGGACCGGATGCACGTCGTGCGTGTGCCTTCAATGCGAGACGAAGCATCACGCCAGATGATGCGCGACCGCGGACAACTGCAGAAGGAAGTGCTGCAACACCGCGACCGCATGCGCAAACTGCTGACCACGCTCGGATGCTGGGACGATGTGGATCATCGGGGCTTCGCCGGTCGCCTCGCACGTGGCGAGGTGAAGTGTTACGACGACACACCGATGCCGCCAGAACTGCGTGAGCGGCTGCTACGCGAATGCGAACGGCTGGCACTCGTCGAACAGCAATTTGCAGCGCTTGAGAAAACGCGCCACGAGAATTTGCCGGCGGCCGCACACAAACGGATCGAAGACCTGTCGAGGCTGAAGGGTGTGGGACCGGTCGGCGCGTCGCGCCTCGCGCTCGAACTGTTCTGGCGGACATTCCACAGCCGCCGTGAGGTCGGTGCGTGCGCTGGCCTCGTACCGCAACCGTACGATAGCGGCGAGAGCCGGGTGGATCAGGGGATCAGCAAGCAAGGCAACCGACGCGTGCGCGCGCTGTTGACCGAGCTGGCATGGTCATGGCTGCGCTACCAACCCGGCAGTGCGCTAACACAGTGGTTCCACCAGCGCACTCAGGGAACGCAACTGAATCGCCGCTCCCGACGCATTGCGATCGTCGCCGTTGCGCGACGTCTCGCCATTTCACTGTGGCGCTACCTGAAGGATGGCGTGATACCCGAGGGGGCACGACTGAAGTCGGCATGAGTCAGGGGGGTAACAACGTCACCTTCGGAAGATGCGAAACACGATGTATGGACGGTTTGAAGTGAACATGCCCGTGGGGTGCCCGGGTTACTGACGTGACCGATTCTTGAGATGGGGCATGCTCCCGGAAAAATTCCGGCGCAACGCGCATACAGGATGAGGCTGGCTACCCGCCAGCGGATAGAAGGTGGTGAGACGTTGGATCTCACGAGCGCGACGATCGGCTTCAGACCTCTGACTTAGCGCTGATTTGCAGCAGTGATTTGCCTTGTTATGGCGAGGCGGGAGAGTAATTCATCGACGGTTCGCAACTCGGCTCGAAAATGCACCTTGACAACTTCCTGCTCATAGAAGGGCACCCCAAACAGGCAGTGCCGTCGACAATTGAATCGGCATCCCGGCCGCTGACCGTTGACCCACGCGGCCGAAATTCGGGCAGGTCGTCGATGCCGCCCGCGACGAGCTATTGCTCAACGGCTTCGCACGGGCTTCGATGGACGCCGCTGCGACACGAGCCGGTGTTTCGAAGGCGACGATCTACGCCTATTTCGAGAGCAAGGACGACATGTTCAGGGCGGTCGTCTAGAGGAACTGAACGCGTTGCGCCGGGGCATTGAGGCTATTGGAAGCAGCGGCAAACGAAGCCTGACCGCGAAGCTGCGAGAGGCGGGCGTCCATATGCTTAGGGTCTGGCTGTCCGCGCGGACGCTGGTGCTGCTGCGGACGTTGATTGCGGAGGTCGATCGCTTCGAGGATCTCGCGCGTGCTGCACATCCTGCTGAAAATGAGCAGCTCGTTCAAGCGATCACCCAGATGCTCGATGCAGGCGTTGAAGAAGGCGAAATTGCATGCCGGCACACCGACCGAGCCGCGGTTCTCTTCATGAGTCTCGTCGGCTCGGATCTCACAATGAAGGCGCTGCTTGATCCCCACAAGACGATGCCAAGTGAGGACTTCGAAACGCACGCCAAGTGAGCTGTTGATGTCCTGTTGAAAATTCATGCTCCCCGAACGTAGGGGAATGCACGTTTGCGCTATGTCGAGGTTTTTTCTCCCGCCGGTGGCCGCCCTTCGGCGGAGTGGTTCGCCCGCTGACCAACCGCCGGTGTTATGCGCGCATCCGGCTACCAACCGGCTTACCCCGAGATGGACGGCACGATAGGGATCTGCGTCAATCCGGCAAGCGCCCGGAATGGAGATGCAGCAGTTTCCAGCCGGCCTCGCGTTTGACCCAGATTTCAGTTATGAGCGAGCGAATGTTGAGCTCAGATCCATCGGTCCTGCGCACCAGGGATTGCTCGAGATGGCCCGTCGTGATCACGGTGTCTAGCAGGAACCTATACGCGAGCGGTTGCGGACGCACGATTTGACGCACCTTGATCTTCTCGGTAAGGAAGGACAGATACTCCGACTTGCCATGAAAGTAGCCAGCTGAATGGACGAACGTCAGATCGTCGTCGAGTAGCGACGCGAGTTTGAGCAGGTCTCCAGCCACCGTGGCGTCGCAGCGCTGTTGTTCCAACGCCTCGACGGCGGCCTGAATGGACGCATCTTTCATCGTAAATCTCCCGAAAATACGGCATGGATACCTCTTGTCAGAGACGGTGCCGGCCGCCTCGTGGCTCGATTCGGCTCAACGCAACAGTTCGCCGCTCAGTCCATCTGTCTTCGAAGGCGACCCGGCCCCAGACTTTCCCGTCGGCAATCCATAGCTCGCAAGCAGCGCGACCGTGCATGCGGCGATGACATACCAGGCTGGCGCTGCCAAGGAGCCGGTCATGCGAATCAGCATGGCCGCCAGCAAGGGCGCAAAGCCGCTGAATATGACAACGGCCAGGTTGTAAGCCAGCGCGATTCCGCTAAATCTGACCTGGACAGGGAATTGGTCGGCGAGCACCGACGCCCATGTTCCGCTTGCCAGTGAAAAGACCACGCCGGCAAGCACGAACAGCACCACCGGATTGACGGTATGACTCGCCAGCGCTTCATAGAATGGGTAGCTCAATGCGATCAGCAGCGCCGCTGACGCTCGGAGCAGGTACCGGCGTGGAATCTTGTCCCCGAGCCAGCCTGCGGCGAGGAGGCCGAAGGAACTGACGATCAGATAAGCGTTCTGGGCGATTGCCGCGGTCCGTGGTGCATAGTGCAGCTGCTGGACGAGGTAGGCGGGCATGTGGCCATAAAGTATGCCGTTGACGCCGGCCATCACGGCGATCGCCAGTGCTCCCGTCGCGACCGCTTTGCCATGACGTCGCAAGGTCTCGCGAAACGGCTGTTTGACGACAGCTCCTTGCATCTTCTTGAACTCGGGCGACTCGTCGAGATTACGGCGCATCAGGTAGGAAGCGATCCCGCAAACGCCGCCGAAAAGAAACGCGATCCTCCAGCCATACGCCGCCGCGTCCGTGGCGGACAGGTAGGTCTGGATGCCGAGGTTGACGAATGTGGCCAGCAAAACACCCAGGTTCACCGCGCAGATAATAATGCCCGCGGCGAGCCCCGCCCGATGCGGCGCGGCTTCCACTGCATAGGTAATCGCGCCGGGCATTTCTCCGCCGACGCAAAAACCCTGAAGCATGCGCAGCAGGATCAACAGGATCGATGCGGTCATGCCCCAGCTCTGAAAGTTGGGCAGCAGACCAAGGCAGATCGTCGCGGTGGTGACCACAATGATTGAGCCGAGAAACACCGGACGCCGGCCATACCGGTCGCCCCAGCTACTGAGCACAATTCCGCCGAGCGGTCGGATCACGTACCCGATTGCGAGCACGGAGAAAGTAGCCAACATGCTGACCAGCGACGACGAGTTCGGGAAAAACTGGGCCGCGATGTTATGGGCAAAAAAGCCGTAGACGATGAAATCGTAAAACTCCAGCGAGCCGCCAAGGCTTGCGATGAGAATCATCTTCCACTGCGACCGGGACAAGCCGGATGACTGTGGACGGTCGGCGCCGCCGACCGGGTTGCGGGATATTCCCATGACTCCTCCAATTGATTTTCGGATTCTTTGTCCGATGGTCTACGTGCGTCGACCGCGAGACATCTCGCGTGACGACCGGTTTTGCGGGCTCACATGGCCACAGCACCTTCGGTTTGCAAGCCGGGTACGGCGTGGTGCAGAAGATGTTGCAAGGATTCACTGTCCTGCGCGACACCGTACACATACCGGTCGGGGCGTACGAGCACCGCTGGAGCGTTGATCGACTCCAACCACTCGCGAACGGCCGCTCCATCGCTGGCCACAATCCCGACGCCCGCTTGCGCAGCGCTATTGGCGACGTCGGGGCATTCACGGAGCAATTCCGGTCGCGCAAGCAGCGCAAACCGATAGCCGACCACGTCGTCCACGAGTTGTCCGTCCAGCAGGCGGGGTTGTGGTGCAATATGCCCGGCCACGCCCGATGGTTCATCGATCCATGCGCCCGGGCCAAGCCTGGGTTGTGGGGTCACAAAATTGCGAATCGCTGCGCTCATCCCTTCATCACGGACTTCGGCCAGGTCTGGCCTCGTCGTTTGAATGACTGAGCCGAGCTGTACTGCCGTTTCGATAAATAAGCGCACGTGCGGCGAGCGTTCGGATTCGTAGCTGTCGAGGAGGGTATCGGGCGCTTCGCCATGAATGACGGCACCAAGCTTCCACGCGAGATTCGACGCGTCGCGAATGCCGGCTCCCATCCCCTGGCCCAGAAAGGGTGGCGTCTGATGTGCGGCATCGCCTGCAAGCAGCAGTCGGCCACGGCGCCAACCGTTCGCCACGACCGAGTGAAATGTATATATGGCAGAACGTTCGAGGCGCGCATCGGCCGGAGAAATCCAGCGAGCGAGTTTGTCCCACAGCCATTCGGGGGACGTGAGTTGCGTCACATCATCACCGGGCATCACCATGATTTCCCAGCGGCGCCGATTTCCGGGACCACGCGTGTAAGTGGTCGGGCGCGCCGGGTCGCAGTATTGGACCGAGTAGTCGCCAAGATCGGGCCGCGGTGCATCGAGCAATACGTCGACCACAACCCAGCGTTCATGCGATTTCAGATCGGTCAATTCGGTGCCCATGAAGCGTCGCGCAATCGAGCGCGCACCGTCGCAGCCGACTACATATCGCGCGGTGGTACGTCCAAGTTTGCCGCAGCTCGTATCCTCGAAGCGCAACTGGACGCCATCGCTCGCCTCGTCAAGCGCGAACACTTCGTGGCGCAACCGGACGTCAACGCTCGATTGCTGCGCAAGACGCTCGCGTAACGCATTCTCGAGATCGGGCTGATGGAACTTGTAACTCGCACTCCACCCCTGTGGTCCGATACAGGTTGGGCGTTGCCAGTCGATCAGCAACTTGCCTTCCCCGTTCACGAATTTCATGCCGGGACCCACGAACAGCTTGGGTAGCAGCTTGTCGGTTAAACCGAGGGTTTGGAACACGCGCATGCATTCACCGTCGAAATGCACCGCGCGAGGAAGCGCGAAAATGTCCTTGTCTCGCTCCAGCACCAGCACCCGCAAGCCTTCGATTGCCAGCAGGTTCGCGAGCGTCGCCCCGGTAGGCCCGAGGCCGATAACGGCCACGTCGTAGTCGCACGCGTGCGTCGAAATAGTTTTCTCTAACATGTCTTGTTCCGCCAGATAAGACGCCGAGCGCACACGAACGCGCCCGGCTACGACTTTTACGCTTCGTCGGCGATTGGATTGGACAGAACGCCGATCCGGTCAACCTCCACTTCCGCCACGTCGCCGGCCTTCATGAACAGCGGCGGATTGCGCTTCGCGCCGACGCCGCCGGGCGTGCCTGTCACGATCACATCTCCCGGAGAGAGTGGGGTGAACGTCGACAGGTAGGCGATCTGTTTGGCGATGCCGTGGATCAGCATCTGCGTCGTCGCGCGTTGCACTTCCTGTCCGTTCAGCCGGGTGACGAGCGTCATCAACGCGTTGGGTTCGATCTCGTCGCTCGTCACCATCCACGGTCCGAACGCGCCGGTGCGATAGAAATTTTTGCCCGGGCCCCACTGGCCCGTATGAAGCTGCCAGTCGCGCACGGAACCGTCGTTGTAGCAGGCGTAGCCAGCGATGTGGTTCCACGCGTCGGCCTCGGCGATGCGTCGTCCACCGCGCCCGATGATGACGGCAATCTCACCCTCATAGTCGAACTTCTGCGACTCAGGCGGACGCAGCATCGACTGGCCATGGCCAACTTGAGAAGCCGGCACCCGCATGAAGATGACCGGATGCTCGGTGGTTTCGCGGTTGGTTTCCTTGACGTGGTCTGCGTAGTTGAGTCCCACGCAAAAGATTTGTTCGGGGTTCGGAATCACAGGCAGCAGCGTGACTTCCGACAGCGGGTAGTCGCCCTGCGTGCCATCGGCGGCCTGCGCGGCCTCGCCGAATGCGTCGGCGGCAATCAGTGCCTTCAGATCGGCATAGCGGCCGCCGAGACGCTTGCCAAGGTCGAACACGGTTTCATCGCGAACGATGCCGAACGATGAGCCAAGGTGGGTGGAGAAGCTGGCGAGTTTCATTGATGCTCCGGTTAGATAAAAAGTCGATAGAATCAACGCATCGATTCGGTAAAAAAACCGTGCATTTATCGTATGGCGAGAATAAACTAAATTTAGTAAATGTCACAACGTGTTTTTTGTTAGGGTTTATCATTACTTGGAGACAGGCATGAACGGTATGAAGAAAGCGAGGGCAGGGCTGTCCCTCAGTCACATGGGCTTCTATGTGAGCGACATGGCGCGCGTGGAGGACTTTTATACGCGGGTGATGGAATTCACCGTGACAGATCGGGGTTCGCTGCAGACGCCGCACGGCGCTGTGCAGTTGGTATTCTTGAGCCGCGATCCCGCGGTGCATCACCAGATCGTGCTCGCGAGCGGCCGCCCCGAGCACCTGGCGTTCAACCCGATCAACCAGATTTCGTTCACAGCTGACAGCCTTGCCACGTTGAGGCGGTTTCATCGGCAGTTCATTGCGGAAGCCCTGCAGGAAATCAACCCCGTCACCCACGGCAATTCGGTTTCGATCTATGCGCGCGATCCCGAGGGCAATCGCCTCGAGCTCTACATCGACACGCCGTGGTACGTCGACCAGCCGATGCGGGTGCCGGTGGACTTCGGCTTGCCCGATGCTGAACTGATGGCGGCTGTCGAACGCCACGCAAGAACGCTATCGGGGTTCAGGCCGCGAAGTGTCTGGCAAACCGAAATGGCCGAGCGCATGGGGCTTGCATAAGTGTGGCGCTGCGTGGCTCGCGTGGGACTGTTTCCGCGCGGTGGTCGTCGAAGGCGTCAATGGCGATCTTGCCAGTGGATATAATTCCGTTCACACACGAGGAGGCGCAGCGCATAGATGTCGAGCATTACGAGACTTTTATCCATACTCGAGCTGTTTTCGGAGGCGAAGCCGTTCCTGTCCGTCGAAGACGTTGCCGCCGAACTCGATTGCTCGACCCCAACGGCTTATCGCTATGTACGCGAGCTCCTGGACGCTGGCTTGCTCATCCGGTTTGCAGGAGGAGACTATGGTCTCGGCCCCCGCATCATCAAGCTTGACTACCATCTGCGCATATCGGATCCGCTGCTTGCGGTCGGGCAGCCGATCATGCGTGAGTTGAGTGAACACTCCGGCTTCGATGTGGTGATGTCGCGCTGGTACGGTAACGAACTCGTGGACACGCATCGGGAGACTCACGGCTCGGCGCTTGACCTCCGGTACGGCCGGGGCCGTCCTCGGCCCCTGTTTCTCGGCGCCGCTCCAAAAGCGATCCTGTCCACCTTTCCGAAGGCCAAGCTCGCGGTCCTGTTCGATCAGTATGCTGACGAGATCGCGCAAAGCGGCCTTGGGGCGACACTCGACGAGTTTCGCGCGTCGCTGCTCAAAATTCGGCGTGCCGGTTTTTATCTGTCGAGGGGCGAACTGGAAAGCAACGTTTCTGCACTGGCGTCGCCGCTATTTACGGACGACTCCGGTGAAGCAGTCGGTTCGCTTGCGGTGATCGTGCCGACCCAGCGACTCGAATTTGCCAATCTGGACCGTCTTGTCGAATCGATCCGGGAGGCAGCGGCGCGAATCTCGCAGCGTACGCGTGCGTTGGTTGAAAGTCGGGGGACCGGAGCCATCACGTCGTCGCACACCGTTGCGCGAGGCAAGCGGTCCGCATGATGGCCGTCACGTGAACGTCATTCGATCGCGCTCGCGGACTTGAACCGCGGTGTGTTTGGGGGAAATTTGTCACGGTTAGCTGCGCTGATTGTGTTGTCCTCGAGGGTGTCGAAACCGAAGCGGACGCCGGACGGGGCGTTGATAGCGGTGGGTACTGCGCGCGTTGGTACTGTTAGGATTCTTGCGAGATTTTTTCTGCTGCTTAACGACTGAACTGCCCTATATATGGACAGACCTTTTATCGAGACTGGCAATTGTCATCATTTGGTCTCCTATCTAATGATGGTCGCGAGCCATTCTCCAAACCCGCCCGAAACTAGCCTTTGAGGACCTAAGCATGTCAGATCGTACTCTTACGAGCGCTGCTGGCGCCCCCGTCGCCGACAACCAGAATTCGATGACCGCCGGCCCTCGCGGCCCGGTCGTCCTGCAAGACGTCTGGCTGCTCGAAAAGCTCGCCCATTTCGATCGCGAAGTGATTCCTGAACGCCGCGTTCACGCGAAGGGCTCGGGCGCCTTCGGCACGCTGACGGTGACGCACGACATTTCCCGCTACTCGAAGGCGAAGGTATTCGCGCAGGTCGGCCAGGAAACGCCGCTTTTCATGCGCTTTTCGACGGTGGCCGGCGAGCGTGGCGCGGCCGACGCGGAACGCGACGTGCGCGGCTTCTCGATCAAGTTCTACACCGAGGAAGGCAACTGGGACGTGGTCGGCAACAACACGCCGGTGTTCTTCATTCGCGATCCGCTCAAGTTTCCGGACTTCATTCATACGCAGAAGCGTGATCCGTACACGAATCTGCGCAGCAACGTCGCCGCGTGGGATTTCTGGTCGCGTCATCCGGAGTCGCTGCATCAGGTGACGATTCTGATGAGCGATCGCGGCATTCCGAAGAACTACCGGCAGATGCACGGCTTCGGTTCGCACACGTACTCGTTCATCAACGCGAACAACGAGCGTTTCTGGGTCAAGTTTCACTTCAAGTCGATGAAAGGCATCGAAAACTTCACCGATGCCGAGGCCGCGCAGGTGGTCGCGCAGGACCGTGAAAGCGCGCAACGCGATCTGATCGGCAACATCGACGCGGGCAACTTTCCGAAATGGCGCTTCGCGATTCAGGTGATGCCGGAAGCGGCGACGTATCGCTTCAATCCGTTCGACATCACGAAGGTGTGGTCGCAGAAGGACTATCCGTTGATCGACGTCGGCACGATCGAGCTGAACCGCAACGCGGCGAACTATTTCGCGGACGTCGAGCAGGCGGCGTTCACGCCGGCGAATGTGGTGCCGGGTATCGGCTTTTCGCCGGACCGTCTGTTGCAGGGGCGTCTGTTCTCGTACGGCGATACGCAGCGTTACCGGCTCGGCATCAATCATCACCAGATTCCGGTGAACGCGTCGCGCTGCCCGTTCCAGCATTCGTTCCATCGCGACGGTGCGATGCGCACGGACGGCAATCTCGGCGGCAACGTGAACTACGAGCCGAACCGGTTCGGCGACTTCGCACAATACCGCAATGCGGCCGAGCCGCCGCTCGCCGCGGGTGCGGTGGATCGCTACGATCATCGCGACGACGATGACTACTACAGCCAGCCGGGTGCGCTGTTCCGTCTGTTCGATGTGGCGCAACGCGCGCGGCTGTTCGGCAACATCGCGCGCCACATCAACGGCGTGCCGCTGACGATTGTTGCGCGTCAGATCGAGCATTTCCGTCAGGCCGACCCGGCTTATGCGGAAGGGGTAATCGCAGCGCTTGGGCGGTGAAACGAAGCGGCTGAAGCGAGATAAGTCGACGGTCGGGTTGGCGGCGCGGCAGTGAGGGCGTCTGACGCGCGTCGCCCCTCGCTTTCGCGGCCCAAGCAATAGCGCTCACGACTGAGTCGATGTTGAGGTTCAACGGCGTATTTTTTGACCCAACTCGCTAATCATGCCGCGGAGTGGCGACTAAAGAGGCAGCGCATTACGCATGCTTTTCATGGTTCGGTGTTGCCCGTTGTCAGGCGTCGGCATCTTCGCAACGGGCACGGCTCGACGTCGATCGCCGTGCGCGACGTCACAATCGTATCGCGCAATGAGCTTCCGTCCGTCGTTGCACATATTCAGCAACTGGCCTCGGATTACGAGGACTCGGAGAAACCGCTGGCGGCGATTTATGCTCAACACAACGACATCACAGCGACTGAACGCGCGATCTATGCGCGTATTGTCGATGCGCGCAGCAAGGCCTCGCCGCTCATCGACGAGGTGATCGCGCGGCAAACGGCGGGTGATAGGGACGGGGCACGCAAGGTATTGCATGGAAAATGCGCGGCCTGCATTCATCGAGTGGCTCGCGGCAATCAATCAACTGATCGATTTTCGGGAAACGCTAAACCGGCAGGGCGGCGCAGAGGCTCGCCAGGTCAGTACCGATTTCCGGTTGATGATGGTCGGGTCGACCTTGGTGGCTTGTGCGATCGGTGTCGGCGTCGCGTTCGTCGTCGTTGTGCGCAATATCGTCCAGTAGCTCGGCGCCGATCCTTGCGAGCTAATCGAATTCGCCGACGCGATCCGGCATGGCGATTTGTTGCGGCGCGCTGACCTGCGTGCTGGCGACACGGGCAGCGTGATGGCGACTGTTGCGCGGATGAGGGACACACTCGCCGGGAGTGTCGGTCAGGTCCACGACGCAGCTAAAGGCGTGGTCAGCATGAGCCATGAAATCGCCACGGGCAACGCGCCGGCGCGAGCGGGTACTCAAGGACGCAAGGACGCGGCTTTGCAGCGGTGGCCGGGGAGGTCAGGGTGCTCGCACACCGCTCCGCCGAGGCAGCGAAGAGATCAAGCTGAGGGAGGACTTCGAAGCCCATTCAAAGTCGGTTGTGTACGTCCTCTTGGCAGTCTATGAGCCAATGAAAGCAGCGTGTCATGAGCCGTCCAAGGACGGCGATCTTGCCTCCAGTGTCAACGGGGCATTCAGTTGATGTCTGGGCTTACCAGCAAACTCTTTCCGATAGGCGGCGGGAGTCGTCTCTTTCAGCGAGCGAAATTGACGGTTGAAATTGGCAACGTTGGGAAATCCTGAATGCGCAGCGATAACCGACACGGGCCATGAGGTGTCTACGAGCATTCGACATGCGTGACCTATTCGCACACGGCTCACATACTTCCCAACACTTTCGCCGATATGCTGAACAAAATATCGATTGAGTGTGCGCTCTGAAAGGGTCGCGGCGGCGGCTAGTTCCGTGAGTGTCAGCCGCTCGGCAAATCGCGTCTCGATAACCGCTAGCGCGCGATTTATCCGCTCGGGCTCGTGGCCGGAAGGCCGCCCCACGTTGCTCTGATCGAACGCGCTGGCGGACGCGAGTGGCTGTGCTTCTTCATCCGCCAATAGGCACAGGATGTCCAGAGCAACGCTGAGTCTCTCCCTTGGAGACGCTGACAAAAGACCGTCGAGCCGGCTTCTTACCGTTGCGCCGGCTTCTGCTCTGAATGCAAGGCCGCAGGCAGCGCGCCTTAGAAGCCGATGAAGTGGTTCGTACTCGGGGCAGCAATCTGCGAGTCGTCGCGCCCAGTCGCCTTCGAACCAGATGACGATAGCGACCTGCGGGGCACTGTCGTCAATCGAACGGTTTGATGACCAGGTATGGGGCAAGTCTGGCGGAACGAGCACCAGGTCATCGCCCTCGTACCCCTCGATCGAGTCACCGATATAGCGCTTTCCGCGGCTATTCATCGTCAAGGTGAGCTCATATTCCGGGTGATGGTGCCATTCGAACGGAATACGCGGAAGCTTCCGGTGATAAACCCGCACGGAGCATCCGGCGCTCATCTCAACATGTTCGTATAGAGGTTTCATGGCCGGAATCACGAAGAAATTGACCATATTGTATCACTCTTCAGTCCTGGCTCAGGCTAAGCTTCAGTCATCAGAGAACACCAGGAGACGCCACCATGGAATCCCTTCACATCGACGATTTGCCGACTGCTATTGGGGCGGTTAAAAAGCAGTTGCGCGCCGGCCTTCCCAACTATAAGGAAGTATTCCAGGAGGTCGAAGCTGAAATTCAGCGCAAGGTCGCTACCATCGTGGAGCAGCGCGCCCGTGGTGAGTCTGTCATTCCTGAAATCCAGTATGCGGATATCGCGGCTGACCGGGTGAGCGACGGCCAGATCGCATCGATCAAGGATCGAGGGGCCTGCGTCGTCCGGGGTGTGTTCAGCCGCGAGCGCGCTGAACGGTGGGACGTGGAGGTCGCCGAATATGTCAAGTCCAATGGGCTCGACGAAAAACTCGCGCATCGTGCAGAGGACAAGTACTTCGGCAACCTCGCTTCGAGCAAGCCTCAGATCTACGGCATTTACTGGTCGAGGCCTCAGGTCGAGGCGCGCCAGGCGCCCGAACTCACTCAGACGCGCGTCTTTCTGAACCGCCTCTGGAAACACGACAGCGAAGGGCGCGTTCATTTCGATCCGGACCGCGTTCCGATGTACGCGGACCGGCTGCGCCGTCGCCCCCCCGGCTCAGAGTCGCTCGGACTGTCTGCCCATTGTGACGGTGGATCGGTCGAACGTTGGCTTGACGACAATTTCCGGTGTGTCTATCGACACGTGTTTAGTGGCGACTGGCGCCAATACGACGCGTTCGATGCCGCGTATCGCCCCGAGGCGAGAGAGATTCCGTCTCCCACTGTCTGTTCGATGTTCCGCACTTTCCAGGGCTGGACGGCGCTCACTCCGCAAGGTCCGGGAGACGGCACGCTCCAACTCGTGCCGATCGCGAACGCGATGATGTACATATTATTGCGCGCTCTTCAGGACGACGTGCCGGACGACGATCTGTGCGGCGCCTTGCCCGGGCGCGCGCTTTCGATCAAGCCGGAGTGGCACGGTCTGCTGCACGAGGCCTTATCTTCGATCCCGCAGATGCAGGCAGGGGACACCGTCTTCTGGCATAGCGACGTGATTCACGCGGTCGAAGATGCCCATCGTGGAAAGGGCTACAGCAACGTCATGTACATATCGGCTGCGCCTGCGTGTGCAAAGAACGACGCATACCTTAAACGCCAGTTGCCCACCTTCCTCAAGGGGGAGAGCCCGCCGGATTTCCCCGCGGACCAGTTCGAAGTTGACTTTGCCGGCAGGGCTGTGGAAGAAGACCTGACTCAACTCGGCAAGGAGCAGATGGGCTTCGCCCTCTGAAACGCCGTTGCCGGGCGGGGCGGTCTGCACGGCTACCCACTGATTCGTGATGGGTAGCCGGATCAGTTCGCGTTGGCGAGACGCCGCGCGATGATCAAGCCAGTCACGCGGGCTGACGCGCGAGTAAATAGAAGTTTATTGCCGCTGGCCCGCTACGCGACGTTCCGTGCGGGTGGCATCAATGGAAAGATGCGGGTGCCGCCGCGTGGAGCCCACGCTTGACTCCCTGACGACTAGCTGCGGAATGGCGAAGTACTGCACGGGTGGTTCTTTTCCGTCCGCCGATGGATCAAGCCTGGCCAGCAGCGTCTCACTCGCGATCGTGCCAAGTTTGTCCGCTCCGGCGGAAAGGGTAGTGAGCGGTGGATTGGTATGTTCCGCTGCTATCACATTGTCACAGCCGACGACCGCGAGCGCCTTGCCCGCACGTTTGCCCATCCGGTCCAGTTCATGCAATACGCCAAACGCCACCTGGTCGTTGTAGCAGAGCACTGCCGTCGGTCGAGGCCGCATCTCGAAGATGGAGCGAACTGCCTGACGACCGCCCTCGGGTGTCAGTTCGACGTCGATGATCCACTCGTCGGAGACAGGCAGGGCATGACTGGCCATCGTCGCGAGATAGCCCTGCCTGCGCTGGTTCGCAACTGCATAGCCGCTTCGATTGCCAGCGAAGGCGATACGTGTGTGGCCCTGAGCAATCAGATGTTCCGTCGCGAGAGCGAATCCAAAACTGTTGTCGACTCCGACCGTGTCGACATCCGTGCCCATTGGTCGCATGACAAGGACAAGCGGAATTCCCCAGGATCTGATCTCATCCGGCAGTTGCTCAGATGTTCCCAACGCAGGAGACATGATCAGGCCGGCCACATTCTGCTCACGCATCGATTGCAGAACACGAGTCTGGGTCGCGACGTTTTCGGCAGTGTGCGCCATCAGCGTCGTGTATCCGGCCTGCGCGAGCCCCCGCTCAATGGCGACGAGCAACTCGACGAAGAAGGGGTTGGTAAGGTCATTAATGACCATGCCGACGATGGTACTTCGGGTTCCGCGCAGATTTGCTGCGCCGCGGTTGTAGACGTACCCGAGGAGTTGTGCCGCCGCCCGAACCTTGTCGGCCGTCTCCGCCTTGATTTTTGGGCTCTGCTGAAGGACCAGCGAGACTGTCGACTTGGATACGCCCGCAGCCGCTGCAATGTCCTGAATCGTCGGAACGGTTTTCATGTTGCTTTGCACAATTGGAACGTTCCAAAAAGTGTTTGACACGGTGAAACCAGTCTACTACAGTTTGTTGGAACGATCCAATAAACGCGAGTTGGAACGTTCCAATGGAGAGAGGCAATGGCTACTAATATTCGCTGGGCGCTGGTCGGCGCCAGCACCATAGCAGACGAATGGATGGTCAACGCGATCCGGTCGCAGCCGGACGGCACGATCGAAGCGGTCGTCAGTGGCAGCGCCGGGCGCGCCCGCGAGTTTGCCGACAAGCATCAGATTTCGAAGCCGACCACAGGCCTTGATGAGATCCTCGCCGATCGCGACATCGACGCCGTCTACATCAGCAGCACGAACGAAAAACACCTGCCTCAAGTTCTGGCGGCCGCTGCCGCCGGCAAACACGTGCTCTGCGAAAAGCCCCTCGCGCTCTCAGAGGCTGAGGCGCACCAGATGATTGAAGTGTGCGCCGCCCATCAGGTCGTCCTTGGCACGAACCATCACCTGCGGTGCGCGGCGACACACCGCCGTCTGCGAGAACTCATCCGTTCCGGTGCGGTCGGCACGCCGCTTTACGTGCGAGTCTTCCACGCGGTCTCGCTACCGCCGCACCTCCGCGGCTGGCGAATCGAGCGCCCTGATGCGGGCGGCGGAGTCGTGCTCGACATCTCCGTGCATGACGCCGACACGCTTCGCTTCATTCTGGATGCAGAACCCGTCGAAGTGAGCGCGATGACCTCGGCGGGAAGCATGGGTACCCGGGGCCTCGCCGACGGCGTGATGGGAATCATCCGGTTCAGTAATGGAGTGCTTGCCCAGATTCACGACGCGTTCACCGTGCCGTACGCGCCGACCGGCCTCGAGGTCCACGGGACCGAAGGCTCGCTCATCGCACGTGACGTGATGACCCAGCGCGCGGTCGGGGAAATCGAGCTGCGTTCAGCAGCTGGTTTCGAAATCATCGAGGTCGTCCACCAGGACCTTTATGTCACCGCAGTCGCCCAGTTCCATCGCGCTGTTCTCCTCGGTGAGGATCCCGCAGCGACCGGTCGGGACGGATACCGGTCCCTGGTCACCGCGCTTGCGCTTGAAGAGTCGGCTTCAACCGGTGCACACGTAGCCGTCCCGCAGCAGTTCGCGCGCTGAGTCAGTTTGAGGAGATCTATTGTGGGTTCCAGCAAAGTTATTTCGATGGCGACTGCCGCAGGCCTGATCAACGATGGTGACGTTGTGACCGTCAGTTCGTCTAGTGGCCTTGGCTGCCCCGACGCCATGCTGGCGGCGATCGGGACGCGCTTTGAAACCGAAGGCCATCCTCGACAACTGTCGCTGCTGCATCCGATAGCAGCTGGCGACATGTATGGCGTCAAAGGCATCGATCATCTGGCGAAGCACGGGCTTATCAAGTCGATCATCGCCGGTTCGTTTCCCAGTGGCCCATCGAGCCTTCCGATGCCCGACATCTGGCGGATGGTGGTCGACAACGAAATCCGGGCATACAACCTGCCGAGCGGTGTGATGTTTGACATGCATCGGGACGCGGCTGCGAAGCGCCCTGGTGTCCTCACCAAGGTAGGGCTCGACACCTTTGTCGATCCGGACCGGCAGGGCGGCGCAATGAACAGTCTTTCGGAATCCGAGCCGATTGTGAACAAGGTCACGTTCGCGGGCGAGGAGTGGCTCTTCTTTCCGAATATCGTGCCGCGCGTCGCTATCGTGCGTGCAACCACAGCGGATGAGCGGGGCAACCTGTCTTACGAGCACGAAGGCGCGCTGCTTGGCGGCCGCGACCAGGCGCTTGCGGTGCGCAATAACGGCGGCATTGTCATCGCCCAGGTCAAGCGAGTCGTGAAGGCAGGGTCGCTCGGTACGCAGCAGGTGCACATTCCGTGCAACCTCGTTGACTACGTGGTCGTGGACCCCGAGCAGAAACAGACGACGCAGATCGAATACGACCCGGAGATCAGCGGCGAAATCAAGGTTCCGGACAGCGAATTTGCATTTGCCGACTGGAACGCAGAAAAGGTGATTGCCCGTCGCGCGGCGATGGAAATCGCGGACGGAGACGCCGTGAATCTCGGCTTTGGCATTTCGGCCAACGTTCCGCGCATTCTCCTTGAAGAAGGACTCAACGGCCGGGTGACGTGGGCTATCGAGCAGGGCGCGGTGGGCGGTATGCCGTTGCTCGGCTTCGCCTTCGGTTGTTCGGCAAACGCCGACGCGATCATGCCGTCGCCTTCGCAGTTCATCTACTTCCAGGGAGGCGGCTTCGATGTTTCGCTGCTGTCGTTCCTGCAGATCGACCGCAACGGCCACGTGAACGTGTCGAAGCTGCCCAGCAAGCCGTACCTGACTGCCGGATGTGGCGGCTTCATCGACATTACGACGCACGCGAAGAAGCTCGTCTTCTCGGGCTTTTTCACAGCCGGCGCGAAGCTGGAGGTAGGTCACGGACGACTGACGATCCTTCAGGAGGGCAAATCGAAGAAGTTCATCGGCGACGTCGACCACGTCACGTTCAGCGGCCGCATGGCGCAGCAGCGTGGTCAGCAGGTGCTGTATGTGACTGAACGGTGTGTGCTGCAGCTCACGAAGGAAGGTCTTGAAGTGATCGAGGTGGCGCCCGGCATCGACCTGAACAGGGACGTGCTTGAGCAGGCGGACTTTCCTTTGATTGTTTCGCCGGATCTGAAGACCATGAATGCTGCGATTTTCAGCGAATCGCCGTACGGTCTGCAACTCAGGGAGGCACGTCGTGGCTGATATCGATGGAATCCAGTTCGAGCGCAGTGGCGCAGTCGCAGTTGTCACGTTGAATCGCCCAGAGAAGCTCAATGCCTTGACCCCACCGATGCTGATGCGTCTGGAGGCGGTCGCCGCGAAGCTTGATACGTGGACCGATGTGCGTGCCGTGGTCCTGACTGGTTCGGGAACCAAGGCTTTCTGCGTGGGTGCGGATATCAATGAATGGTCCGCGCTGGCGCCACTTGATATGTGGCGTCAGTGGGTACCGCGCGGACACAGGATCTTTGATCGTTGGGCTGCGCTTCGTGTGCCGGTCATCGCCGCTATCAATGGGCACGCACTCGGAGGCGGCCTGGAGCTTGCCGCGGTGGCGGACATCCGGATTGCAGACCCTGCCGCGACCTTCGCGCTCCCAGAGGCGGGTATAGCGACATGTCCGGGCTGGTCCGGTACACAACGGCTTGTCTCGGTCATTGGGGCGAGCAAGGTCAAGATGCTCGCGCTCACCGGCAGACGTATCGACGCCGCGCGCGCTCACGAGATCGGTCTGATCGACGAGGTTGCGTCGGCGGCCGGTGCATTGAACGCCGCGCTGGAGATGGCCGAACAGATCGCACGTCTTGCACCTGTGTCGGTGCAACTGACCAAGCAACTGGTGAACGCGGCAAATGGCGAGGGTGCTGCGGCCACCCTCGAGGCGATGGCGGGTGCATTGGCGGCAACCACCGCGGATGCGCGTGAGGGAATGCTGAGCTTTCGCGAAAAGCGGCCGGCGAACTTTGAGGGTAACTGACATGACGACTGCAAACATGAATCCGGAACTGGCGCCCTTGCTTGTGGCGTCTCATAAGACTGACTTTGACGTGTATCACGGTCGTCTCTACATCGACGGGCAGTGGTGCGAGGCTGGTGGCGGCGAACGTGTCGAGCGGCTCAGTCCGGCTCACGGCGAGCTCGTCAGCACCTATGCCGTGGCGACACCCGAGGACGTCGACGCGGCAATCGACGCGGCCCATCGTGCATTTCATCACGGCCCCTGGCCAAAGATGAAGGGAGCGGAGCGTGCCCGCGTGCTGCTGGCGATCGCGGATGGCATCCAGGCCCAGATTGAGCGTCTTGCGCTGATCGAATCGCTGGAGAACGGAAAGCCACTCATCCAGGCGCGCGCGGAGGTCGCCGGTTGCGTCGATCTGTGGCAGTACGCCGCGAGCCTCGCCCGCACCACTAGCGGTGACGCCTACAACACCTTGGGTGAAGACATGCTTGGATTGGTGTTGCGTCAGCCGATCGGGGTGGTCGGCATCATCACGCCGTGGAATTTTCCACTGTGGATTTTGTGCCAGAAACTGCCATTCGCGATGGCAGCGGGCTGCACATGCGTGATCAAGCCCAGCGAGCTGACGTCCGGCACGACCGTCATGTTGATGGAGATTCTTGAAAAGGCAGGCGTGCTTGCCGGGGTCGCGAATGTCGTGACGGGCAAGGGCTCGCGCGTCGGCCAGCCTCTCGCTGAAAGTCCGCGGGTCGACATGCTCTCGTTCACGGGTTCGACCCATGTCGGGTCCATGCTAGCTGGGGTGGCCTCAAAGAAACTCAAGAAAGTCGCACTGGAACTGGGTGGCAAGAATCCTCAGATCGTTTTCCCGGACTGCGACTGGGACGCAATGGTCGACGCGGTCGTATTCGGCGTGTACTTCAACGCCGGCGAATGCTGCAACAGCGGTAGCCGGGTTCTCGTGCATGAGTCCATCGTGGAGCGGTTTGCCGCTTCTGTCATCGAGCGTGCCCGCGAAGTGCCTGTCGGCGATCCGCTTCATCCCGATGCGAAGGTCGGCGCGATCGTCAGCGAACAGCAAATGAACGACATCCTTGGTCATATCGAGACCGGTGTCTCGGCAGGCGCGAAGGTGCGTCTTGGCGGCGGGCGTTACGCAAGTGCTAAGGGCCTTTATCTGCAGCCGACCGTCCTGACCGATGTCACGGCAGACATGGGTGTCGCAAGAGAGGAAATTTTCGGCCCTGTCTTGAGTGTCATCGCTTTCCGCGATCTTGATCATGCCATCGAAATCGCAAACGACACTGCGTACGGCTTGTCGGCCGCTGTGTGGAGCAGCGATATCGATACCTGCCTGAAGGTCGCACGCGGTGTCGACGCAGGGACGATCTGGGTGAACACCTTCCTCGACGGATATCCGGAACTCCCGTTTGGTGGATTCAAGTCGAGCGGCGTCGGCCGCGAACTCGGCAAGCAGGCGGTCGAAGACTATACGGAGACGAAGACGATTCAACTGCATATCGGAGAACGCAAGAACCTTTGGCTGCCGGCGAAGAAATAGCAGGTAAGAAATAAGCCTCGGGCGGAAGCGTCCGCCCGGAAAAAACTGAAAAACCCTCTCCATCAGAGAGAGCAACCCATCTGGAGTGAGACATGTTGAAGAAGTCACTTTTTGCACTCGTGGCAGCCCTCGCCGTCGGTGGCAGCGGCATGGCATCGGCGGCTGACACCAAAACCGTCGAAGTGATGCACTGGTGGACCTCGGGCGGCGAAGCCCGTGCGCTGGAGGTATTAAAGGACGGTCTGAAGCAGCGCGGATACGCCTGGAAGGACGCGCCGATTGCAGGGGGCGGTGGCGAAGCAGCGCGCACGGTACTGAAAGCTCGCGTAGCATCCGGCAATCCGCCTGACGCCATCCAGATGCTCGGCTTTACCATTCCTGAATACGCGTCGCAGGATTATCTCGCCAATCTCGATCCGATCGCGGCAAAAGAAGGATGGGACAAGCTCGTGCCGGGTCCGATTCAACGTTTCTCGAAGGTCGATGGTCATTGGGTAGCGGTGCCGGTTGATATTCACCGGACCAACTGGATCTGGGCGAACAAGAAGATCTTCGACCAGCTGCATCTGACTCCGCCGCAGACGTTCGACCAACTGGTTGCCGATGCCGCCTTGATCCGCAAGGCTGGCTATACTCCGCTCGCCCACGGCGGGCAGCCATGGCAGGAAGCAACGATTTTCGATAGCGCCGTCATGTCTGCCGGCGGCCCGAAATTCTATACCCAGGCGCTCGTCAAGCTTGATCCTGCCGCGCTCGGTTCCAAGACGATGGAAAAGGCATTTGACCAGATGCGCGCGCTGCGCGGTATGGTCGATCCGAATTTCCCGGGGCGTGACTGGAACCTCGCAACATCGATGGTCATCAACGACAAGGCCGCGATGCAGATCATGGGCGACTGGGCGAAGGGCGAGTTCGTGAACGCTGGCAAGAAGGCCAATGTCGACTACCTGTGCTTCCAATACCCCGGCACCCAGGGCGACTTCATCTTCAATACTGATCAGTTTGCGACGTTCAAAAAGAGCGACGCCAGCCTGCCTGGTGAATACGCGTTCGCGTCGACCGTGATGGACAAGGGCGTGCAGGCGAAATTCAACCAGATCAAGGGCGCGATTCCGGCGCGTCTCGATGTGCCTTCCGATGGCTTCGACGAGTGCGGCCAGAAATCGATGGCTGATCTTCGCTCTGCGCTGAAGAGCGGCACGATGGTGGGCAGCTTCGCGCACGGACACGCGATGCCCGATGGGCCTAAGAACGCCGTCTATGACGTCGTCACGCATTTCTTCAACTCCAATGAGTCATCTGCCGACGCGGTGAAACAGCTGGTCGACGCTGTCAACAACGCCAAGTAGGCCGTACACCGTCCTAGAGCTCACGGGGGCGCGAGAGTGTCCCTGCGAAGACCCGATGCTCCCGAAGTAGAGGTGGTTGCTATGCACACTACACACCGGACCGCCCATGCCTCATCGCGAGGCACTGTGGACGAATCCCATCTTCACGACAAACGCCGGTCAAGCCTGCGAAACCGGTTCGAGCAGATATTGCCAAAGCTTGTGTTGTCGCCCACGCTGATTACGACGCTGATCTTCGTCTACGGTTTTATCGTCTGGACCACTGTCCTGTCGTTTACGCGCTCACGCGCCTTTGCCAATCTGCACTGGGGCGGCCTGATGCAGTATGGGCGCGTCTGGGCACATCCGCGCTGGCACGTTGCGGTCGCCAACCTGGGAATCTATGCATCGCTGTATGTCGTCCTGTGCATGGGGATCGGGCTGGGCCTCGCCATCCTTCTGGATCAGCGCATCAGGGCGGAAGGCGGGCTGCGTGCGATCTTCCTTTATCCCATGGCGATCTCCTTCATCGTAACGGGCACAGCCTGGAAATGGATACTGAATCCTGGTCTCGGGCTGACAAAGCTTTTCCACGACTGGGGTTGGACCAGTTTCAGGTTCGACTGGATCATCGATGATCGAATGGCAATTTACACCGTCGTCATCGCTGCGGTGTGGCAGGCGTCCGGCTTCGTCATGACGATGTTCCTCGCAGGCCTGCGGGGTATCGATCAGGATATGGTCAAGGCTGCTTCGATCGATGGAGCAAGAATGCCGGCAATTTATCGACGCATCATCATTCCGCAACTGCGTCCGGCCTTCGTTTCCGCATTTGTCATCCTCGTTCACCTCGCGGTCAAGAGCTATGAACTGGTGGTGGCCTTGACTGGCGCCGGTCCTGGCTATTCGACGGAATTGCCCTCGACGTTCATGTATTCGTTCACCTTCACGCGAAACGAACTGGGTATGGGGGCGGCGAGTGCGGTGATGATGCTGTGCACGGTCGCGGCGATCATGGTCCCGTATCTCTATTCGGAGCTTCGTCCGCGCAGCGGCAGCGGCTCGCATTAATCCAGCTGGTGCATGGGATCGGAGTAAGCGCTGAAGCGCTAACTCCGATCGACACAGGAGATCGTCATGTTGAAAAAAGGCTGGGACTCGCCGCAAATGGTGATGGGTAAGCATAACTACGTATCTAGGATCGTGATCTATGGACTGCTGGCGGTTTTCGCCGTCGTCTATCTGATCCCGCTCGCGGTAATGATGCTCACGTCGTTCAAACCTCTTCCGGAGGTGTACAGCGGAAACATTCTCGCGTTGCCGCATGCGTGGACACTGGAGCCATGGATCAAAGCCTGGGGGGAAGCGTGCGTTGGTCTCGATTGTTCCGGCGTGAAGGGGTTTTTCTGGAACTCGACGCGGATGGTCATATCCGCCGTTGCGATTTCCACCTTCCTTGGTGCGCTCAACGGGTACGTGCTGACCAAATGGAGATTCAAGGGCGACAACATCCTGTTTGGACTCGTACTGTTCGGATGCTTCATCCCGTTCCAGATCGTGCTCATTCCAATGGCCGCCTTCCTCGGGAAAATCGGGCTCGCACAGTCCATTACGGGTCTTGTCTTCGTGCACATTGTCTACGGTCTGTGCTTTACGACGCTGTACTTCCGTAACTTCTATGTCGCGTTTCCCGATGAACTGGTGAAGGCCGCGATGATCGATGGAGCGCGCTTTTTCAGGATATTCCTGCGCATCCTGTTGCCGTGTTCCGGCGCCATCATCACCGTTACAGTCATCTGGCAGTTCACCAATATCTGGAACGACTTTCTCTTTGGTGCTTCGTTCACGACGGGCAGCACGGCGCCTATTACGGTCGCACTGAACAACATCGTGAATACGTCGACGGGCGTGCGTGAATACAACGTTCAGATGGCAGCCGCGGTAATTACCGCGCTGCCCACTCTTGTGGTCTATGTGATCGGCGGCCGCTATTTCGTGCGCGGCATGATGGCCGGTTCGGTAAAGGGGTAAGGAAATGGCTTCTCTGCATATTTCAAATGTCCGCAAGGCCTACGGCCCGACGGAAATCCTGAAGAACATCAACATCGATGTGACGGATGGCGATTTCCTTGTTCTTGTCGGGCCGTCCGGTTGCGGAAAATCGACCCTGCTGTCGCTGATCGCGGGACTTGACACTATCTCCGGTGGAGAGATCCGGATCGACAGCGACCGGGTCAACGACCTGCATCCCAGCGAGCGGGATATCGCGATGGTCTTTCAGAGCTATGCGCTGTATCCGAACATGACGGTCGGCCAGAACATCAGCTTTGGTCTCGAGATGCGCAAAGTCTCGAAAGTCGAGCGGGATAAGGCCGTCGCGGACGCTGCAAGGCTGCTTCAGATCGAGCATCTGATCAAGCGCCGCCCGGGCCAGCTCTCGGGCGGTCAACGGCAGCGTGTCGCCATGGGGCGGGCACTGGTGCGGGATCCAAAAATCTTCCTGTTCGACGAGCCGCTGTCCAATCTTGATGCAAAACTGCGCGTTGACATGCGCACCGAAATCAAGAAACTGCATCAACGGCTCGGCGCAACGATCGTGTACGTGACTCACGACCAGATCGAAGCGATGACACTTGCGACCCGGATTGCGGTGATGAAGGGGGGCGTGATCCAGCAGTTCGGCACGCCAGCGGAGATCTACAGTACGCCGGCCAATACCTTTGTCGCAACATTTATGGGCTCGCCGTCGATGAACCTCATTCCGGCCGTGCTCACAACCCGGAACGACACACTCGTTCTGACGATGGGCGAGGGCAGTGCAGCGGTTAGCCTTGATCTGCCGGCCCAGCCCGCCGCGGTCGCGCGATACGCGGGCAAGAAGGTGATTGCCGGCCTTCGCCCAGAAGCGATCGGTGTGGAATCCTCGCGGGTCCCGGATGCGGTACGCGAGGTAGCGGTAAAGGTGCTGGTCATGGAGCCCACGGGACCAGACACGCTGGCGGCGCTTGAAATGGGCGGGGTCGAAATCGCGGCCCGGCTTGGCGCCGACATTCCGCATAGCCCGGGCGAGCACTGCAACCTGCGGGTCGATCTGTCGAAGCTGGTCCTCTTCGATGCGCAAACGGAAGAAAGGATAGCGTGATGCATGCCGATGTCGTCATCGTTGGTTCGGGCGTCGGCGGCAGCGCGATTGCCCTGCAGCTGGCGGGTACGGGTGCCAGTGTCGTTGTGATCGAGCGGGGCGACAATCTTCCCCGCGAATTGCAGAACTGGGACGCGGAAGCCGTATTCGGCCAGCTCCGGTATCGCACGCGCGACACGTGGCTCAACGGCGCTGGCGAGCGCTATCGTCCTGGCCAGTACTACTTTGTCGGCGGACATACGAAGTTCTTCGGTACCGCCATGTTCCGGCTGCGTGAAGCCGACTTCGAAGAACTCGCCCATGAGGAAGGCGTGTCGCCCGCGTGGCCCATCGCGTACCGGGACCTCGAAAAATACTACGACCTGGCCGAGGAGCTCTTCGGCGTGAGAGGGTCCGCTGGTCAGGATCCTGCCGAGCCTCCGAGATCCGTCAATTATCGTCATGGACCGATACCTGACGAACCTGTGATCGGCAGGCTCCGGGAGAAGCTTCGAGAGCAGGGCCTGCATCCGTTCTTTATGCCGGCTTCGGTCAATTTTGGCGACGGCGGCACGTGCGTGCGCTGTGGCACATGTGACGCTTTTCCTTGCCGCATTGACGCGAAAGGAGACGCCGAGATTTGCCTGTTGCGCCCCGCGCTGAAAAAGGGAGGCGTGTCCCTGCTGACGGGCGCACGCGCGACACGACTTGTGACCGACCCGACAGGGCGAAAGATTTCGGGTGTCGAGGTTGAGACGCGGGATGGTCCGCTTACCATCACTGGGGACACGTTTGTGCTGTCGGCAGGGGCGATCAATAGCGCCGTTCTGTTACTCGCCTCGGCTAACGACAAATTTCCGAAAGGGCTTGCGAACACGTCCGGAGCAGTCGGGCGGTACTACATGAACCATAACTGCACCGCGATTCTGGCAATCGACCCGAGGACGGTCAACGACACCCGTTTTCCGAAGACGCTTTCGGTCAACGACTTTTACTTTGGCGGTGTGCACGACCGGTGGCCGCTGGGCAATCTGCAAATGCTGGGGAAGATCCGTGAACCCATGCTTCGTGGCGCGCTTCCGTATGTGCCGAGGAAGGTTCTGGAATACATCAGCCGTCACAGTGTCGATCTTTACGCGATGTCGGAAGACTTGCCGAGCGCAGATAGTCGCGTAGAGCTAACGCCGTCCGGTGAGATCCAGCTGACGTGGAATCGCACCAATCTCAAACCTCATGAACGCTTCGTTCAGAAAGCGAAGCGTCTGCTCAAGGACGCGGGCTATCCGCTGGTGGTCAGCAGACGCTTTGGGGAGGACACGCCGTCCCATCAGTGTGGGACGGTCCGGTTTGGCAGTGAGGCTGGGTCCGCGCCACTCGATCCGTTCTGCAAGGCTTATGACCACCAGAACCTGTACGTCGTTGATGCGAGCTTTTTTCCCTCGTCTGCTGCCGTCAATCCGGCACTGACAGTAGCAGCCCAGGCTCTACGGGTCGGAGAACACCTTCGTTCGGAGCTGACGCGCAGCCGCACGGCTAGCGGAGACCACGCTATTGACGGAGGCCGACATGCCTGATGATGCAAAGCAACCTCTCGCAGCGCTCGTCACGGGTGGGCGCCGCGGAATCGGGCGCGCGATCGCTGTCGAGTTGGCCTCGCGCGGCTACGACGTGGCCATTACGGACGTGGTCGATGACGAAGAGACAGTTCTGACGCTACGGGCGATCGAGGACCAGGGACGGCGGTCTCTCTTTGTCCAGGCGAATATACAGGACGTGGCGTCCCACACGCGAGTGCTCGAAGGTGTGCTGGCGTGGTGCGGCAATCTGGATTGCCTGGTGAACAACGCGGGAATCGGCTCGCCCGCTCGCGGTGATCTGCTGGATGTGGGCCCCGAGGCGTTCGACACCGTGCTTGGAGTGAATCTGCGCGGGACCTTCTTCATGACTCAGGCGGTTGCTCGCCAGATGTTGAGCGCCGAGTCAGATCGCCCCCGCGCGATTATCACGGTCTCGTCGGTATCAGCCACGATGGCGTCCCCTGAGAGGGCAGAGTATTGCCTTTCGAAGTCAGCATTGCCGATGATGACCAAGCTGTTCGCACTTCGCCTTGCTCGTGCAGGCATCCCGGTGTTCGAGGTGCGGCCTGGAGTTATCCGGACGCCAATGACCGAAGTGGTTGCGCAGAAGTATGAGGCGCGTTTCAAGGAGGGGCTCGTTCCCATGAACCGTTGGGGCGAGGCTGGCGATGTCGCGAAGGCGGTCGGCCAGCTTGCGGGCGGCGCGTTGCAGTTCGCCACAGGCAGCGTGCTCCAGGTTGACGGTGGCCTCTCGATTTCTGCCTTTTGAAGGTGAGCAGCATGAAGACCGATAGCTACGACTACATCATTACGGGCGGAGGATCGGCCGGTTGCGTGCTGGCGAATCGCCTGAGCGCCGATCCTTCCGTGACGGTTTTGCTGCTTGAGGCTGGCGGCGGCGACCGGAACCCGCTTTTCCACATGCCCGCTGGTTTTGCGAAGATGACCAAAGGCATCGGTTCATGGGGCTGGCATACCGTGCCTCAAAGGCATCTGAAGGACCGTGTCTTGCGGTTCACTCAAGCGAAAGTCATCGGTGGCGGCTCGTCGATCAACGCCCAGATCTATACGCGCGGCGCACCAGCGGACTACGACGAGTGGGAGAGCATGGGTGGTGCAACGGGCTGGAATTACCGCGATGTACTGCCTTATTTCAAACGATCGGAGAACAATCAGCGCTTCGCAAATGAATACCATGCCTACGGTGGTCCGCTAGGCGTGTCGAACCCGATCAGTCCTCTGCCGATCTGCGAAGCATTCTTCCAGGCGGGTCAGGAGATGGGCATGCCTTTTAACGCCGACTTCAACGGCGATGAACAGGAGGGTCTCGGCTACTATCAGCTGACGCAGTTCAACGCGCGGCGCTCATCGGCATCCGTCGGGTTCCTCGACCCGATCCGCGGGCGGCCTAACCTCACTGTCGGATTACAGTCACAGGCGCTGCGCGTGATCGTCGAAGGAGGGCGCGCAGTCGGGGTAGAACTGGTCAGTGGAACCGACCGCACGCCAGTTGTTGTGCGCGCGAGGCGCGAGGTAATTGTGTCTTCCGGGGCCATTGGATCCCCCAAGCTGCTGATGCAATCAGGCATCGGCCCGGCTGATCATTTGAGGTCAACGGGTGTACGTGTCGTGCATGACATGCCGGGCGTCGGCTCCAACCTGCAGGACCATCTCGACCTGTTTGTCATCGCTGAATGTACGGGCGATCACACTTACGACAAGTACAACAAACTCCAGCATGCTGCGTGGGCAGGCATCCAATACCTGCTTCTGAAGAAGGGCCCGGTTGCTTCGAGCCTGTTCGAGACGGGTGGATTCTGGTACGCGGACGGGATTGATGCGACACACGCCCGATCGCCCGACATCCAGTTTCATCTCGGCCTGGGTTCAGGAATCGAAGCGGGCATGGCGAAGCTTCGCCATGGCGGCGTCACCTTGAATACTGCATACCTTCGGCCTAAATCGCGCGGCAGCGTACGTCTGGCAAGTGCCGATCCTGCGACAGCGCCGCTGATCGACCCGAACTACTGGTCGGAGCCGCAAGACCGCGATGCAGCGCTCAAAGGCTTACGCCTTGCCCGCGAATTAATGAATCAGCCGGCCTTGAAGCGTTTTGTACAGACGGAAGTCTTGCCCGGCTCGACCGTCAACACGGACGACGAGTTGTTTGACTACGCGTGTGCCAATGCGAAGACCGATCACCATCCGGTCGGTACGTGCCGGATCGGGCGCCCCGAAGACGAGCATAGCGTCGTGACGTCGGACCTGCGCGTGATTGGCCTTGACGGACTTCGCATCGTCGATGCCTCCGTGATGCCACTCATTCCGTCATGCAATACCAATGCACCGACGATCATGATTGCGGAGAAGGCAGCCGATCATATTCTTGGCCGCATCCAGACGCCAAACGCAGTGCGTGCCGAACGAGGCGCGAACACGATTCCGACATCGACCGCTTTCTGAGAGATAGCCATGAAAATCCAACTGCCAACCCGTAGTGGCGAATTGACTCCCTATACGTTGGACACCCTGGAGGAGAATGTCACGCCGAAGTCAAAATACGAGTTCAATCGCGTGGCGTACGCCGCTGCTCATATCGTTGTTGATCCCGCGCTCGGCTATGAGCCGTGGTCGGGGGCGCCGGCGATCGATTGGGACAGGACGCTCGCGTTTCGGACCTATCTGTACGGCCTCGGTTTCAAGGTCGCCGAAGCCATGGACACCGCACAAAGAGGTATGGGTCTGGGCTGGAAGGCGGCCTCCGAACTCATTCGCCGAAGCATCTCGCACGCACGAACTATCCCAGGAGCGGACCTCGCCTGCGGTGCGGGTACCGACCATCTGGACGACCGACAACGGCACAGCCTGTCAGGGGTGATTCAGGCATACAAGGAGCAATTTGAAGTCGTGGAGGCCGCAGGTGGGCGTGCCATCATGATGGCGAGTCGCGCACTGTGCGCCGCAGCCCGATCGCCTGATGACTACAAAGACGTGTACGACGCTGTACTGGCCGAGAGTCGCAACAAGGTCGTGCTTCACTGGCTTGGCGAAGCATTCGACGCTTCACTCGCCGGATACTGGGGAAGCAGCGACGTCCGCGCCGCGATGGCAACTGTGCTCGACATCATCCGCCTTCACGCGGGCAAGATCGAAGGCATCAAGATTTCATTGCTAAATGCCGAATACGAGCGCGAGCTTCGGGCGCAATTGCCGGATGGCGTACGGATGTATACCGGAGACGACTACAACTACGGCGATCTGATTGCCGGCGACAGCACCGGCATCTCGCACGCCTTGCTGGGCATTTTCGACCCGATCGCCCCGGTCGCGGCGAAAGCGCTGGACCAGTTGGCCAGAAATGACATTGCGGGCTACCACAACACGATGCGGTCCACGGTGGCGCTCTCGCGTGAAATCTTTTGCTCGCCGACGCAGTACTACAAGGCGGGGGTTGTCTTCCTCGCATGGCTGAACGGACACCAGGACCATTTCTCGATGGCTGGTGGTATGGAGTCGGCGCGGTCGGTGCTGCATTTCGCCGAAGTGTTCCGGAAGGCGGACGCATGTGGCGTGTTGATCAGACCGGAACTCGCCGTGCAACGAATGAAAGCCTTCCTGGAGGTGCGGGCAGGCGTCGCCCAATGAACTGGAAATGGCTGCGGACTAGATGAAGCGGTGGGAGGGTGAGATGCCGAATAGAGTCTTGAGTTTGAAGGACGAGACGTTCGATCAACAAGCGATGCGAACAATGTTGCCCGCTTTCAACGCTGAAATCGCGCGCAAGCTTGGAGAGATCGTTGTGAATATCGCTTCCCGTCGCGGTCTTCCTGTCGCGGTGAGTGTGGTTCATCCGCGCAATGCGCTCTTCTATTGCGCGCTGGAAGGAAGCTGTGCAGACAACGGTCAATGGATTCGCCGCAAGGAGAATACTGTCTTCCACTTCGGGAGGAGTTCTCTGGAGGTAGGCCTGATGTTCGGGCACGAGGGGTGGTCGCTTTCATCGCGCGGGTTGTCCGGGCAGGACTACACGCTATTCGGCGGGGGTGTACCTCTTCGCGTGGCCAACGCGGGTGTCGTGGGGGCCATGTCGGTATCCGGACTGGATCACGTTAGAGACCATGAACTGGTGATCGAAGCTTTGTGCGGGCACCTCGGAATTCCGCACATCGATTGCGTGCTGTCGTACTCACGGCCCACGCCGCATGCAATTGGGTGAGCCAACGCGGGCTTGAATGTTGAGAGAAAAATCGTAGAGGAGACGGCTTGATGAAAACTGACACTATTGGCCTGGTGGCTGCCAGCCCGCATGCAACGCAGACAACCGGTATGGCGGATCTTCGCCGTGTGATTGCGGCGAGCACGGCCGGCAGTGCAATGGAGTGGTACGACTTCAGCATTTACGGAACGGCATCTGCCTTGATTTTTGCTGACCTGTTTTTCCCTGGGCTAAGCAAGGCGGCCGGGCTCCTGGCCATCTTTGGCGCGTATGCGGCGGGCTTCTTCGCACGTCCCTTTGGAGGGTTATTCTTCGGATGGCTGGGCGACAAACTGGGACGGAAAGTCGTACTTGTTGCTACGGTTCTGCTGATGGGCGGATCAACGTTTTTTATCGGATTGTTGCCGACGTATGCAACAGCGGGCGTATGGTCAACCGTGCTGCTTGTGGCACTACGGCTGCTTCAGGGGTTCGGCGCGGGAGCGGAGCAGGCGGGCGCTTCACTGATTGTGTCGGAGTTTGCGCCGCCAGCCCGGCGAGGTTTCTATGCAGCCCTGCCATTCGCCGGTTGTATTCTTGGAATATTGCTTGCCGGTGCGATGTTCACGCTTGTACAACGCTTGCCGAAGGATGAGTTCATGTCGTACGGCTGGCGGATTCCCTTCCTGTTTAGTGCTCTGGTGGTGTTCGCCGGCATCATTATCCGGATGCGGGTGAAAGAGAGTCCCGTGTTCCAGGAAATCCGCCGATCTGGCCAGGTAAGCGAACGTCCGGTGAGGGACTTGCTTTCCGAGTCGCCTCGAACACTGCTCGTCGCATTCGGGCTACGCGTTGGGGAGAATGGTTCATCCTATCTGTACCAGGTGTTCGCCCTCAGTTATCTCACGAAGATACTGCTCGTTGACAAGTCGATTGGAACGCTCGGGATTACGGTTGCAGCAGGCTTGGCGATTGTGACGATTCCGCTGATGGGCTGGTTGTCGGATCGGTTTGGACGTCGCTTGATGTACCGGCTTGCGGCGCTGTTCACCTGTGCCTGGGCCTTTCCCGCCTTCTGGCTGTTCGAGACAAGGGATCCGTTGTTGATCATCGTAAGTATGGCTCTGGCGATAGGCGTTGGCGTTTTCGGGATGTACGGTATCCAGGGAGCGTACTTTCCGGAGTTGTTCAGCGCGCGATTCCGGTATACAGGTGTTGCTGTGAGCAAGGAATTCGCCGCCGTCGCGTCGGGAGGCGTAGCCCCGTTCATTGCCGCTGCTCTGATTGGCTGGTCACACGGTGCCTATTGGCCGATCGCGCTGTATGTCATGGTTCTGGCGGGCATCACGTTCGTTGCGACATTTTTCGCACCGGAAACGCGCGGGGTCGATCTGAACAGCTAGTGTTCTGCTGTTGTGCTGCAGGTCGACACACGTCGGGAGTTGCACTGAGAACGTTAAGGACGTCCGCTCAGGACTCGGCGCCTCCGCTCACAGTTCTGTCTCGCATATGAAGCGCCAGAGCGCGACCGTCTTTCTCGCTGGCGACGAACCAATCGTTAAGTCAGGATGTAGGGCCCGGCTCGGCCGCGACAGCGGTCAATGAAAATGAAAAAGGAATCGCGAGTGGCACCACGGGTCGACGAACGTTCTACATCCTGGAACTGGTGGTAAGTGTCGCCGCCAGAGTTCGAACAGTTGTCCCGCTTGGTAGCGTCACTGACGCCCCAGCGGGAGTGAGTACGGCGTCTGCGCGGGATCAGGACAAAGCGTCTGCAACATCCGGTACGCGAATCTACCTAAGCCGGACGAGCCGGAACCAAACAGGTAATACGATGTGTTGCGTAGCCATCCGATGACGAAGTGAGCCATGAAGGCCGATCTGATTGAGCGTTACGCGGCGAATCTGTACGGCGTGCTGTCGTGCTTTGACCGAATCCTGATCACGGGCACGCTGCCCGGCGCGTGCTACGCAGCGGGCATGACGAGTTTTCTGAACGCCAACGGCATTCGCCTATTCGACTACGCCAGGTTCGCCGAACCGCTGCGCGAACGCATCCGTGTGCGCGCGCAAGAGGTCTGCGCTGCCGCCGGCATCGAGATTGAGCACGTCAACAAGAGCCACATCCGCAAGGAAGATCTGGTGGCACGCGTGCTGCAGGGGCGTGGCGATGCACCCGGGCTGGTGCACGTCATCTCGGCGATGGAGGCCTGCCCGAGCTACAAGCCGTGGCACGACAAAGGCAGCGGCAAGACCTACCTGCGCCCCGAGACGGGCAAGTGTCTGCACTACTACTTCTACTTCATCGATGACGAACTCGGGCTGTGCTACCTCCGGGTAGCTGGGCACTACGGTGCCGGCACGTATATAGCGCCTGACCGTGTTGCTGGAAACGCCAAGCCGTTTGGCGATCCCGCGTAGCGAGACATTATCGCGATAGTGCCAGCGTCGAATGATGCTCAATATTGCCATGTCGATCACTCCGTTCTCCCGCAAGCTGCTCAGCGGGTCGAGGCGGCACGTTTCGCGACATTTATGTTTCTGGAGCGTTGCGTCGCCGAGGTCGCATTGCTGGAAGTCCTCGAACCCGTCGACCAGGGGCGCGCGGCAGCCTTCCACACCCGAAGCTCACTGGTGCGTCGGGAAGAGCAGGCAATGCTGAAGGCGATGGTCGACGCGCGCAGGATTCTCGAGGAAGCCGGCGTGCCGTACCACTGGAAACGGGTCTTCGGCCACCGCACGAAAGCGATCGCCGACTACGCAACCACGACCCGGCCCGACGTCATGGTGATCGACGCCAGCCACATGGGCTTCTTCCGGCGCCTGGCCATGCTCGCGGCGCTGTCGTGGCGGACGGTCACGCCGGTGACGATGGTTCACTGAATCATCCGACGTTCATCGGCAGCAGCACCATCTGTTTGCCCTGCTGGTGCAGGCGCGTCTGGATCTCGACCGGCGTGTGATTGTGCAGCCACGCAGTCAGGACATTCACCCGCTTGAAAATCAGCTTGCTCGCGAAGCAGACGCTGTTCGGAAATTGCTCCATCGAGGCTTCCGCCAGCTTGAGGAACTCTTCGACAGGGTCGGTGCCGAACGCGATCCGGTATTCGGCGGCGATGCCATGCCGGCGGCAGTGCGCGACGTAATACTCGAGAGACGCCGTAATCGTTTGCCGCAAACGCTCCAGGTGCTCGGAGCCTTCATAGCTTTGCGCGTCCACTTCGCCGACCGCGAGAAAGATCACGTTCCTGAAGTGGTCTGGAAACAGCCTGTTCACCCACAACAGCGCATGCATGCTGGCGCCGCGATGCCTGCCGACGAGCAGGACAGCGGTCGGCTGCGACGCGTCCGTTTTGAGCAACGCGGCCGCCTCGCCGGGATCGGGCGCAGCGCCGGTGAAGAGGGCGTCCTCCCTGGCAATCAGGGCGCGGGTTTCGCCGTAGTGCCGCTTGATGACGATGCATAGCGTGACCACTGCGCCGGTCACCAGTACCGTCAGCCAGCCGCCCGCCGTAAACTTCTCGATCAGCGTAATGACCAGCACGGTGCTGGTGACCGATAGCCCTAGCGCGGATAGCGCGAAGTGCGTCAGCCAGTTTTCCCCGTCACGCCGATGGCGCCACCAGTAAATGCACAAGCCCAGCAGGGAAAGGCTGAAGGTCAGGAAAACGTTGATGCTGTACAGCACCACCAGGATGGAAACGTCACCGCGCGTCCAGAGCAGGATCGCGAGGCTGGCGATACCCATCACGACGATGCCGTTCTGTCTGACAAGCCGGGTGGACAGGTCGCGGAAATGGCGCGGCACCCATGAGTCGGACGCCATGTTCGACAGCACGGCAGGCCCGTCGAGGAAGCCCGTTTGCGCGCCGACCAGCAGCAGCCCTGCCTCGAAGGCCAGCACGGCGGCGAGTAGCGCATGCCGTGCAAACGCGGAGCCGAGCCCGAGATGATCGATGACGCTGCCGAACACCACCGCATTGAGCGTCTGGCCTTCCACCGCCTGGGCATGCCACAGCATGTACAGCAGGATGATGCCGCCTGCCGTGAAGGCCAGCGAGGTGGACATATAGAACATCGTCGTCCTGCCGTTCGGCACGCGTGGCTCGGCCAGCATGTTGACGTTGTTCGACACGGCTTCGAGGCCCGTGTACGTGCCGCCGCCGAGTGAGAACGCGCGCATCAGCAGGGCCGCGACCACCACCGGGCCGACTACATTCGACATGCTGCGCGCTTCACCGACGGCGCCCGGAACGACGCCGGCCAGATGATCGCTATGCACCGCCACGCCGTACACGATGAGGCCAAGATGCAGCGCGACAAAGCCGAGGAAGATCGGCAGCAGCACTATGATCGATTCGCGCATCCCACGGAAGTTGAGGCCCGTCATCAGGACGATCAGCGTGAGTTCGGTCGTGAGCTTGAAAGCCTGCGCGCCCACCGGCAGCAAGCTGAAAAACGCGTCGGCGCCGCTCGCCAGCGACGTCGCAATGGTCAGTACATAGTCGACCAGCAGCGCGGCGCCGGAAACCAGGCCAGGGTGTGGGCCGAGCAAGGCGGTCGCCACCCGGTAGCCGCCGCCCCCCGTAGGAAACAGCTGGATGACCTGGTTGTACCCGAGTGCAATGATGAAGACCGTCGCGGCGGTGGCCAGCGCGAGGAACAATGCAAGTGAGGTGTGCTGGCCGAGCGCCAGAAAAGCTTCTTCCGGCCCGTAGCATGACGATGAAAGGCCGTCGGCACCGAGCCCCACCCAGGCCAGAAGTGGCGTGACCGCGATGGCGTGACGGGTCCGGGAATCGAGCGGGTCCAGCGGCTTGCCAACAATCCGACGCCAGATGTTGTCGAAGGTGTTCACGTCTCCTCCCAACCTGACATGCATCCAGGTGTGATTACCCAGATCGACGCTGCCGAACGCAGACCGACGACGCTGGCAAACGTCCTCCCAACCGGCCTGCACGCAATCACACCCAAATGTAGGGCAGTTCTGGGCGGATGGCCAGCGGATCATCGGCGAAGGAAAGACGGATTTGACCGGTGTAAGCGGCGCTTTTTACGGCATTTTTTCTTGCGAGGCATACGCAGCAAAACCTACACTTGGGGCCAGCTTGATGCGAGTCGGAGGTGGTCATGGTGAAGCACGGCGCAGCAGCGAAGAAATCGGTGGATGTCGCTTATGTTGGTCGCGGCATGGGACGTTCGTCCTGCGGCGCTTCGATCCAGCGCGTGATTCATTCGATGAGTTGACCGCAATGTTGCATCGTGCTTTCGCCCGACTCGGTGCAATGGGGCTCAATTGCACCTGTACAGATCAACCAGTCTCCGTCACCAGGGCACGCGCGACACGCTGCGATTGCTATGTCGCGGTGTGTGACGGACGTCTGATCGGCACTATGACGCTCCATGCGCCGGATCGCTATTCGCCGTGCGAACTGTATCGGAACGCAGACATCGCCAGCATGCGACAGTTCGGCGTGGATCCGGCATGGCAGACGCGGGGTATCGGGACGCTGCTGCTGGCCTTTGCAGATCATTGGGCGGCGACGCGGAGTTATGCGGAACTGGCGCTAGACACGCCACAGCCCGCTATGCATCTGCTTGCGTTTTACCGCAGCCAAGGCTTCCGTATCGCGGACTTCATGAGGTTCGACGGCAAATGCTACGACAGCGCAATCCTGAGCAAGCCCGCGATTGCCGCACGCACGCTTGCGACCTGGTCGCACCGGCTTCAACTGCCGCGCCACGCCGTGGCCCGTGTGGCATGACCCTGCGGAAGAACCTGACCCGATCGTTGAGCAGTCGATCACAACGGCGATGCATGAGTGGTGGCGCCTATTAGCGGCGTTGGCCAGAAGTGCGCCCCTCCGGACGGCTGCAGCACGAAACATCAAAGTTGTGTAAAGGCGAGGTCATGGTGCGTCGGATTGATACAGCGTTTACGTTGCGTGCTCGCCTTTTGTTTCGGTCGATACGGCGACCGAAATAGACTTTGAACCAGTTGAACGACGATGAAGCAAGATGCGCCGGAGCGAAACGACAACGTTAAGGTTGACAGTGACTACAGTGATAGCGTGCATTGCGGTCGCGCTTTCGCCGGGCAATTCCGCACACGCGGCCGACGCATCGCCGGCTTCCGGTCCATTGGCTGCCGTCAGTGGCACGGCCGGCCCAGATCCGACTCCTTCATGTGCCGACATTGCATCGGTGCTGCGCAGCCGGTTCCACGTTACGCGTAACGACTCGGATCAGATTGCGCAAGCCGTTCTGAGCGCAGCTAGCCGTTATGCGATTGCGCCCGTTCTCCTGCTCGCCATCATTGCGACAGAATCGGGATTCGACCGTCAGGCGATCAGCGCGGCTGGTGCGAAAGGCCTCATGCAGGTTCTGCCGACCGGCCATCCGCAGGTGGTCGCGCTGAACAAGGATTTGTCCGACCCCGCCGAGAACGTGCGCATCGGCTCTTCGATCCTTCGTGGTTATCTCGACGCGACGCAAGGCGATCTGAATCTGGCATTAATGCGCTACAGCGGCGGCAGCAAGGGCTACGCGCGTCGCGTCGCGCTCAGTATGCGGCAGTTCGCGATCGGTCTGCGCAGGGGGTGAGTACCTTTCCCCGCGCTGCTCGACCTGCATTTACACGATTTCCAGGCGCGGGCGTCGTTCTTTTTCAGCGATTTGACACCGCATTTTATTAAATCGAGGCATCCCCGGGAAATGTCACCGAAGGTCTGCGATCGATACAGGCGGAAGGTTTGCGCGCGCACGCGGCGCTGCTTGTCGGAAGGCTGCCCCGTGCGCTGCCGAACGCCGGCGAACTGATCGACGAATATCGCCGCGAACATTCCGGCGCCATCGGAAGGAATGTCGGAAGCGCTCCGGGTCTGACATGATCGGCATACTGTCACCGTCCGCCGCTCTTCAGGAAGCGGACTTCCGCACTTCAGCGATGAGCGTCAGTAGCGGGTCGGCTACGGCCTACCGCCCATCGGGCGGCAGTCGGCCACTTGCAGTCATTGATCGTATTGTGTTCGATGGCTCTTTTGAATCCATCAAGAGACGTTGAAAGCGGTTGAAGAGCCGATCGTCGAGCGCACTGGCGCGCAGTGTATTAGCTCACGCGATGCGCTTTCTCATGCACACTGCGGTAGACGGGCAGAGTCGCATGAACTGTGTGGTTTCACGTACCTCACGCGGCACATTGGTCCGATCGACTGCGCTGTAGCCGCGATGTTCGAAAATGCGCTGCGCGCTCGTTGTGAGCAACCACAAGCTGGCATAGGTGCACGCCCTGGCTTCCCGTTCGATCGCCTGAAGCAGAAACGTGCCGAGACCCGTTGCACGTAGATGCAAATCGACAGCCAGCGATCTGAGCAACGCGTCGGCGCCCAAACTTTCCAGACAGACGCTTCCAACTATCGCACCCCGTTCGTCGACGGCAACGAGAAACCCCGGTAGCAGTGCAGTCGTGACGTCCTCGGTTGGCAACTCACAAGTTGCCAGCAGGCTTCTGATCGCTACAAGATCGCCGTCTTTAGCGGCTCTTATTTTCATGAGGTGCTCCGTTCCCGTGCAGTTACCTTCGTTGATGTGTCGGCCGCCGAGCGCACGACGAATACAAAGGCGCACGCCGGTACGAGCGAGACGCTCAGTACTACCCACTCGACGGGAAGATAGTTGCCGTGCATTGTCCAGATCGCTGCAGCGAAAATCGGCGCGATGCCCTTCGCGATGTTTGACGGCATCGAAAGCAGGCCGCTCACCGCGCCGTAACCTTCCGTCCAGAGGATGTGCTGGACGATAATCCCGCGCAAGATCGCGTCCGACTCCATGCCAGCTCACGCTCCATCGGCACGGCGAAGAGCGAAAAGGCGTAATAGCCCGCCCCCCAAGCGACGAGTTGGGCGATGTCCAGCGCCCATGTTGTGGTGTTCGCGCCTCGCATTCGATCGGAAGCGGATGGCGCATGGGTCAGATACTGGCCTGGTTCACGCGCTTCATCAGTTCCTCGGCGCTTTCCTTGCGTTCGCTGTAGCGGTCGACCAGATACGGACCGATATCGCGGGTCAGCAGCGTGAATTTCACCAGCTCTTCTATCACGTCCACGACGCGATCAAAGTAGGCCGAGGGCTTCATACGGCCAGCTTCATCGAACTCCATGAATGCTTTAGCCACTGACGACTGGTTCGGGATGGTCAGCATGCGCATCCAGCGCCCGAGCACGCGCATCTGGTTGACCGCGTTGAACGACTGCGAGCCGCCGCTGACCTGCATCACCGCGAGGGTCTTGCCCTGCGTCGGCCGGACCGCGCCGACGGATAGGGGAATCCAGTCGATCTGCGATTTCATGATGCCGGTCATCGCGCCGTGGCGCTCCGGAGAGCACCAGACCATGCCTTCCGACCACAACACCAGGTCCCGCAGTTCGGCCACTTTGGGATGAGTGTCCGGTGCATCGTCGGGCAGTGGCAGGCCGCTCGGGTTGAACGTCCGCACTTCGGCGCCCATCGCCGCGAGGAGGCGCGCGGCCTCTTCGCTCAGCAGTCGGCTGAACGAGCGTTCACGCAGCGAGCCATAGAGCAGCAGGATGCGCGGCGGGTGCGGTGAGGTTTTCGCGGGCTGAAGGCGTTCGATGTCGGGAACGTGGAACAGCGCCGGGTCAAGCTGCGGCAGTTCGGTCTTAAGATCAGACACGTTTGCCCTCCGCATCGATGATTACTTCGCTGACATCGTTCATGTGATCGTTTCCGTAACCTTCAGGCGCACTCGTACCAGCTCTTCGAACGGTTCACGATGCGCACGACGAGCAGCATGACCGGCACCTCGATCAGCACGCCCACGACGGTCGCGAGCGCAGCGCCGGAGTTGAACCCGAACAGACCGATTGCAGTGGCGACCGCCAACTCGAAGAAGTTCGACGCGCCGATCAGCGCAGACGGGCATGCAATGTTGTGCTTTTCGCCGACCGCCCGGTTAAGCCAGTACGCCAGCGCCGAATTGAAGAACACCTGGATCAGGATCGGCACGGCGAGTAGCACAATGACGAGCGGCTGCTTCAGGATAGCTTCGCCCTGGAACGCGAACAGCAGCACCAGCGTCGCGAGCAGTGCCGTGATCGACCAGGGACCGATCTTCGCCATTGCTGCCTCAAACGCGACTTCTCCCCTGGCGAGTAGCACCTTGCGCAGGATCTGCGCGAGGATCACCGGAATGACGATATAGAGCGCGACCGAGGTGAGCAGCGTCGCCCACGGCACCGTAATCGCGGAAATGCCGAGCAGCAGGCCAACGAGCGGCGCAAACGCGACCACCATGATGCTGTCGTTGAGCGCGACCTGCGAGAGCGTGAAGAGCGAGTCGCCGCCGGTGAGACGACTCCAGACAAACACCATTGCCGTGCAGGGCGCTGCGGCCAGCAGAATCAGGCCAGCCACGTAGCTGTCGAGCTGCGCCGCGGGCAGCATTGGTGCGAACAGGTGCTTGATGAATAGCCAGGCGAGGAACGCCATCGTAAAAGGTTTGACCAGCCAGTTCACGACGAGCGTGACGCCGATACCCCGGATGTGCTGACGCACTTCATGCAGCGAACCGAAATCGACTTTGACCAGCATCGGGATGATCATCACCCAGATCAGCAGCCCGACCGGGAGGTTGACCTGCGCGTACTCCATCTGGCCAATTGCCTGAAAGACGCCGGGCAGAACCTGGCCAAGCAGGATGCCGACGACAATGCACAGTGCGACCCAGATGGTCAGGTATCGCTCGAAGAAGCTGATGGCCGGTTTCGAAGCAGTCGTCCGCGAAGCGGCAACGTCGGGGGTGTTCATGGGACAACTCGATGGAGAAGGGTTTAGCTTCGCAGGATGTCGTTGAGCGCCTGCTGAAGCTCGGCATTGCTCAAACTGTCCAGGGGAAGTTCAAGCAACTGCAGCATGCGATAGCCGATGGCCTGGCGGGTCAGCTCGAATGCCTGACGCTTGCCTTCGTCGCCGCCCGGTGCGTTCGACGGATCGGAATAGCCCCAGTGCACCTTGACCGGACTACCCGGCCAGAACGGACATGCTTCGGCGGCCGCGCTGTCGCATACCGTAATGACGATGCGCATTTGCGGCGCACCGTCCTGCGCGAATTCGTCCCAGCTCTTGCTGCGATAGCCGCTGACGTCGATACCTGCCTTCGTCAGCGCCTCGATAGCGAACGGATTCACGCGGCCACTCGGCGTGCTGCCCGCGCTGAATGCGCGCACATTCTTGCCCAGCTTCGAAGCGAGGTGATTCAGCATGGCCTCGCCGAGCACGCTGCGCGCCGAGTTGTGCGTGCACAGGATCAATACGTTGGTCGTCATAGGTTTCTCATTGAATTGCGCGCCGGACTCAGCAGCACGACGAAGACTTGACCGGAACACCGACCGGTTTGCCCGACGACGGAGCGCAGTACGTTGCGACTTCAGAAGCAGGTGCGCTGTTCTGCACATTACGCGACTCGCCGAATACCGGGATGTCATTCAGCGTGTGATACGACTCCCATGCGATGCCCTGCGGATCGACGGTCCAGTACTTGTTCGACTTCGCATAGCAGCAGGCAGTACCCATATGGGTGTCGACCGGCAATGTCGCGCCTTTGAGTCGATCGTGCATCTCGGCCAGTTCGGCTTCGTTTTCGACCTGTACGCCCAGATGGTCCAGGCCCGGCGTGGCGCCGCGTTGCGAGATTGCGAAATTGACGCGCGGGTCGTCGAGCATCCACTTTGCGTAATCGCTCTTGACGACGGTCGGTTTAGCCGCAAACAACGCTGAGTAGAAACGGATGCTCGCCGTGAGATCCGTGACGGCGACGTGAATGTGAAAGCGCTTCATGACTGCTTCTCCCGGGAGGGAGAACACGCTGATGCCGGCGAACAGGGGTTGCCGCCACAGCAGTTCTCGGTGAGATAGGCCAGCAGGCCATTCATCGTTTCGAAGTTTGCGCAGTAGTAGACGAACCGGCCTTCCTGCCGACTGGTGACGAGCCGCGCATGAGACAGTTCCTTCAGGTGGAAGGAAAGGGACGACGGCGCGACATCCAGCAGCGTGGCGATCTGACCTGCGGGCATGCCTTCGGGGCCTGCCTGCACCAGGGCGCGAAAGATCGCGAGCCGTGACTCGTGCGCGAGTGCCGCAAGAGCGGCGATGGTCTGGTTTGTTTCCATATTTCGATATTAGTCGAAATAACGAATGAATGACAAGAATTACTTTCTTGACCTTCCCGTGACGGGAAGGTCAATACTGCAATCAACGGCGAGGCCGGGAAAGGGACTGTCGAACAACTCGAGACATTGATTGGCATTCGCGAGAGCTTGCAAGGAAGAAGAGTTTGAACTTGCCGAGCATCTGCTTCGCGCCATCGAGGTGGTCGCGCGGAAGCAGAACGACTGCGAGCAACTCGACGCCGCCTATATGATATTGGCACAGGCCGTAGACGGACTGCGAAGCGACGCCCGCGAAGGCAGGAAGTAGTTTTTCGAGTGCGATTCACTTGGGACAACCAGCGATACACCGAAGATCCGCATCGAATATTCGATGATGAATGGCCGCTCATCGGGCGAAATCGGTCGAAGGCCCCGCGTGCTCAACTGGCTGTTCAGGGTTGTCATATGCCATTTGCATCAGACAGCACCCGGCCAACTCCTGCCGTTCGCCTGTGCGCTCAAACGGACATTCGAATGTCGGCTCGATTCACATAGCAGACCATTGGCCGCCAGTCACACTCGTCGCGTCATCGGCGCAGGGTGCTTCGGCCTGCGAGCGAAATAACAACTCAAGCATGTTCGTGGTTGAGAACGGCCCCTCTTGCCAGGTTCGCATGGTTGACGTTTTTTTCGCTTCGTAAGAAGCCGCACGCATGGCATTGCGGTACAAATGAACCTTGTTCCCACCGTCACCAAGGTGTTGCTAAAGTGCCGCTTCCACCCCTGACCAATAGACCGGACTCGCCGGTTCCTTCGGATACGCCGGCTGGTGCGGGCACGTCGGCCCGTTCGGGCCAATTGGCTAGCACCCGCCAAGGGAGTCGCGACTCCAGACTGCCCAATTCAGGGGTGTTGTCGCCTCTGTTACCTGTCGGGTCGCCCCCCACGACAGGCAACGCGCGCCCCGCCGTAACGCCACTCCCGCCCACACGCAGCGCCATGCCGGCTGCCTTGCCAGGTCGGCCAGAACGGCCTTTGGGCCTGAATGACTTACCCGAGGAACTGCTGCGCGAAATCGCCAAAGTAGGCGGTCCCAAGGTACGCAATAAGTTCCGGAAAACAACAAGCCATCGGTTTCACGCCGTGGCGAACGGTTTGATTACGTCACTCCGAGGCAAAGACATCGGGGTCTTGCGAACGATTAAAGAAGGGAAGTATCCCCTGCTGAAAACACTTGACCTGTCGGATCTGCAGTCCGGCTACATTGGTGCGCAGGAGCTGGCCGCCTGGCTGCGCGATCCGAACTGCCAGCTCACCTCGCTTGACCTGAGTGAGAACAGGCTTGGCGACGCGGGCGCGCAGGAGCTGGCCGCCGCACTGCCAGATCCGAACTGCAAGCTCACCTCGCTTGACCTGAGTGGGAACAGGCTTGGCGACGCGGGCGCGCAGGAGCTGGTCGCCGCACTGCGCGATCCGAACTGCAAGCTCACCTCGCTTGACCTGAGTGAGAACAGGCTTGGCGACGCGGGCGCGCAGAAGCTGGTCGCCGCGCTGCGCGATCCGAACTGCAAGCTCACCTCGCTTGGCCTGAGTGGGAACAGGCTTGGCGACGCGGGCGCGCAGGAGCTGGTCGCCGCGCTGCGCGATCCGAACTGCAAGCTCACCTCCCTTGACCTGAGTGGGAACACGCTTGGCGAAGAGGACGCGGGGGAGCTGGCCGCCGCGCTGCGCGATCCGAACTGCAAGCTCACCTCGCTTGACCTGATGGGGAACGAGATTGACGACGCGGGCGCGCGGGCGCTGGCCGCCGCGCTGTGCGATCCGAACTGCCAGCTCACCTCGCTTGACCTGATGGGGAACGAGATTGGCGACGCGGGCGCGCGGGCGCTGGCCGCCGCGCTGCGCGATCCGAACTGCCAGCTCACCTCGCTTGACCTGGGATGGAACGAGATTGGCGACGCGGGCGCGCGGGCGCTGGCCGCCGCACTGCCCGATCCGAACTACAAGCTCACCTCGCTTGACCTGGGATGGAACGAGATTGGCGACGCAGCAAAAGCGGAGTTGCGTGCGTTGGCGGATTCGTCGGGCCGAGCGGTCGTTGTCGATTGATGAGGAGCGACGCTATGCGGCTTGCGATCCGGATAACCGCCTGATTGCGGCGCAACTCGAGAAGAGTTGGGGAGAAGCAGCATTGCGCCGCCTGCGGGCCTGTCAGGCGCGTCTGGATAAGCTACAGGCAACCCATCGTCAGGCCACTGCCGCCCCTGACGTTGCCCAGCCCTGGTTGTCAGCTGAGCAAACCATACCGGCCGTTGACTTGTTGATCGACCAACGACCGCAAAGGCCCTGCAATTGCCGACCGACAACGATGGCACGAATGACCGTTGCACCTCGGGAACGGTCGTTCGACTTAAGCGGCGGTGAACGTCGGCAAAGGGTCGATAGCGCCGTTGGATCCGCTCCGAACCGGTCATTGCGGGACGGCGATAGGTTCCCGCGCCTCTGCGATCATTGGTGCGCGTCACCGAAGTCGGACGCAATGTGCGCGAGTGGCGCCTGCTGCTGCACTTTTCGAATCGTGAAGTCATCGTCGCCCTTTCCCTCGCCGGTCTTGTGAACATGGCGATGGTGATCATGGCGAGCGCTGCATTCCATGCAGGTCACAGTGACGTCGCGGAAATCGAAACCGCGTATCACACCCTTACGCCCTTGCTCGGCGCGGGCGCGGCGGCCATTTTCCTGATCTCCCTGATCAGTTCCGGCGTCTCCAGCTCGGTTGTCGGTGCCATGGCAGGCCAGATGATCATGCAGGGGTTCGTTGGCTTCCGCATTCCTGTCTGGCTGCGGCGGCTCATCACGATGGTCCCCGCGTTCGTCGTAGTGGCGCTCGGGGTGAACGCCACACAAGCGCTGGTGATCAGCCAGGTCGTCCTTTCGTTCGCGCTGCCTGTTCCGATGGTGGCGCTGGTCATCTTCACGCGCCGCCGGGATATCATGGGCGAATTCGTCAACAGTCGAGTTACCGATATTGCCGCGATTGCCGCGACGGCCATCATCCTCGCGTTGAATGTCGTCCTGCTGCTTCAGACGTTCGGTGTCGCTATCCCTGGCATGGCAGGGTGATCTGCGCTACACCGCGCCGGCGCCGCCATTCGCATCGCAAGTTTTGTCGTCGTGTCATCAGGACGTGGATCGGCCATGAGGCCTTTGCATGTTGACTGAGGGGGGCACTGAGAACGACGAACGGGCCGGTGAAATCCCGTGGTGCCGATGCGTCCAATTCAAAGGACGACGCCCACCAAAATAGCTACACCGGAAGAAACGGAGCACATCGCGCCTTGTCAGCGTCTGCAACCAGATGGCGGACGTTGAAGGGTCAATTTTGATTGACTGAACGTGGCCGGTCACCGCCTCAAAACGGCATGCGCAGCCAGAACCTCGCGAGGCCACGATCGGCAGAACACGACCCTGAGCAGCCTCGCAGACTCAGATTCCGACGGGCTGCTCTGGGACCGATGTAACTCAATCCTGTCACAGCGTCGTGAGCGAACCCGTGTCCGATGGATATCAGGCGATCGTCGATGGTCATCGGCACGCGCTAACAACAATCGCTGCACAAATAGCCAAAGTCGTGCGCGCCTTCGCTGCGAACCCAACGGATAGCCCGTCGAGGGCAGCGGGGGCGTCCAGCAGGGCGGGCAAGGTGACGCTGTCTTGCCCGCATCTGTCAGACGGCGCCCAAACAGCGGCTGGCGGACCGGTTCCTCGCTTCACGCAATGAGCACCGTGGCCGGTCGCGACTCGGGCACGCGTGCGCCCATCACGAGCTGCGCCAACCCGTTTTGGACCGACAGAAATGGAAATCGCTTCGAATAGAAACATGTCGGTCAGGTTTTCTGTGGTCCGGCCCGGAGATGATGACGACAGCGGCACGGACCAGTCCCGCTTGCGCAAACAGCTTGACGATCTTTGTATTGAGCTCTTCGACCGGTGGTGCGAGCGGCGGGAGCTCACGCCTTTGCTCTACCTTCTGCATGCGTGGCCACTTTTACCGTCGACGCCGCACCCGGTCAGGCTCGTATCTGCAGCCCTTCGCGATCTATCGAGCTTTCACAGCGAAGCGCTCGACAACACGGACCAGGAATTGATCGTAAGCGTTCTTGCTCTGGCCGGCGACTGAGCAGAGCGCCCAACCGCCGAATGGTTGGGCCGGCGAGCCTGTGCAGCGGCCATTCGACCCCAAATCAATCTGGACGGCCGACAGGCGACCGCCACAGAAGAGACCGGTAGGGGCATCGCCTGTCCGATGATGAAGCGGCCCCGTCGAATGCTTCTGGTCCTACCGACCTCAATTTTCCTCGACGCCTTCCTCAACGATGGGCAGTTCACGCGCTGCCACCTTTTCCGCCTCCGCGCGTTTTAGCCCAAGTGTTTGCAGCAGCATCGCTGCCGTGCGCTCGGGAAGGTGCTCGCCGCTGAAGCCGAGTTCCTCGAGCACGCCCGCCGCGGTTGCGCCCGGCGCAACATAGTTCAGTTCGGCCGCAATGGCAGAGAGAACCGTGCCGCCAACCGCAAGAAATCCGATGAACGGGTCAGCAACGACGAACCGCTTCACAGCAACGCCGTTGCCGATGTCGCGCAGGAGCCGTTGGCCCAGCCCGCGTCTGGTCGCGCGCGCAGAAAACCCTTCGCGGATCAGGAAACGTCCCCACACGGGATCATGCCGCGCACGCAGGACAGTATGGCGCACAGAGACGGCGACCACTTCTGCGGGGTCGGAAATGCCGCCAGTAAGGCGATCGAGCATTTTCGCGAAATCCTCGAACACATTGTCGACAAGCGTCGCGTAGATCGCCTCCTTCGACTCGAAGTGGTTGTAGAACGAGCCAAAGCCCACGTCGGCGGCCTCGGTGATTTCATTGATTGCCACGCCCTCCATGCCCTTTTCGGCCATCAGCCGGAGGGCGGCGTCGAGCAGACGCGCACGCGTTTCACGTTTGCGGCGCGCACCGCGCGGCTCCCGTTCTTCGACAACGGGAGTCGGGGAGACGGGCGCCGCGCGCGTGGAACGCCTGGCTGTCTGGCGGTTTGTCGTGTTCGTCATGATGGATCCAGGTCTGGTCATATTAACAGTATAGATTCGAACGTCTATATTGACAAAACGATCATAGATGAGTTTAATGTCATCAACGGCACCGAGGGCCGGTCTAACGAAAAGAGACGGAGTGACTGTGGAGACAGTAATCAGAAACGGTGCTGCGCCGACCGGCCGGCATCACCTTATTCGTACGCGGATCCAGGCATTGCGATCCGCCTTGGATGTCGCGCCGGCGAATTACCCACCAGTGGCCGGACGGCGCGCTTCCTCGTCCAGCGGGCCCCTGGCACTGCGAGGTGTGGGCAATTGCCATGCGGGATACGCGCCCGAGGCCGCCGCTGTGGAGGCAGTTCAGCCCCATCAATTTGCTCGGGCCTGCACGAGCACCCAAAGCCCGCCAGCATCTTCCGCTGCTGGGTACCCCATCAGCGCGCCGGCGCTCGAAGCCGCCTTCGCCATCCCACCCGTCTGATTACCTTCCGCCATGAAACTGACTACTGCACAGCCGGCCCGTCATCCCAATCCAACGGCGAAAGCAACGGCATTGGCCTATCTGGTATTCGAGCGGCCAGACCTTGAGAAAGCCGAACAGTTTCTCAATGACTTTGGGCTGCGAACCGTATCGCGGGACGAAGCGCTGCTGCTTCTGCGCGGTACGGGCGCTTCGCATTTTTGTTATGTCGTGCGCAAGGCGCCGAAATCCCGGTTCGTTGGCTTCGGATTACAGATCGGCAGCAGGGCCGCGCTCGATGCACTCGCAAAACTGCCTGGCGCGTCAGAGGTCGAACGGTCTGCGCTCGCGGGCGGGGGCTACGTGGTGCGACTGATGGATCCTTCTGGTTTTCGTGTCGATGCAATCTGGGGCCAGGCGCCCGCATCGGCCTTGCCCCATCGGCTGCCGTTGCCATTCAATTCCGTCGATGCCACCGTCCGGATCAACGGGACACAGCGACCGCCCGAGCGGGCGCCGGAAATTATCGGGCTCGGACACGTCGTGCTTGAACTTGCCGACTATCAGGAAACCTGCGCATGGTACACGCAGCATTTCGGTTTCATCCCGAGCGACGTGCAGGTGCTTCCCGACGGCTCGCCCGCCGTCGCGTTCATGCGACTCGATCTCGGGGATAGACCGGCCGATCACCATACGCTCGCCCTTGCACAAGGCTTTGTGCCCACTTACAGCCATAGCGCGTACGAAGTCGTCGACGCGGACGCGGTCGGTATGGGCCAGCGAGTCCTGCGCGATAGCGGATGGACTCACGCATGGGGGATTGGTCGGCACATCCTGGGCAGCCAGATCTTCGACTACTGGCAGGACCCGTGGGGCGACAAGCACGAACACTACTGCGACGGCGACCTCTTTACGGCCGACGCGCCGACCGGGATCCATGCTGTGAGTCGTGAAGCCATGGCGCAATGGGGGCCGACGATGCCGCGCAGTTTCACGAAACCCAGGTTCACGCCCGCGAGCATTGTGGCGCTTTTCAGAAACCTGCGCCGTAGCCCCGACCTGACGCTGAGCAAGTTGCGAACGCTGGCAAAGATTTTCGCCTGAAGCAAGACCTCTTTATCGAATCCGGAGATTGACAAATGGCAGTTCACGTTCTGCATTACCTTCACCAAGGCCGCGCCCATTGGGGCGTGGTTGCTAACGGTGCGATCACGCCGGTTCCCGGCGAGTTCACGTCGACCGCCGGGTTTATCGAGGCCAATCCCGTCGAGCAGCTGCTGGCGCTTGATGGTCCGACGATTTTCGAATCGGAAGTGCAATGGTTGTCGCCCGTGACCGCCAACCAGCAGTTCATCTGTCAGGGCGCGAACTATCGCCAGCATATGATCGAGTCCGGCATGGACCCGGATGTGAAGAAATTCAACATGATCTTCACGAAGGCGACGAGCTGCATCGTTCCGGCCAACTCGCACGTGGTGAAGCCAAACGAGGTGCGATTTCTCGACTACGAAATCGAACTCGGTCTCGTGCTCAAACGCGACATCACGTCCCGTGAAACGGTCACCGACGAGAACCTGCATGATTACATTGCTGGCGCCGTGATCGTCAACGACTACTCCGCGCGCGATATCCAGATTCCGCAGATGCAGTTCTACAAGGGCAAGAGCTATCGCACGTTTGGCCCTGTCGGTCCTTACCTTTGCCTCCTCGAGAAAGACGACATTTCGAAGTTGAAGGAGCTTGTGCTGACGCTGACGGTCAACGGGACCGTCCGGCAGAACGACACCACGACGGGTCTCGTCTACGGTCCGGCGGAGACCTTGACGGAGCTATCCGGCATACACGACCTGCGCGCGGGCGACCTGCTCGCGACGGGCACGCCTTCTGGCTGTGCACTGAGCATACCGTCACCTGAAAAGCAGCGTGCCGCGGCGCAGCTGCCCGAAGCGGAGAAATGGCGGCTTTTCCTGAACTTGCAGGCCGAACGGCCGCAGTATCTGCAGGTAGGGGACGTGGTGGAGGCGAACATCGTCAGCTACGACCGCTCGATCAACCTGGGGGTGCAGCATAACGTCGTTGTCCAAGAGGCAGCATGAAAGGCGTCGCACAATTAGACGATGTCCTTGCTATTGAAACGCAGGGACAACTGGCGGAGTTCCCGTCGTCGACTTACGAGATGATCTGCCGCGGCGCGGCCATCGACCCTTCGGCACCCGCGCTTTCGTTCTTCGCCACAGCCGACGAGTACGCGAACCCGGAGCACTGGACTTACAGCGAGCTGATGCGTGATATCACGCGCGCGGCAAACATGCTTACGCGGCTGGGTGTACAGCAAGATTCAGTCGTCGCCTATGTGCTGCCGAATCTGCCCGAGACGCACTTTGTGATCTGGGGAGGCGAAGCGGCCGGGATTGTCTGCGCGATCAACCCGCTGCTTGAAGGAAAAGCCATCGGCGAGCTGCTCAACGCATCAGGCGCCAGCGTGCTCGTCACACTGGCGCCGTTTCCCGGGACTGACCTCTGGCAAAAAGTGCAGTCGGTATTGCACGAGGTTCCCGCCCTAAGAGATCTGGTGCTCGTCAACCTGGCCGACCGGATGCCGGGCGAAAAGCGGTTTGCGGCCCGGATGCTTCAACGAGGCGAGTATTCAACACTGCATGGCGAGGGCGGTGTGCGAAGCGTGGTTCCTTCGCAGATCCAGGTCCACGACTTCAGCACCTCAATCGCACGTGAGTCCGGCGTGGTGCTCAGCAGCTCGCGTCGAATGAGCAGCGATGATGTCTCGTCCTACTTCTGCACCGGCGGCACCACGGGGCTGCCGAAAATTGCGATGCGCCGGCACGGCAACGAGGTGGCCAATGCGTGGACCGCAGGTCAATTCTTCGGCGAAAGCATTGGTCCGGGGAAAACGATTTTTTGTGGATTGCCGCTTTTTCACGTCAACGCCGTGATGGTGACGGGTCTGCTGGCGTTCTCGCGTGGCGCCCACGTCGTCCTCGGCACGCCGGCAGGGTATCGGGGCGAGGGCGTTGTCAAGCGCTTCTGGGAAATTGTCGAGCATTACCGCATCAACTTCTTTAGCGGTGTCCCGACACTCTACGGGTCGCTGCTGGAGGTTCCGGTTGGCGAGCATGACATCAGCTCGCTCGAGTATGGCCTGTGCGGCGCCGCCCCCATGCCGGTCGAATTGCTTCGCACTTTCCAGCATCGTACGGGAATAAGAATTCTCGAAGGCTACGGTCTCACGGAAGGTACCTGCGTAAGCAGCGTTAACCCCCCGCTTGGGGAGCACAGGGTCGGTTCGATTGGTCTTCGTGTCCCGGGTCAGGCAATGAAAGCTGTGGTGGTCGATGAAACCGGCCGGTATGTACGGGAATGTGTCGCGGATGAGGTCGGCCAGCTGATTATCTCCGGCCCTAACGTGTTCATCGGTTATGCGAGGCCGGAGCAGAACAGCGGCATCTGGATCGAGCTGGGTGACGGCGGCCGATGGCTCAATACGGGCGATCTGGGACGCTGCGACGCAGACGGTTACTTCTGGCTCACCGGCAGGAAGAAGGAGCTGATTATCCGGGGTGGACACAACATCGACCCTGCGGCAATCGAAGAAGCACTGCATCGCCATCCCGCAGTCCAGATCGCCGCAGCAGTGGGGCGTCCGGATATGCACGCGGGCGAACTGCCGGTCGCCTTTGTCCAGCTAAAGCCAGGCATAGCGGCAACCGAAACGGAACTGGCCGAGTTCCTGTGTGGCGAGATCAGCGAGCGCGCTGCGTTTCCAAAGGGGATACGGATCGTCGATGCGATGCCTCTGACAGGCGTCGGCAAGATCTTCAAGCCGACGCTGAAACGGCGCGAAACAGCAGACGCCTTACGGTCGGCGCTCGTGGAAACTGGCGTCGAGGGTGCAACCGTTAGTATCGTTGAAGACACCTCGCGCGGGATTTCGATTCACGTCGAACTCCCCGACGCCGGGTTCGAACTATTGGCGACTTCTGTGCTTGGGCGCTTTCCATTCGCGTTTTCGGTCTCTGTCGCGGCGAGTCCGCAGAGCAATGTTGACGGTATCGCAGCGTCAGAGACGCACGGCGTGCCAAGGTAACACCAGCCCTGACATTGACGGCGGCGTTCAGTCACGCGCACGCGCCCCGATGTCGCGCCCGAATCGCCAGTTTCATCGGTTTAAAGCTCGGATTTTCGGTTGGGGAAGAAGATGGTTATTGCATCAGAAAGGTCCTTGCGTTCGCTTGTTGAAAAATGGCTTGCGCCAACTGCTGAGACGCCAGTCCGGGTTACCCGATCTGGTCGCGCGCAGTCGAATCAGGGGACCTGTGTGCACATTGAGCTACTTTTGCCGAAAGGGCCGGTTGGGCTGTTTTTCTTCCGACACCGCGACGGTTCGTGGTGCGTGTTCCCGCCTGAGGCTGAACGCCTGGTAATGCGCGTTTGCTAACGTGCTGAGCAATTGAGGTACACCTGGTAGCGGTACGAAAGGCAAGGGACGTGTAACCGGACGTTTTCGTCTCACGACACGTTGCAGTACGGAAGATAGAAAGCACTGAAGGATGGTGAGAGAAATCGTATCCATGCTTTACATTTAGTATGCCTATGTATGAAGATCGCCTAACGAAGGTGGGATGCGGTCGGAACCTATGAGGGCCGATCCAGCGATCCGGACCAGTGCGCGGATCGATGCAGCTGGGTACACGATAAAAGAATATTCAGCCAACGAGACAGGAGAAGACACATGAGGAATTACAGGAGAAAGGTTCGCTCTGCCGGTATGGCGGTTTGTATCTGCTCGGCTGCGCTTGCTGGTAATGCAAATTCTCAGACGGCTGGAAGCTTTACCCTGGCGACAGGGTGGCTTCACGTCGCGCCACAGGGTAATGCAACGCCGCTTACCGTGGAAAGCGTTGGTGGTATTGCGGTGAATAAGGAATTACCCGGTACCGGGGCGCACGCAACGTCCACGGATACGATGGGAATTACCACCGAGTACTACGTCACCGACAACATCGGCATCGCCACACTCATTGGACTCCCACTGACAGTGAATCTGGTTGGTGAGGGCGCGCTCGCGAAATATGGCACCCTCGGGTCGACGCGGCCGATACCGCCCGCTATCGTCCTTCGATATCACCTGTTTGCGGCCCAGTCGAAATTCCGTCCTTTCGTCGGGTTAGGCGTGAACTATACGTGGTTCACCCAGGTTCGCACGACTAATAGTCAGTTCGTCACTGATAGCCTTGGCCCAGGCGGGTCGGCGCACGCGTCACTCAGTTCATCCTGGAATCCGGTGTTCGAGATCGGGGCAAATTACGGCTCTTTTAAAAGCGCAGTGGGTAATGCGGCTCACGAGGCATGCGGATTGAGTGCTGAGAAGTCGAGTTTGCCCGCGATGAGAAACAGCACGGTGCGCATGGTCTTGAAGCTGGCGTATCCCCGTGCCTTGCGCTTGGCGGCCTGAAACAGGCCGTTGATCGCCTCAATGAATCCATTGGTCTGGCGTGTCTGCGCCCACGCGATGATGCCGTCGAAATGACGACGGATCATGCGCGCGACGTCCTTCATGGGCTCGACCTTGGAACGCATGACGTTGCCGCACCACCGGCGCAGCATTTTGGAGACGACGTGGATCTGTTTGCGATCGAGAATCTCGCGCAGTTGCTCGCGGTACATCCACGCTCGGGCCGTGCGGTTGGTGGCGTACTGGCTGATCAGCGCCTCGAGATCGGTCAGTTGCGCGAGATCGAGTTTCTCGGCATCCTTGAGCAGCGACCAGCGCATGCCCTTCAGCGAGGGATCGGTTTTCTGCTGCGCGCGGCGCACACCATCAAGCGCTTTGGACGCATGCGCCACGACATGAAACTTGTCGAAGGTCACACGCGCGTCGGGCAGGTGTTCGTCCACGCCCTTGATGAAGGCAGCCGACATGTCGATGCTGACCGATTCGATCTGTGCAGGCGTGGCATTATGTTCCTCCAGGTGCCGGGCAAAGCGTTCGACAACGCCGGCATCCTTGCCTGGCGTGACGAAGACCACGCGCCTTGCGTCCATGTCGGCGACCAGCGAGATATAGTCCTGCCCACGTCGGGCCGACGTTTCGTCAATGGCCACCGCGGTAACTTCGGACAGGTCGGTCGCGGCCACGGCCAGGTCCACGTAACGGTCACAGATGGCCTTCACCCGATGCCACGACAGGTTCACCACGCGGGCCACCGCGGCAAATGTCATCTCCCGGCACAGCGTCAGCACGAGCGCTTCAAACAGCAGCGTGAAGCCGTCCAGCTTGCCTATCCAGTCGGGTTCGACCAGGCGCACCGAGCCGTCCGGCAGACGCACCCGCGGCACCCGAACCTCCAGATAGCACTCGTGCTGAAAGAAGTTGAGGTGGCGCAGCCGCTTGATCTGGGTGTCGTGAGCCGGATGCTCGCCCGCGACGCCGGGATAGGGAAAGCGCGTACCCGCGACAAAGTCCACGGCAATGGTCAGTTCACGCCGCGCGGCATCGAAATCGACGCCTTGCACGTACCACGGGGCCTTGATTCCCAAGGCGGCTTCAAACAGTTGGGTCTGGTTCATCGGTTCACGTTGTCTTGCAGGGCTGGTTGCCGCATTCTGCCGCAACCAGCCCTGTCCCAGCTTACTTCTTCAACGCGCGTCAAGTATTCGCTTCGCCGGGCTGACGCCCGTACTTGACCCGCCAAACCAGCCACTCGGAATTTGAAATAGGCCAAATTACGCGCTTACAAAACACTGGTCTGTCGGAACCGCTGTCGGCTACGTTCCGTTGAAGACTCACCTTACCCTGGACGGCACGACGGCAAATGGAACGCGCATCGTTTCCCGATCGACGCTCCGGATCAATCCGATTAACGTCTTCGTGAACGTCGCCTACACCTTCTAGGTAGTACGGCCAGCGTTCTCCGGTACCTGACCATGGCGGCAGACGTTCAACCAAACGAGAGGTTTCAATGCACAACAAAGAGGTCGAAGGCGTTCTTTCGAGCCACGCTGATCACCCACGCTCCGACATAACCGCGAGTTGCACCGGTCCGTTCAACCGTGCGGGACCAACGGTCAACCATACTTTGATGCCATCTCTTTGCAGCAATGTTTCATTTCAGGTGGAACGATGAAACGACAAGTCCTCAAATCCATTCTGTTTGCGTTGCCCAAGGTGCTCGACCTGACGGCACGCCGCTTCCCCGACTATCGTGAGCGCCTCAAGGAGCGCGACCTGGTGGCCTGGATCGGGTTGATGGATCGAAGCCTCGGTCGCGTCATTGAGTTCAGGAACGGGCGCATTCGCTCGCGTGCCGGCACGCATCCGCAGCCCGACGTGTGCATGCTCTTCAAGGATGTCGCCACTGCCCTGAAATTCCTTTCTCCGAGTCCGGATCAGGCCGAGATCATTCATGCGGCGAAGAATTTCAAGGTGGTCACGGAAGGCGAGGATGACCTGTTGGTCTGGCTCATGCAAACGCTGAGCATGATGCAAACCGTCGGCCTGCCGATGGGCACGCCGATGCGCGACGGCACGCGTCGCTTTACCACCTGCACGAATGGCGGCCCTCTGTTCGTGTACGTGAAGGATGGACGCATCGTTCGGGTGACGCCTATCGATCTGGACAGCACAGATGCTCCGAGCTGGGAGATCGAGGCGCGCGGACGCCGGTTCAGCCCGCCACGGCGCGGGCTGGTCGCGCCCCACGCGCTTGCGATCAAGTCGCTCGTCTACTCCGACAAGCGCATTCTCCATCCGATGAAGCGGGTCGATTTCGATCCTGAGGGTGAACGCAATCCGCAGAACCGCGGCAAGTCCGGCTATGTGCCGATCAGTTGGGACGAGGCGCTGGAAATTGTCGCAAGAGAAATCAACCGGCAAAAGCGCGTTCACGGTCCCGGTTCCATCACATTCCCCATGTCCTCCCACCACCAGTGGGGCAATGTCGGCTACTACCTCAGCGCGCTGACGCGCTTTGCCAACCTGATCGGGTTCACGCGGGTGGCTGCCAATCCAGACAGCTGGGAAGGATGGTACTGGGGCGCCATGCATCACTTCGGCAACTCGATGCGCGTTGGCGTGCCGTCGGGCTATGGCGGTATCGAGGATTGCCTCAAGGAAGCCGAAATGATCGTTTTCTGGTCCTGCGACCCGGAAAGCACCAACGGCGCCTACGCGGGATTCGAGGGGACGCCTCGGCGACTGTGGGCAAAGGAACTCGGCATTGAGTTCGTTCATATCGACCCGCACTGCAACCCCACCGCCCAGTTGCTGGGCGGCCGCTGGGTTCCGATACGACCGCAGACTGATGCAGCTCTGGCCACCGCCATCATGCATGTGTGGGTCATGGAGGGTCTGTACGACAGGGATTACGTCGCCAGCCGGACGACCGGGTTCGACGAGTGGCGGGCCTATCTTGTGGGCGAAACCGACGGTGTTCCCAAGACTCCAGAGTGGCAGGAGAGCGAAACTGGCGTGCCCGCCAAAGACGTTCGTGCCCTCGCGCGCCTGTGGGGAAAGAAGAAGGTCTATCTTGCCGTCGGGATGACCGGCGCGGGATTCGGCGGGGCGGGACGCGGTGCGACCGGAGCGCAATGGGCGCGCTGCATGATCATGATGATGGCGATGCAGGGCTGGGGCAAGCCGGGCGTGAATTTCGGCTGTCTCGAGATCGGTGTTCCGCACGACCTGCATTTCTACTTTCCGGGCTACGCGGACGGCGGCATGTCGGGCGACCTTGCGTGGACCGCGAATGCGGTGAACAACTATCAGCGCATGCCGCACATCCTGACCATGAATCCGGTCAAGCAGATGGTCCCGCGGCAGCAGCTACCCGATGCCATCATCAACGGCCATGCGACGGGCTATCTCTGGGACGGCATGTCTCAGGAAGCCCAGTTCGCGCCGTTCAGCTATCCGATGCCGGGCTATTCGCCGATCCACATGATCTATCGCTATGGCGGGTCTGCTTTCAGCACCGTCACGAAATCCGGGCGCTGGGCCGACGCCTACCGGCACGCGAGCATCGAGTTCGTGGTCAACCAGTCGATCTGGATGGAGGGTGAGGCGCAGTTCGCCGACATCATTCTGCCCGCGTGCACGTCGCTGGAGCGATGGGACATCGGCGAATGGTCAAATTCTGGCGGCTACGCGCATCATGGCTATAGCACGGTCAATCATCGCATGATGACGCTGCAGCACAAATGCATCGAGCCTCTGGGCGAGTCCCGCTCCGACTACGACATCTTCACCGCCATTCTGAGCCGGCTCGGTCTGGGCGGCGTGTTCACCGAGGGGTGCGGTGAACTCGACTGGGTCAAGCGGGTATTCGACTCGTCCGATCTGCCGGATCGCATTTCGTGGCGCGAGTTCTGCCGCAAAGGCTATTTCGTCGTGCCACCCGAGAAGCCGGAATTGCGCCATCCAGTGGACATGCGTTGGTTCGCGGAAGGCCGGCGCAAGGATCTGCAGGAACCGCATCCGCTGCCGTCGCAGTACGCCGAAAAGTTCGGCATGGGCCTGCAGACGCCCAGCGGCAAGCTCGAGTTCGTGCCCGAATTGCTCAAGCGGCATACCGCGGACAACCCGGAGCGACCGCCGCTGAACCGATACATCCCGTCCTGGGAGGGATTGCGCTCCGAACTGGCCAAGCGCTATCCGCTGCAACTGATCGCTACTCACAGCCGTTACAGTTTCCATACCCATTGTGACGGCAAGAACTCGTCGGTCAACAGTGTTGAAGATCATCGCGCGCTGATTGGCGGGCACCGCTTCTGGCTGCTGCGTCTTGGTCCGGCCGACGCGACGGGCCGGGGCATTGCGCATCGCGATCTCGTCAAGGTCTACAACGATCGGGGCGCCGTCATCTGTGCGGCAGACGTATCGCCTCTGGTGACTGCCGGTGTGGTCAAGTCATACGAGGCGAGCGCGGAATTCCAGCTGATCGAAGTAGACGGCGAGCGCGTCGAAATCGGCGGTTGCATGAACATGCTGACGCCCGACCGGCCCCAAACGGCGGGCACGAGCAGCATGAGCCCTAATTCATGCCTCGTGCAGGTTGAAAAGTGGAAAGGCGCCGACGCGTTCATGCTCGGTCGCGCAGCGTGAGGAGCACACCATGAGCAAGTGGAATCTGGTTATCAAGGTCGGGCAATGCGAGAACTGCCAGAACTGCGTCATCGCCGCGCGGGATGAGCACGTTGGCAATGATTTCCCCGGTTACTCCGCGCCTGCCGCGGCCAGTGCCGAAAGCCCCATTCGCATCTTGCGCCGCGTGCAGGGCCATTCCCACATGGTCGAAACGACATACTTGCCGGTGATGTGCAATCACTGCGACGAAGCGCCATGTATGCGCGTGGGCGGCGACGCCATCCGCAAACGCGCGGACGGAATCGTCATCATCGATCCGGACAAGGCCCGAGGCCGGAAGGACATCGTGAAGTCCTGCCCGTACAAGGCGATAGTGTGGAACGAGGAACTGCAAGTGCCGCAGACCTGGATCTTCGATGCCCATCTGCTCGACCAGGGTTGGCAGCATCTCCGATGCGAACAGGCTTGCCCCACTGGCGTCTTCGAGACCGTCAAGCTGGATGACGCAGCGATGGTGGAAAAGGCCCGGCGCGAAGGGCTCAAGGTCTTGCGGCCCAATCTGGGCACGAAGCCTCGCGTGTGGTACGGCGGGCTCGAGCGCTGGGAAGACTGCTTCGTAGGTGGAAGCGTCAGTGCCCCGGTGGGCGGCATCGTCGAATGCGTTGCTGGTGCCGCGGCTGTCCTGTATTCGGGTGATCAGAAGGTCGCAGAAACGGCTTCAGACGCGTTCGGCGATTTCCGGTTCGGGGGCCTCGCGAAGGGTAGCGGTATCTACCGCGTCGAGATTCGCCATCCATTCGGCAACGCATCGCGCGAATGCGAGCTGGGCGAAAGCGTGAACCTGGGCGAAATCAGCCTGGTGCGGTCGACCAGCGCAGTCGAGGCCGCCTGACGCCGCAATCGGACGTCTTTGCCTGAGATGGCAGACCACTCGTGCTGTCGCCCGGCTGCGCAGCGCTTTGGCCGCGCCCCGGCCATCGCGGCGCCGTCGCCCACACGGCGCCGCCCATCACGATCGCACCAGCGTCCTCGCAACCTTCACACACAGCAGCGGGACCTCGTCCACGACGCCGCCAGCACCGTCGTCTGCAACATCGCGGTCAGCACCCTGATTCAATACCCATAGCTGCTGACGCCAGCGAAGTGGTTCCACTCAAAGGATTCTTGGCGAAGCGGATCCGGATTTCGTGCCGTACCTGCGATCGTCCCGGTCCCCGCATCCGCTTCGCTAAAAATCCTCTGCCTGATCACATATAGATTTCCGTCATTTTGGCGTCTCTCAAGTTTTACAGCCCAATGCCGTAAGTAATGTCAGTCATGACGTTTTTATCATGTATTCTGCTGGGGCTTGCGCTGTCCTCTTCCTGCGCCTCGCGCGACTGATAAGGCGATTGCCCGCAATGTAGCCGTTTCCGTGAGAGATACCGCCATGCGTAACAACGTGCCCGTTACCCAGCGCGAATACGAATTCGCAGACAATGCCACCCTGATGTCTGTCACTGACGTGCAGAGTCACATCACCTACGCAAACGCAGCGTTCATCCAGGTGAGCGGATTCGATAGCGACGAAATCATCGGGGAACCACACAATCTCGTTCGCCATCCTGATATGCCGACGCAGGCATTTGCTGACATGTGGGCGACCCTGCGGGCCGGTCTGTCGTGGACGGCGCTGGTTAAGAATCGACGTAAGAACGGCGACCACTATTGGGTACGCGCTAATGCCACACCGGTCATGCGAAACGGTGCGCTCACCGGCTATATGTCGGTTCGTACCAAGCCGAGCGGGAAGCCGAAAGTTCCATCACGGCCTGATCGTGCGCACGGGACTATTGGGCTGGATGTCGCTGTTGCAGACCATGCCGGTACGCTGGCGTATCCGTAGCGGCGTCCTGACCTTCGCGCCGCTTGGCACATTGGGCGCTTGCGTGTTGGGTCTACGTGGCGAAATGCTGGGTGCTTTTGCATTAATAGCCGCGGTGATTTCACTGATGGCCACGCGCTGGATTGAAGCTCAGGTCTCGCGTCCGCTTGAACGTGTCCTCAAACAGGCTCTCAGTGTCGCTGCTGGCCAGCCAGGCGACAACGTATTCCTGAATCGCGTAGACGAGATCGGTATGATGTTGCGCGCCGTGAATCAGTCGGGCCTGAATCTGCGTTCATTGGTGGACGATGTCAGCGAGCAGATATCGGGGCTGCAGATCACTAGCGATGAAATTGCGCAAGCGAATAACGATCTCAGCTCCCGCAGCGAGGAAGCAGCAGCGAGTCTGGAGCAGACAGCGGCGTCAATGGAGGAAATGACTGCAACCGTCAGAAATAATGCTGACACTGCCCAGCACGTGAGTCAACTCGCCGGCTCGGCCAGTGATGCTGCAGTTAAAGGCGGTGAGATAGTGGGGCGGGTGGTCGAGACGATGGCAACGATCACGACGTCGAGTAAAAAAATCAGTGAAATCATCGGCGTGATCGACGGGATTGCCTTCCAGACCAACATCCTTGCGCTCAACGCAGCGGTCGAAGCCGCCCGTGCCGGGGAGCTGGGTCGCGGCTTTGCGGTGGTCGCCAGCGAAGTGCGGGCTCTTGCACAGCGCAGCGCCACTGCGGCCAAGGAAATCAAAAACCTGATTGGCGAGAGCGTTGAAAACATCGAGACAGGTAGCGAGCTCGTTAACAAGGCGGGCGAAGCGATGAGCAACATCGTCGCCCAGGTATCCAGCACTACTTCCCTGATCGCTGAAATCAGTTCGGCCACACAGGAACAATCAGAGGGAATCAGTCAGGTCAATGTCGCCGTGGCTCAACTCGATGAGACAACGCAACAGAATGCGACTCTGGTCGAGCAGTCGGCTGCCACCGCCGAAAGCTTGCGTAACCGCACTCTTAAGTTAGGTCACGCGGTAGCGGTCTTCACGTCCAGGCAGACGGAGACGCATCCGTCCCGCGCAAATGCGCGGGAGCGTCGTCCGGCGAAGTCGTCCGGAGGAAAGCCTGGCGTACTTGCCCTCACGAGTACGGTTGATCCGGATATCAATGAGTGGTCGACCTTTTGAGCGCTCAACGCAGTGAGCGGACCGATGCCGACGATTGCCATTGCGCGTTGCGCGTTGGCGTCGTGTTTGACGGAGGCGCGCGACGTGCTGCATCGATTCGTCTCGCATTCCCGCCCTCATTTTTAATGTTGACTATATGATCAGATATGAGTCTAATATCGTAAAACCGTTGGGCAGCCTGATCGGGTGTCGACGGACTTGTTGAGAAACCCGCCATCTGACAGGCTCACCTTCGCTTCGGCGAACGCAGACGGCGACGTCACCAGTAAGCTACGCGATGAAGCCCGAACGCCTGACCCACGCGCGCAGAAAAGAGCAGACGCGGAAGCGCCTGTTTGACGCCGCACGAACCATTTTTCTTGAGAAGGGTTTCGCCGCTACAAGCGTGGAAGCCATCGTTGAGGCGGCGGGTTATACGCGCGGCGCGTTCTATTCCAATTTCCGCGACAAACAGGAACTGCTGATGGAACTGTTGCGGCGCGATGCCGATGAGGCACGAGCGAATCTGCAGGCCATCATCGAAGAGGGCGGCACGCCGGAAGAAACGAAGGCGCGCGCGATCGCGTTCTACAGCCGCGACTACCGTGAAAGCGATTGCTTCCCGCTTTGGGTCGAGACCCAACTCCTTGCGCGCCGTGACAGCGCGTTTCGGGAGCGTGTTCATGCGCTCCGGCGCGACAGGCTCTTACAGGTCAGTGCCTACATACGAACGCTCCTGGAGGATAGCGACAGCGCGTTGCCCCTGCAAGCGGACGCGCTCGCGCTCGGCCTGGTGAGTCTGTGCAATGGCATGCAGTTCTTCAGAATGTGCAATTGCCGGACTGTGACCGACCAGGCGAGTCAATCTGTGCTAGCCGAATTCGTTTCTTGTGTACTGTGGCGACAGCGGGAAGAAAAACGCCACGACGAGCATCGTACAAGCGCGACAGAGTCGTGCACCTGAACCGTTAAACGAGGTGGCAATGAATCACGATAGCAACACGTTCCAGAATACCGATATTGAGTGGGGCATCAACGACTGCATAAACATCGATTCCACGTCGAAGGATGTCGTCGATGCGATCAGGCCCGCCTCTTCAGCGAACTGGGCGTGGGCCCAACCCGGCGACTCGTACGACTGGATGGACTGGCACAGTCCGTCTGCTGCGGTAACCCACTTCGACTGATCGGGGCATGCCGTCCCTCGGGCTATCGCGAGGATATGCCACGCCCACTTGATCCCTCGCGTTGACACGCGTCAAAGCAGTAGCCATGCCGCTCGACTACAACTCACCGCACTCACGCGCCGACCGCGCGTGAGCATTCGCGCCTGCTGTTTGCAGCAACCGTAACGGCGCACTCATCGGAAGCCTTGCGCTAAGCAGCGAGGCCTACCGCTCTCATCAATTCACAATCGCAATTCCCGGTGAAGACATCGACGGTGATCTGAGGGCCGTGAATCGGTCACCCTGTCATTCCCGAAAACTCGAAGTTGGTGATTCTGTTGCACGTTTGGACGATCTACCTCACTCTGGCATTCTTGGCCGTGTTGTCGCCCAGAGGATTTCGAATCATGCCACCCGTCGCCCGCGCGTTGATTGCATTCCTGGCCACGTGGTTCCGCTCACGGCTGTCGCTGCAGCTCCAGATCGTCGCATTGCGACACCATGATGGTCTACCAGCGGTCCTGCTCCCGGCCACGTCTGCGTCCAGCCGACCGCATCTTCTGGTCCTGGCTGTCGCGTCGCTGGTCAAGGTGGTGCGAGGTCCTCGTCCTGGTTCAGCCCGCAACAGTGATCGCATGGCAGCGTAAGCGATTCCGTGACCATTGGACGCGCATCAGTGGCAAAGGCACGCCGGGCAGACCACCGATCACCGCAAAGAACGGCGCGTACTCGGCGGTATTGCCGTGAGCGCGAACCAGTTTGGTTAGCAGCCGGTCAGGTTCAGGTGCGTAGCCGCTCAGCAGCCCGACGCGAGAGCGCACGATCGTGATGGTGAGTCCAAGTACGAACAGAAGCAAACCGAGGACACCGGTGCAGGCTAGTGCGATGCTGTTCATTCCATACTCCTTGGTTGACCGTCGAAATCAGTGATTCGGGGACGCCTTGCGGGCGACGGTGAGTGACAGTGCGGACACTCTTCCCTGCTCTTGGTGCTCTTGGGGAGGATGGCGGCACCCGAAAATATATCTAAAAACCGACACGGCGCGATACCCGCACTGAACGCCGGTCGCACGGCGTCGTCCGCACGTTTGATATCAGCGCAGCGAACGGAAGCTCGCGCGAACCTCGTCCAAGAACGCTTGTCGCTGCTTTCAGGCGGCGATGTGTCCGCCTTTGGGGAGGCGATTATAGTGTTAAGGCGGGACATGAGGCTCTTCTCGCGCCAAAGGTGGGACTCAGCCGAACGTAAACGCGTAAGCCAGCACGCCAGGGTCGAGAAACGTGATTTCGAAGGTGCGTTCGCCGCTACCATTGGCCTGCCGCACGAGCTGATAGAGGCGCTGCCCGGTGACCGTGCCGTTGCCATCCGCATCAATGTCCGTGCCGCGGTCGGCGCCCGGCGCCTTGCCGTCGATCAGCACGCGAAAGCGCACGGGCTTGCCGTCGCGACCGGGCCCCAGCACCAGGTGCAGGTCGCGGCCACGGAAGCGATAGACGATACGTCCGTTGGGGCTGTCGAGCCGCGCATTTTCGTCGCCCACCGACCAGCGCCCGTCGAGCGCCCACTGGTTGGCGATCAGTGTCGGGGGCGCATGATACGTCGAGGTCGCGTCCTGCGCCATCTGGCCGCCGGCGAAGTTCTGCGCGTGTGCGTAGCCGACGTAGGTTTCCGGCGAACGATTGGAATCGCCTGAGCCGGCGGCGGCCTGCGCGCCCTGTACGTTCGGTTGCACGTAGCCGCCAGGCAGGTCCTTCCGGCCGGCCTCGGCGAGCAGTCGGCGGATCACGTCCTCGTTTTGCTTGTAGTCGCCTTCGCCAAAGTGGTGGTGACGAATATGCCCCTGCGGATCAATGAAGTAATGCGCAGGCCAGTACTCGTTGCTGAAGGCCTTCCAGATGGTGTAACCGTTGTCGAGTGCGACCGGGTAGTCTAGGCCCAGGTCCTTCACGGCGTGGGCGACGTTGCCCGGATCCTTCTCGAACGCGAACTCGGGCGCGTGCACGCCGATCACCACCAGTCCGTAATCCTTGTACTTGTCAGCCCAGCCCCGCACGTAGGGCAGCGAGCGGATGCAGTTGATGCAGGAGTAGGTCCAGAAATCGACCAGCACCACCTTGCCGCGCAGCGACTGCGCCGTGAGCGGCGGGCTGTTGAGCCACTGGGTGGCGCCATCGAGCGCGGGCAGATCGCCTTCCACCGGCAGCGTGTCGCCGGCCTTCACAGCGAGCCGCACGAGAGGCGAAGGACGCACCGCGTCGATCAGCTTCTGTTCGATGCCGCCCGTGCTGGCCAGCGACACACGTGTCAGCAGTCCGGTATCCAGGCCCTGCGCGATGGCGGCCACACCTGCCAGCACCAGCACGCCCAGGGCGCGGCGCACCCATTCGCCCGCGCCCAGCGAGCGTTTCATCAAGGCGAAGACGCGTCCGCCAATCAGCAGCGCCAGCGCGAGCGATGTCGCCGCGCCCGCCGCGTAGGTGAGCAGCAACAACGTTGTCTGTACGCTGGCGCCGTTTAGGGCCGCACCCGTGAGCAGCAGGCCCAGGATCGGGCCTGCGCAGGGCGCCCACAGCAGCCCCGTGGCCACGCCCAGCCCAGCCGCCGAGAGCACCGAATCATCCTGGCTCCCGGTGTGCTCGGTGAGCTTGTTGCCAAGCGCGACGAACGGACGGGTGATCCATTCGGCGACGCGCTCCGAGAGCAAGGTCAGGCCAAGCACGGCGAGCACGGCCAAGGCGACGAAGCGGCCGTACTGGTTTGCGCGCACGGCCCAGCCGCCGCCGACGGCGGCCAGCGTGGCGACCACGGCGAAGGTCAGCGCCATGCCCGCCAGCATCGGCAGTCCATTGCGTGCGAACGGGCGGTCGGCCCGCGAAAATACGAACGGCAGCACCGGCAGGATGCACGGACTGAGGATGGTCAGTGCACCGCCGAGGTAGGCAAGGATCAGTAGTAGCATGGTGGCAACATCCGTGAAGGTTATGGTTATGTCCCGAGCTGAGTGGCATACACCCGCGATTGCCGTGATTTGACAACCAACGTGGATATCTGCGATGGGGGCGGCCCGACTGGCGACGGTGTCGCCCGTCGGCGCCAAGCCGACAGGTGACCCATCGAGACGATTACCGGTCAGTTCGTCGACTTCGCGGCAACCTCGATCACTCGCGCGACCGCGGCCGGCTGAGAGATAAAGACAGCGTGGCTTGCGCTCACCTCTGTCACCTTGGCACCCGAGCGTTGATACATCCAGCGCTGAAGCTGCGGGCTCACCATATGATCCTGGGTGGTCAGGATGGCGTAGCTGGGCTTGGTTCGCCATGCCGCCACAGAGACGGGTGCGCCCAACGCTTTCTCAGCGAGTTGATCCTGCGAATCCGCCAGGAATTGCGCCTCCGGGGGCGAGACGTCCGCTGCAAAGTTCTCACGGAATTTCGCCGGCGGGAGGAAGAAATACTTGTCCGGCGTCGCTCGCATCGCATCGTTGGGCGCGGCGAATTTCTGCAACAGCTGACCGCTGGCTTCGCCAGCGTCGGGTTGCAGTGCGGCCACATAGACGAGCGAGCCGACCTTCGGGTCCGCACCTGCCTCCGTGATCACGGAGCCGCCGTAGCTGTGACCGACCAGCACCACCGGGCCCTGTTGCTGATCAATGACGCGCCTGGCGGCATCGACATCCTCGGCAAGGCCCGTGAGCGGCTCTTGCACGATCGTCACATGATAGCCATCCTTGACCAGGATGTCGTGGACGGCCCGCCAGCCGGAGCCATCCACCAGTGCGCCGTGGACAATGACCACATCTTTCGTAGCCGCCTTTGCCTCGGCGTGCGCCATCGTGGCGCCCAGGGCAATCAGGGCGGTAATGGCCAGTTTCTTTCGCAGTGCAAACATTTTACTCTCCAGAATTGTTTCCATGTGCCCGTCGTTTCGCGCCATCGCGCGTGACGGGCGAGTATCGATCGGTGATCGCGAACAGGGCTCAGGCCAGCGTGTTCTTCATCGCCAGCACTTCGATCGGCTCGACCGACGGCGGGCTGGCAAGCATCTCGTCGACCCGCGCCATCAGGGCACCAGCCATACTTCCGTGCAGGTGTGCCTGGCGGTCCTCTTCACGCGCAAAGGCGTCGAAGACGCCGAACGTCGTCGGCGACAGCCTGAGGGCGAACCAGATCGGTGTGGTCGTCTCGCGATTCGTCATTTCCAGGCCGGCGTCGAGGAAGTCTGCTACCGCCTGCTCCTTTCCCGGCTTGGCTTCAAGTCGGACGAATAGTGCTTTCTTGATCATCTTTGCTCTCCAGTTTGCGCGCGACGGGTTCACGCGTTGGTCCAGACTTTACAAACAGAGTGCCCTTGGAGATACTGTCGCAATCGACAATTTTGGTATCGATCCTGCCATGCGGATTTTTGTCCTGGCGCTCGAGGGGGTGTTCGACACCGGCCTCACCACCGTGCTCGATGCGTTGACGACGGCCAACGAACTTGCGCGCGCGACGGGGATGGCCACACCGGGCTTCGAAATCACCGTTGTGGGGATGCGGCCAGAGGTGCGCACCGCGCTTGGGTTGCAGGTTCCCGTCCGCGACACATCAGACGCCCTGGTCCCGGACTGGGTCGTCGTACCGGCGCTCAACAGGACGACGACGGAGCTGCTCGTGCCTTCGCTCGGCCGGGCGGACGTGGTCGATGCGCTCGGTGCATTGCGCTCGTGGCACAGTGCCGGCGCCCGTATCGGAGCCGCTTGTACGGGCACCTTTGTGCTGGCCGAAAGCGGCTTGCTCGATGGGCGCGAAGCCACGACCACCTGGTGGCTTTCCCCGATGTTCCGGCAGCGTTACCCTCGAGTGCACCTGGACGCCCATCGCATTGTCGTGCCCAGCGGCAGCACGGTAACTGCAGGAGCGGCCCTGAGCCATCTCGACCTTGCGCTCTGGTTGATCCGCAACAACAGCCCGGAGCTTGCGGCGCTCGTGGGCAAGTACCTCGTATTCGATTCGCGGCCGTCGCAGTCTGCCTTTGCGATCTCCGATCACCTGGCCCATTCGGACCCGCTCGTCGAGCGTTTCGACCGCTGGGTGCGCGAACACCTCGACACGGCCATCGCGCTCGACGACGCCGCCGAAGAATTGGCGACCAGCAAGCGAACGTTGACACGACGTCTAAACGAGGTGCTCGGTAAAACGCCCGTCGAGTACATTCAGGATCTGCGGGTCGAGCGCGCCGTCCATCTGCTGAAAACGAGCAAGCTTAGCGTGGATCGCATCGCCGAGCAGGTCGGTTACGCGGACGGCGTGACGCTGCGCACGCTGCTGCGGCGGCGGATAGGTAAGGGGGTCCGTGAGGTGCGGGCGTCGTGAGCCTTATCGACTATTGGAGTATGCCGGCGGCCGTGCTCGATGATCGTGCGGGAGGACTTGCCAGCTGAAGCGAGCGGTCGAATGACGGCTTCACCCCGGAAACCGCCGCATCCCGACGTAAGCAGGGAAGACTGCTTCGGGTCGCTATGCAGAGGTTTACATAGAGCAGAGATTTTTTTGGTTGGCGATCGCGGCTTCTGTCGAGGTTGATCGGCGTAGGTCTGGACATAGTTTCCGCTGCGGATTGAAGTGGTGGTCTCGCTTTAGGAGACTGCCATGGCGAACACCCGATCGCTTCAACTCACCGGTTTCGACTGGCTCGCCAACGGACCGCTTGCTCCGCACATTGATGCATTCAAGCGGTACCTGACCGAGCGCGGCCACGCTACGACCACGTTCACCAACTGCTTGGGCAGCGTGCCCACTTTGGTCAATGGCTGCACGGTCACCGTCTGCGCGTTGCGCAGATTGATGAGGCTGTTGTTGCGGAGTTCCTCGACGATCATCTTCCTCGATGCAGGTGCACAGGTCCGGTTCAGCGCGATCGACGCAATCTGAGCGCTGCCTTGGGCCATCTGCTGATTGTGTTGCGCGCCCAAGGTGTTGTGAACCCGCCGAGGTTGCACAGAACTCCGGTTGATGAGGAACTGCTCCGTTACGACGAGTACATGGGCCATGTGCGTGGTCTGGCGCCCAAGACCCGGAGCACGGGTTTGCGAATCGTGGGGCGACTGCTGGCTTCGCGCTTCGGCGACGGCGCCATCGACATCACGGCAGTCAAACCCGATCATGTCCGGCGCTTCTTCGCGAAACAGTCCAGGCTATACAGCAAGCCGGCGAACGCCGGTACGGTGGTCGCAGCATTGCGCGGGTACTTTCGATATCGCGCGTCGCTTGGTGACGTGGTGCACGGACTGATCGGCGCGCTTTCGTATCCAGCCAACTGGCAGTTAGCATCACTTCCGCAGGCACTGACCGCCGAGGAAGTCGAGCAACTGGTCGCCTCGCTTGGCAAACCGGGACGCTCGCTGCGGCGCGCCGACGCTATCGTGCGCTGCGCCCTGGATCTCGGGCTTCGCAGTGGTGAGATTGCCCGGCTCAGCCTCGAAGACATTGACTGGCGCGCCGGAACGCTCACGCTGCGTCATACCAAGGGCCGCCGCGATGATGTACTGCCCTTGCCGGCAACGACCGGCAAGGCCATCGCGGCGTACCTGAAGTACGAACGTCCGAAGACATGTAACCGCGCGGTCTTCGTCCGCCACGTGGCACCACGCGATCAGCCCGTCGGCCCCGACTGCGTCCGCAAGGCCATCCGTCAGACCTTTGCGCGCGCGGGCTTGCCCTACACGCGATCGCACCTGCTGCGACACACGATGGCCAATCGTCTATTGGCAAGCGGCTCCTCCCTCAAGGAGGTGGCCGATGTTCTGCGCCACCGCTCCCTGAATACCACGTTGATTTACGCCAAACTCGACAGCCGGAAGCTTGTCGAGGTGGCCTTGCCGTGGCCGGGGAGCGCAGCATGAGCACCAGCACCTCCCTGCAACGATTCGTTGAGCACTATCTGACTGAGCGTCGCCGATTGGGCTTCGCCTTGCGCAGTGAAGGCTATGCCCTACGCAGCTTCGCGCGTCATGTACAGGCCGTCGATCACCGCGGAGCATTGAACGAGGAAGTCATGACCGACTGGGCTCGACGCGATAGCCACGCCAGCGAAGATCCGCGCACGTGGGCGCGCCGGCTGAAGCGGTTGCGCTCCTTCACGCGTTGGCTGCAGCAGTTCGAGCCACGCACCGAAGTGCCCGACGAGGCGATCTTCGGTCGGCTGCCGGAACGGCAGGCTCCACACATCTACAACGAACGCGAGATCGTTGATTTGCTGGCCGCCGCGCGGCGACTGGGACCGGCTCCAGGCTTGCGGGGCGTCGTCTACGAAACGCTGTTCGGTCTGCTTGCCAGTACTGGCCTACGGATCTCGGAAGCGCTGGCTCTGCGCAACTACGATGTTGATCTGAGACGCGGCATGCTCACCGTCGAGCGGACCAAGTTCGCCAAGTCTCGTCAGGTACCCATGCACCCGAGCACAGTTGAAGCGTTGCGTCGCTATCGCTGGATGCGCGATCTCGCCGGTGCGTCAGCGCAGGACGATGCTCCGTTCTTCGTCGGCACGCGTGGGCAACGACGTGGATTGCCACTGAACACGCACCACGTGGAACGCGTCTTCGCGGCCCTGCGCAAGCAATTGGGCTGGCGCAATCGCGGTACTCACCATGCCCCGCGCATCCACGACCTGAGGCACACCTTCATCGTGCGCCGCATCGTGCTGTGGCAAGCACAGGGCATCGACATCGATCAGTCGATGTTGTCGCTATCGACCTACGTCGGACACGCCATGGTTACCAACACCTACTGGTACCTCTCGGCAGTGCCCGAGCTGATGTCGTTGGCTGCACAGCGCTTTGCGTCATTCAGTTTACAGACGGAGGCTCCAGATGCGTAATGCCGCCGCACCGAAATCACCGTCGTTTGCAGCGCTGGTCCAGACGTTCTTCACCGAATATCTTGTTGTCCAGCGTGCGGTCAGTCCGCGTACGGTGGCCTGCTACCGCGATGCGCTGATGCTGTTCCTGGACTTTGCCAGTCGCAAGCTGGGTAAGGCGCCGACCACCTTACGGCTGACCGACATCCAGCCAGAGATAATTCTGGCGTTCCTGGACCATCTGGAGCACGAGCGCAGTTCCTGACGCGAGAGGAGATGGTTGCGGTGCTGAGGCAAACAGGTGCGACCTGGACCTCGCAACGCGACCACTTGCTGCTGGCGTTGCTTTACAACACAGGCGCACGGGTGTCGGAAATCATCGGCGTGCGTGTGAGCGATGTCGTCCTCGACAGTGCTGCCTGCGTCCATTTACGCGGCAAGGGTCGCAAGCAGCGATCGGTGCCGTTGTGGAAGACCACGGGGCAAGAAATTCGCGCATGGCTACGTCTGAATCCCGGACTCCGTGACGGGGCCGCCTTACTGCCCAATCGTGACGGGCAGGCGATGTCCAGGTCTAACGTCGCACAGCGTCTGGCACTCGCTGTCGCCCGGGCATCCGCTCAGGAGCCCAGCCTGCTGAAGAAGCACGTTTCGCCTCACACGGTTCGCCACACCGTGGCAATGCATCTGCTGCAGTCGGGCGTGCCGTTTAACGTCATCGCGCTTTGGCTTGGTCACGAGAGCACTACCACCACTCACCGTTACGTCGAGGCTGACCTCGCAATGAAAGAGAAAGCACTTGCACGACTGGAACCGCCCGAGACCACCATGCGTCGGTTCCGCGCGCCAGACTCACTCATGCGGTTCCTGAGCACGCTGTAACTATGTGCAGACGGTGCCGACCTGAATCCCCACCGAATCTAGGCCGCCGCCGTCAACCTGATGGCACGTGCGCATAGTTTCGACCTGAACATGGGGGTCGGTAGTACGCATTCGCTGGCAGTAAGCGCCACGCTTGAGATTGCCCCGCTCTAACGGCTCTAACGGCAGGAAGTCGACCCGAAGCTGCCCGATGCAGGGCGAGAACTGAAAGTCGGCAATGGCCGACGACTTGCCCGTCAGTTCACGCCTGATGCACAACACCTTTGACCGATAATAGTCCGCGAGCGAAAGCAGGGAATGAGCGCTCTGGTAGATGCAGTTGAGACTGCGTGCGCTCGATCGGAGCGAAGATATTGGCGCGACGGTGGTATAGAGTTGGGCCAACTGCCACCGAAGTCCTTGCCGTAGTGAATTGACATTGCCTTGCCGCGTAAAGGGACAGACCGTCGAGAATTTAAGTGTCTGCCTATCAAGGCGACACGAATTGGTTGGACATGGAGCGGACGGGTGCGAAATCGGGCGGTTCGACCCGTGAAAAACGACACGAATTGGTTGTCAAACCGCGACATTAATTGCTGAACTCCACATCATCTTCCTTCTTCTGTGGTGGCAAGCAACCGAAGTCGTTTTTGATCGCCGTGACGCTCACGCAGCCCGGCGTCCTTCGATCGGGTATCCGGGGTCCGTGTAACCCGGTGTCGACGCATGACCGGGAGGCACCAGACTATCGACGAACTTTTCGTCGTCGGGTCCCATTTGCACTTTCAGCGCTTCGACGTAGCTGTCCCAGTGCGCTTCGGTGCGCGGACCGGCAATGGCCGCACTGACGAGGCGATTCTTCAGCACCCATGCGAGAGCAAAAGCGATCGACGTCGTGCCACGCTCGGCGGCGTGCGCCGCTACCTTTTGCGCGATTGCCAAAGACTCCGGGCGCCATTCCGTCTGCTGGATACGCTTGTCGCCGCGGCCCGCGCGCGTGTCGGAGGGCGGGGCAGCATCAACCGCATATTTGCCCGTCAGCACGCCGCGTGCAAGCGGGCTGTACGACACAACTCCCACGCCATGGTGCGCTGCTACCGGTAACTGCTCGACCTCGGCGGTGCGGTCGACCATGTTATAGAGCGGTTCGCTTGCAACAGGGCGGTCGATTCCCATCGCATCCGCGAGCCGCACGATCTCGGCGATGCGCCAGCCGCGGAAGTTCGACACACCGAAGTAGCGCACCTTACCCTGACGGATCAGGTCGCCAATCGCCCGCACGCCTTCTTCGAGCGGCGCATCGGGCAGCGCGCGGTGAAAATACAGGATGTCGATGTAGTCGGTGCCGAGGCGCTTGAGGCTCGCCTCCACCGACTGCATGATCCACTTGCGCGACTGCCCCTGCTGGTTCGGGCCTTGTGCAGTCGGATAGCCGAACTTCGTCGCGACTACCCAGCTATCGCGACGATCCGCGATCGAACGCCCGACGATTTCTTCCGAGCGGCCGGCGTGATAGACGTCAGCGGTATCGATGAAATTGACGCCCTGGTCGAACGCCTTGTCGATGATCCGCTTCGAAGTCGCTTCGTCGGTTTCGCCGCCGAACATCATCGCGCCGAGGCACAGGGGCGAAACTTTGAGGGCGCTGCGGCCCAGATATCCATAGTCCAAGTCTTGCTCCTTTTGATCTAACGAGCCGTATAACCGCCATCGACAGCGAGCGCGTGACCGATCACGAAACTCGCGCCAGGGCTGCACAGCCAGAGTACTGCAGCGGCGATCTCATCCGGTCGTCCGAGCCGCCCGATGGGTTGCTCTTTCATCAACTCCTTCATCGCTTCGGGCTCGCGTTCCAGCATGCCCGCGACCATCGGCGTTTCGATGATGCCGGGGCACACGGCGTTGATGCGGATGCCTCTCGCTGCATATTCGAGTGCGGCGCTTTTCGTGAGCCCGATGACACCATGCTTGGATGCGTGATACACGCCCCGGCCCGCAATGCCCACGAGTCCGCCGAGCGACGAGCAGTTGACGATAGCGCCGCTTCCCTGCTGGCGCATCTGCAGCAGTTCGTATTTCATGCAGTTCCATACGCCGCGCAGGTTCACGCCGTTCACGCGTTCGAACTCCTCGCCGCTGGCATCGGCCGTCTCGGCAACAGCGCTCTGAACGCCCGCGTTGTTGTACGCCGCGTCGAGGCGACCATAGGTGGCGACGGTCAGATCGATCATCGCTTTAACCTGCGCCTCGTCGGCCACATTGCATTGCACCGCCATGGCCTTGTGACCGGCCGCTCGAAGACGCTGCAGCCGCTTCGGCTGCATGCCCGTCGACATCCGCGAGCACGACCGACGCGCCTTCGGCGGCGAATGCCTGTGCGGCCGCAAGTCCCAATCCTGAGCCCGCGCCGGTGGCAAGCGCGACCTTGCCTTCGAATGTTCCGTCCATGTCGGTCTCTCACATGAGTGTTAGTCAAGTGAAATGATAGGGACGCGCCGTCTAGCGATAAAGTACTGAAAACCGCAAGCCTATATGAGCTGCGCTCATTAATGCGAAGTTGCGTGCTTACGAGCGGTAACGAAGTGCATCGACAACCACACCCATCGCACGCGACGACTGGCGGCGGCTCGCGTAATACGCATGGAGACCGGAGAATATTGGCGACCAGTCTTCGAGTACACAAACGAGGCGGCCCGCTGTGACATGAGGTTGGGCGACGTCCGCCGGAATGTACGCGAGCCCATAGCCGGACAGTGCCGCATCGAGCATCTGATAGGTGCCATTGAAGGCGAGTTGGCCTTCCACGCGCACCTGCACCTCGCGATTCCCCTTCTTGAGTTCCCATGAATAGAAGCCGCCATGCGTGGGTAGCCGCAAATTGATGCAATTGTGCTTCATCAGGTCCTGCGGTGTCCTGGGCAGCGCCTGCTTCTGAAGGTAGGCAGGGGAGCCGACGATCGCCATTCGCATATCGGGTCCAATACGCACCGCGATCATGTCCTTTGCGACCTGGTCGCCGTTGCGAACCCCGATGTCATAACGATCTGCGACGATATCGGATAGACCGTAGTCCGTAACGATTTCGACCTTGATCTCCGGATAGCGGAGAAGCACTTTGGACAGTTTCGGCCAGAGGATGGTCTTGGTCGCGTAGTCAGTTGCGGTGATCCGGATCTTGCCCGTCGGTGTGTCGCGAAGCTCCGCGACCGCGGTCAGTTCGGCTTCGATTTCCTCGAAGCGCGGGGCAACCGTCGCGAGCAGGCGTTCACCCGCCTCGGTTGGTGAGACGCTACGCGTTGTGCGGGTCAGGAGCCTTAAACCAAGTCTGGTTTCGAGCGCCCGGATCGTGTGACTCAATGCCGATTGCGACACACCCAGTTGCGCCGCAGCGCGCGTGAAGCTGCGCTCGCGCGCGACGGCGATGAACGCAAGCAGATCGTTGAAGTTTTCGCGCGGCATTGATGATCTCATTTCATAGGCCTATGCGGATTTTAGCGTCTAGTCAGCTCGGGTGAGGCGGGATATCGTTGTAAGGCTAGTGTTGGCTTTGCGCGACCGGTGGGGTTGCGTGAAGTTTTCGATGGAAAGAACGTGCAATGGACGGAGAAGGTAAGCGATGAACAGTACGGCCGATGACCGAACGCCGATTGCTCGCTCGATCCTGACCCAGCACGCAGAAGCATGGCATCCGCTCGCGCGGGGAAATGACACATGAAGAGATACGCTTTATCGCTTGCGTCGCTTTGCCTGACGCTTTCTGTCTGCTCCCAAATGCAAAGGAATTTCGGCATGGAAAAACCCAATCCGCTTCCGTCAGTCCCGACACTCGAAGACGTCAGGGCAGTCTCACCGGCGCTTGAGCGCTACACGACAGGTCCGCTTCTCGGCGACTTGTGGAAGCGTCCGCAATTGTCGCCGCGCGATCGCAGCATTGTCACGTTGTCGGTGCTGATCGCACGCAATCAGACGGTCGAGTTGCCGTATCACCTCAATCTCGCACTCGACAACGGCGTGAAACCCAGTGAGATCTCGGAGATCATCACGCATCTCGCGTTCTATTCGGGCTGGGCCAACGCGACTTCAGCAGTAGGCGTCACGAAGGCCGTGTTCGATCAGCGCGGCGTGATGGCAACTCAGCTACCGCCAGCCTCGGGCAATCTTCTGCCGCTCGACGAAGCCGCCGAGGCGAAACGTGCAAGCACCGTGCAGCAAAATTTCGGCAACGTGGCGCCGGGTGTCGCGCAATTCACGACAGACGTGCTGTTCCGCGATCTCTGGTTGCGCCCCGGTCTCGCGCCGCGCGACCGCAGTCTCGTGACGGTTAGCGCGCTCGTCGCCACGGGGCAGGTAGCGCAAATCACGTATCACCTCAATCGAGCGATGGATAACGGCCTGACCAAGGATCAAGTATCGGAAGTCATGACGCAACTCGCCTTCTATGCTGGTTGGCCCAATGTGTTTTCCGCGCTGCCGACGGTCAAGGAGGTCTTCGAGAAGCGTGATCATTGAAAATCGAGTTGACTAGCGATTGAAGTGACCCGATTCACCTGCCGACGGTCGGTGCATCTGCACGCATTCATGACGGGGCTGACTTAGGTGCGGCCCGCTTACTTCACTAAGGTACTCGCCATGAAAACCTGGTCTTCTACACAGGTGTCTGCGCTTAAGGCGGACACCCGCATTGAGCGCGTGCCAACCACGAGTCCTTCCATGCGGGTCGTCGCGATCGACATTTCGCGCCGCACCGCTACCAAGGGATCAAGCACGGATGTCCGGACCCGGCGACGTCGTCCCCATGACTACCTGCCCCCGCTGCCGAACGAGCGCGCCGGAATGCCTGACGGCCTCATTATCTCGAACCTCCTCAACGACGAACTCGACGAATGCCGCGACGCGCGGGGGCAGGTGCTTCCTTGCAGCGTAATAGATACAGATGTCGCTACGCTTTGCACTGAATTTCGTCAGCACCCACTTTAACTTGCCCGCGGCAATCAGCGCAGCCGCATGATGTACGCCTAGCAGTGCAATCCCGCACCCGGCGACCGCGAGTTCAGTCAATGCCTCGGTATCGGTCACGACGAGCCGGGAGTGAGGCTGGAAAACCGCCTCCTTGTTTCTCGACCGCAATTTCCATGTCTCAATTCTTCCCGAAGTCGGGGAACGGAACAAAATGAGTTCGTGGCGCTCCAGTTCTTCGACGGAAAGCGGTTCGCCGCGCTCCTCCAGGTAAGCGGGCGCCGCGCAAAGAATGAGCGTCAACGGCGCGAGGGTGCGCGCGACCACGCTGGTATCCGTATCGTGCAGTTGTCCGATCGCGCAGTCATATCCCTCCGAGATCAGGTCCACCTGGCGATTTTCGAAACGCAGATCGAGCGTGATCTGCGGGAAGCGCTCCCGAAACCTGTTCAACACCGGTAGCAGCGCGACGCGGCTGAATGCAATCGGCAGCGATACCTTGACGAGCCCGCTGACCCGGGTTTCATCAGCTGACAAGGCCGCGATTGCGTCCTCGATCTGTTGCGCCGGCTGGAGCACCATCGCGTACAGGCGGCGCCCTTCTTCCGTGATCGCGAGGTGGCGGGTGGTGCGTTGGAACAGCCGGCAGCCCAACAACGCCTCGAGCATGCCAATCTGTTTGCTTACCGCGCCAGGCGTCACGCCTAGCTGACGGCCTGCCGCGGAAAAGTTCGTCGACTCGACCGTGGCGGCGAACGTTTTCAAGGCCCTGAACAGGTCGATCGAGGTGGCTCCGCCAGTTTTCATTTTGCACCTTCGCTCACAACTGTTTGAACGCTTCATAGCATAGACCAGCATCGCCATCGCGCCGAAAATGAGCTTCATGATGTAACCGTCAGGCGGTCATGGGCAAACATCGCCTGAGATCTGACGTATCTGAAGGAGGCGCGATCGTGAAAATCGGAATCATCGGTGCAGGGAACGTGGGAACCGGTCTGACGAAGCATCTCGTCCCCGCCGGTCATTCAGTGATGCTGAGCTTCAGCCTTGAGATGGAAAGGCTCCGAACGACCGCGGCCGCACTCGGCGCAAGCGTTGGCACGGTCGCTGAAGCGGTACGGTTCGCGGACGTGGTGGTGCTGGCCACGCCCTGGACTGCCGCCTCTGTGGCACTCGAGCAGGTCGGCGACGCACCGCGGAAAAAGATCTTGTGGGATTGCACCAATGCGCTGAACCCCGACATGAGCGGCCTGCTCGTCGGCACAAACACTTCCGGCGCGGAAGAGATCGCCAAACTTGTGCCATGGGCAAGGGTCGTCAAGGCGATCCCGCCGTTCGCAGAGATGCTGCATTCGCCCAGCATGCTGATCGACGGCAAACGCGTCGGCGTGTTCGTCTGTGGTGACGACAGCGAAGCGCGAGCCGTGGTCGCGAAACTGGTCAGCGACATAGAGGCCGAGCCGGTTGATGCAGGACCGCTCGTCCTTGCCCGCTTCGTGGAACCCGCAGCCATGCTGCTGGTGCAACTTGCCTATGCGCGCGGGTTTGGCACCCGGGTCGGACTGTCGTTGATGCGGGAGACAACCGGGGGCACGACCCACGAGAGGGATTCTTGAACACTGGAGTAGCGGTGCTTATAACCTGCCGGAGAGGACGAGATGAAAGTAGGCGTATTGGGATCGGGAGAGGTTGGCCGGGCGCTGGGCGCGGGTTTCCTCAAGCATGGCCATGACACGATGCTGGGAACGCGGGATCCGCGAAAGAAAGAGGTACAGGACTGGGTTCGTCGAAACGCCGGTGCCCAGGCCGGGACGTTCGACGAAACCGCGCGGTTCGGCGAAATGGTAGTGCTCGCCGTGCTCGGGCGGATTGCCGCGAGCGTGATCGAGCTTGCGCGACCGGAGAATCTCGCTGGCAAGACGGTCATCGATGCGACCAACCCGCTTGCCGACGACCCGCCGGCCAGCGGGGTTCTGCAATATACGACGGGGCCGAATGAGTCGCTCGGCGAGTGGATTCAGGCGAAGCTTCCGCTGGCCCATGTGGTCAAGGCTTTCAACAGCGTTGGGAATGCGCTGATGGTGAATCCGCGCTTCGAGGAAGGCACGCCGACCATGTTTTTGTGCGGCAACGACGACGACGCGAAAGACCAGGTAGCCGGGATCATCCGGCAGTTCGGCTGGGAGCCCTACGATTGTGGAAGCATCGTATCGTCACGGGCGATTGAACCGCTGTGCATGCTGTGGTGCCTACCGGGATTCCTCCGGGGCGACTGGCACCACGCGTTCAAGATGTTGACTCACTGAGGACGGACCCTGCAACCACGTCGAGTCCGGCAGGTTGTAGGGGGCGTCACCGAGGCGTACGCTCGCCAGGTGAACTACTGCGTCACCTCGTTGTTCTTTGTTGCATCTTTGTCCATGCTGTCATGGCTCATTGTGTCTTCCTTCATCGCGTCTTCTTTCATCCCGTCTTTGGCCATACTGTCGGCGCTCATCGCGTCGTGTTCCGTTGCATCGTTTGCCGTGGTCTCCTGACTCACCGCGTCTTTGGATACGGGGTCGTTCGACGTACTATCGGCAGCGAAGGCGCCCGCGGTCGGGAAGATCACGCAGCAGGCGAGAAGGGTGGCGGCTAACTTGTTCATGATGTGATCCTTCAGCAATTCAATGGTGAGGCAGGAAATATCAAGGGCAGTAGCGCGACGATGCGGACCTCATCCTGGCCCGAACCCGCTGTCACCCTGAGTCGTCCAAATGCCCGCGAGGGTGCATTCTGCTGTTTCATTCTTGCGTCGGTAATCAACGAAAAGCAGTAGGGATTCCCTCCGAACGGCATGGGTAAAGACCCGCTATGTACCTAGAGCGCAACGCGCCGTTGCACCCGGAGTACAGGTGTCTGAACAACACCACGGCCCGAGCCCACCGCGCCGTCAAATGCGTGCTCCGACCGGTCTGAACAACGCCGCTAGGTTGCCCCCTACCGCAAGTGTAGGGGGGTGACCCATCCCAGGCTCCGTCGCTCTTGTCCAAAATCCAGATACGGGCCGATGTAAGAAATTATGCAGCCCGCATTTGCAGTAGAGCATGACGCCCGGCGCGTGTCGCGCTGGCTGACCCCTGGGACGGAGGTCATATGTTCAGTACCCGCGCTTATCTCGGCAGTGTTGCTGCGCTGCTGTTGATGCTGTTCGCTATTCCTTCATTCGCCCAGTCGTTCCGGGTGCAATGCCCTCCGACCACGCCGGCGCATCCGACGGCGCTCCCTGCCGGAGCGCCTGAACCCGCCTACACCGGGCCGTCCTACACCGGACAGAGTTCCACCTCGACAGGCGTCGTCAATGGCGCGGTCAAGTGCCAGCAGATCTCGGGCGGCGACGGTTACGCAACGATGGGTAACGGTACGCAGACGTACCTGTTCGCCTTTGGCCCTTTGTCCGGACTCGCCGACATCCAGGCGGGCCTTCCCGGCACCGAGTTCGCCTCGGTGTTCAACACCGTCGGCGACCCGAGGACGGACCCGACCTATAACGGCGCGGTCGGCCTCGTCCCCGATCCGGAATCCGTGCCACCGGGCCAGCTGACAGGCCACGTCGATCCGCGACCGATCATGGATATCGGTGTGATGAACGGCAACATGCCGGCGCCGACGATGGCGATCGACGAGGACGACGAGTTCTTCCTCACGCTGACCAACGTCGGAATGATCATGCGGCCCGACCTGTTCGAGCAACACACGGTTCACTTCCACGGCTACCCGAACGCATCGTCGTTCTATGACGGCGTGCCGGACGCGTCGGTGGCAATCAACATTGGCGCGAGCTTCACGTACTACTACCTCGCGCCGGATGCTGGCACCTACTTCTGGCACTGCCACATCACGCCGCCGGAACACTTGCAGATGGGCATGGTCGGCCAGATCTTCGTGCGGCCGCGCCAGAACCGCGTTCCCGGCGGCGCGTCGCTGTACAGCTCGCTACAGAAGCAACAACTGGATCTGCGCACGGCGTGCGGCAACGACATTCTGTGCACGACGCCGCTGCCGCCTCAGAACGGCGTTCTCCACGTGAACAACAAGAGCGGTACGCCGACGCTGTACGCGTACAACGACGGCGACGGTTCGACCGCCTACGACGTCGAATACCCGGTGCAGATACACGGCTTCGATCCTAACTTTCACTTCGTGGGCATGACGTTCAATCCGGAGCCGTTCACCGACATGAAGGACAAGTTCTTCATGTTGAACGGGCGCAGCTATCCGGACACGGTGACTCAGGGGCCGATGCAGACGGCGGTGGCAGACGGCACGCAGCATTTTTCGCAACCGCTGCCGTCGCTGATCAATATTCCGGCTGGCGGCAGGGCGCTCTTGCGGATCTCGGACCTGGACGTCACCGAGTTTCAGACGCTGGCGTCGCTTGGCATTCCGATGCACGTGGTCGGTATCAACGCCCGCTTGCTGCGCGACATGTCTGGCAACGACCTGACCTACAACACGAACTCGATCACGTTGGGGGGCGGCGAATCGATCGATGTGATCCTCGACGCCAGCGACACGACGAAATACAAGCCGGGTGCGATCTATTACCTGTACACGCCGAATCTCGATCACCTGGCCAACGACCAGGAGAACTTTGGCGGCTTGATGACCGAGGTCCACATCTGCAATGCGGTGGACCCGATCAAGAAGTCCTGCACCTAGGAGAAGAGCCGTGGGATACATCACTCACAAAACATGGGTCGCCATGCTGACGCGCCTTGGGCGGCTGGCACGGTTCGGTGCGGCGACGCTTGCCACGCTCGTCTGCATGCACGCGCAAGCCGCCGCGCCCGGCATCACGGGGACGCACTTCGATCTGAGCGCCGAGGCGAACCGCATCTCCCAGCCCGACGGCGCGAGCGTCTATTCGTGGGGCTATGGATGCCGCACGGCGCCGGCCGGCTTTTCGCCGTCCACGATCGCGGGCGCGAACTGTCCGAGTATGCAGATTCCCGGTCCGACACTGATCGTCAAGCAGGGCGACGTCGTCACGGTGACGCTCACCAATAACCTGCCGGCGGCGGCGGGCAACACGTCGATCCTCTTTCCGGGATTCCAGGTCTGCGCCGCGGTGCTGAACCCCGACGGGACCTGTCCTGCCGCGCTCACCGGCTCGCCGGGATTGCTGACCCGCGAGGCCGCCCACGGTGCCACGGTCACGTATAGCTTCGTCGCGGCGACGCCCGGCACGCATGCATACTACAGCGGCACCCAGGGTGATCTGCAGATCGAGATGGGCCTGTTTGGCGCGATCATCGTTTTGCCGACCTCCGCACCCGGCACGGTTGCGGTGCCTACGGGTTGCCGCGCGGTCGCGGCGACGCTGCCGGATGGGCAACCGGACTTCCGCAATGCCAGCGCGGCCTATAACCACAGCGCGGCCTGTTACGACCGCGAGTATCTGTTCCAGTTCTCCGAAATAGATCCGCGCATCCATACGCAGGCGGAACAGCAGGCGGCGAACGCATGCACGTCGCCGAACGGTTGCATGACCGTCGAGACGGAGCCCTATCACCCGGCCTATTTCATGGTCAACGGCCGCTCGATGCCGGACGACATGGACCCGAACTATGCGGCGCAGTATCCGCATCAGCCCTACAACGGCAATCCGCACATGCACCCGGGGGAACTGGTGCTGTTGCGGATCATCGGCACCGGCCGCTGGCAGCATCCGTTCCACGAGCACGGCAATCACGTGCGGGTGCTGGCGCGCGATGGAAACATGATTCTCAGCAAGACGGACCCGACCAAGGTAGCCGGACCGCTGCTGTTCACGACGACGACGACGCCGGGCCTCGCGATGGACGGAATTTTCTACTGGACGGGCAAGGGCCTGAACTGGGATGTCTATGGGCATAAGCCTGGGGACCTGTATACCGAAACCGATCCGAAATACGCGGCTTACGTCGGCAAGCCGGTCGTCTGCATCCCGGACGCGAACGGCTATTACACGGCCGATCCGCATGCGCCGAACTACTACGAGTGGTGCGCCGATCACGGCAAGGCGCTCGAAGCGCATCCGTTCGGCAATGTCGGCAGCGGCGGGCCGGTCACGCTGCCGGACTCGCACCTCTTCACGAACGGCACCTGGTATGGCGGTAGTCCTTATCTCGGGCCGGACGCGACCATACGCGCCACCTCGCCCACAGGGACGACGCCGCCGAGCGGGACGATCGCGAATCCACCGGCAACCGAAGCAGGCTTCGCATTCATGTGGCACTCGCATAACGAGCGCGAGATCACCACGAACAACATCTTTCCAGGCGGAATGATGATGATGATGCTCGTCGATCCACAGGTTTTCCTGATTGACGAATCCAATTAGAGGCGGGGAGAAGCGCGATGAGATCCACCCAGTTTAAGGCGACCCTCTTCGACGTGTTTAAGGCAGGAGTCGCGGCGTCCATTCTTCTTACGGCCAGTGGCGTGTCTTTCGCTCAAGTCGTCAATCTGACAGCAAAAGCGGCCACCGCCACGTTGCCCGACGGGCAGGCTGTGCCGATGTGGGGCTACACCTGCACGCCGGCAGCAGTGGCGCCGGCTACGTGTACAACGGCGAATCCGGGCGCCGGAGCGAACTGGTCGCCGGTGGTGATTACCGTGCCGCCAGGACCGCTGACGATCAATCTCACCAATAGCTTGCCCGGCGCCGTGCCGACCTCGCTCGTCGTGGTGGGGCAGTTGGGCGGCGGTCTTGGGACGACAGCGGTGAACGTGCCGAGTCCGCCGCATCCGCCGCAAACCTCGACGACCTGGCCGATTGCCAGCAGTGCGACCGGCGCGACATTTACGCCGCCTACGCAGGGGAATCGGGTCCAGTCGTTTGCAACCGAGGTGGCGACCGGCAAGACTACGGCGCTCACCTGGAACAACCTGAGCCCGGGCACCTATCTGATCGAGTCGGGAACGCATCCGTCGATCCAGGGACCGATGGGGCTATACGGCGTGCTGGTGGTGAAGGCGCCGGTCGGTGGCAGCGTGACCTGCCCGGTGGCGTCGCAGCTGTATCAGGCTTATACCAATCCGGCTATCTGCTATGACGCCGACGTACCGCTCGTGCTGAGCGAAATCGATCCCGTCCAAAACACGGCTGTCGCAGCGGCAGTGACGACGACGGGCTTCAGCGAAACCATGGCATGGTCGGGTCAGCCCGGCGGCTGCGGCGATTCGAAGTCGACGGCGTTCGGCACCTGCTATCCGCCGGCAGTGAACTACGATCCGCGCTACTACCTGATCAACGGCGTCGCCTTCGACCGGACCAATGCCGGCGGGTCTTCGTTTACCGCCACCGCGCCTGCCGGGACGGGCCAGGTGCTCGTGCGCTTCGTGAACGCCGGTCTGCGGATGCACGTTCCGTCGGTGGTCGGTGCTCAAACCGGCACGCCTGCTGTTTCCGGTTTCTCGTTGATTGCCGAAGACGGCAACGTGTTGCCCGGCAATGCGCGCGTCCAGTCGGAAGTATTTCTGGCGGCTGGCAAAACACAGGACGTGTTGCTGAACGCACCCGCTACCGGCGCATTAGCGCTTCCGGTGTTCGACCGCCAACTGAGTCTATCGACCAACAATCAGCGCGATGGCGGGATGCAGGGCTACATCAGCGTCAATAGCGGCGCGCTGCCGACGGCGGCGGCCGCCAATCAGAATGCGATCGCCAATCCCGACAAGTACTTCCTGGTCGCGGGTAGCACGGTGAGCGTGTCTGACCCGGCGAGAGGCGTGATCGCCAACGATGTCGGTGTTTACGGCGTGCAGGTCAAGACACAGCCTACCGGCGGTGTGCTCACGCTGAACCAGAACGGCACGTTCACCTATGTGCCCAACGCCGGCACGACGTCCGACAGCTTTGTGTATCAGGCGAACGGCAATCCCGCGCTGACGGCGACGGTGACGCTGGCCGCCTGTACCGCTGGTTCGGGCTGCCTGTCTGGTTCGCCTGTGGCCGCCAATGGCACTTACACCAGCAACATCGCGTCGCGGCTGCAGATCGGCGCGCCCGGCGTGCTGGCCTACGCCCACGATCCGGCCGGGCTTCCGCTCACCGCGTCGGTTTCCGGCGCTGTGACCGGTGGGACCGTCACGTTGAACGCGGACGGGTCGTTTACCGCCATTCCCTCGGTGCCGCCCGTCGGCAATGCGACGGCTAATGTGAAGTTCCAGTACAAGGCAGTGAATTCGCAGAACACGTCGAGCGCTGCCGCGACCGTGACGGTGACGTTCAAGGGCGGCAGCGGACTTGTCGTCAAGGTATTGGATGCGCCAAGCACGGCGCCGGGCAAGACCCCGATTCAGCTTACCGACTACCGCTGGATCATCGAGGAAGACCGTACTTTCCAGATCGATCCCGCATGCCAGGTGAACACGACACCGCGTCCGGCCACGTGTCCGCCGCTGCCGGTTCCCAGTCTCGGCACGAGCTTCCATACCAGCTACATGCCGGTGATTGCAGCGGGCTGCGTCGGCACTGTCGCGTGCGAGTCGGGGCAGACGGTGTACGATCCGGCGAGCAACTCGCATCTGCCCACGGTGTGCGACGTCGGCAATGGCGCGTGCCGCACGAACGCGTCGCAACAGTTGCCGGTCGACCCCCGTCAGGTGGCGCTCGATCCGACTAAACACTACTACATCTCGATTCTGCCGGGCGACGCCGGCAACACGTTCACGAACGGGGCGGGCGCGCCTAAGGCGGATTCCACTAGTCCCAGCGGGATGAGACCGTTCGACATTGGGAAGGATTGCCCGACAACGGCGGATTTTGCGCCGGGTACGGGCACCTGTGGACACAGCATGGGCGGGGCGCCAATCGCACCCGCACAGACCAGTGTCAACGTGCTGCTGCAAGAAACGCCGTTCGCGACGGCGAAGGTCTCGGTGTTCGTGTTCGAGGACGACGCGCCGCTCAATGGTGAAGTGGACGTCGGCGGCGGAACCGATACGTTCGGCACGGCCCACGAGCCGGGCCTCGGCGGCTTCGAAATCAAGCTCTTTGACGACGCGGGCGGCACCGGCGATCCAACCGGCCAGATGACTTACGACATGTTCAACATGCCGCTGTCCAACTCGTTGCAGGGGACGATCGATCCGGCCACCGGACTCAACGCCTGCCCGATTTCGACAACGTCGAACGACGGACTGCTGGGCATGATTCCGACGTGTCCGAAGTACGAGTCGGACGGCAAGACATTATCGCCGCTCATCGGCCAGGCCGTTATCGCCAACCTGATGCCCGGCCGGTACGGCGTGGTTGCAACGCCAGGCGCCGACAGAATCGGCAGGGGAGAAGAGTGGCTACAAACGAACACGCTGGATGGACAGAAGGCCCATGACGCGTTCATCAAGGTAGGTGGGCCGGCATACTTCCAGGAATTCGGACCGGCGGGCTTCCACGTGTCGGTCGGCTTTGCCAATCCGAAAATCATCAATGCCCGCTTGCCTCTTCTCTGCACGGGCACAACCACGTGCAACAACTCAGTCAACGGCCGGATCACAAATCTGCACTACAGCCGTCCGCCTAACCAGAATCTGTATGGCTCGGGGTCGCGCGACTCGTTGAGTTTCACGCAGTGTTACGTGAGCATTGGCGACACGGACGGGGAAGACGTTTCGTTCACGAAGTGCAAGCCCGACGGTACGTTCAATTTCTCCGGTCTGCCCGACGGCACGTACAGAATCACCATCTTCGATCAGTGGAACGATCAGATCGTCGACGGGCTGGCGACGGCAGTCAAGTTGGCGGGCGGCCAAAGCGCGAGTCTCGGCGATATCCCGGTGCTCCAATGGCACACGAATCTCTATACCCGGACCTTTCTGGATCTCAACGGAGACGGCGTGTCGCAGCCCAGCGAGCCCGGACTGACGCTGGTGCCGACCAATATCCGCTTCCGCGACGGCAGCTATTCGAACTTCAACAACACCGACCTGAACGGCTACGCCGGGTTTAACGAAGTGTTCCCGCTATTCAACTGGTACATCGCAGAAGCGGATACAACCCGCTTCAAGCAGACGGGCGTCCATGTGGTCTATGACGCGGGTGGCCCGCCCGATGGGACGCCAGGTGGGGGCAGCTCGAACATTGCCGCCAACTTCGCCAACACGCAGGAATCCGCGACGGCGCACCTGCCCGCGAAACTGCGCGTGCCAGGCGCGGTGTATTGCAACGATGCGGACTGTACCGACCGTTCGGGCACGAACCCATCGACGGGCAGAGTCGACCCGCCGTGGGTGACCACGGAGGGCTGGCAGGGGTTCTCCGGCCAGAGTTCCTTCATCGAATTCGGCAAGGCGCCGTTCGGCCCGACCGAAAACGGCGGCATCAAGGGTGAGGTCATTTACGCGTCGACGCGTCCGTTCGACGATCCCGCGCTGCTGATCCACACGAGCTGGACGCCGGATGTGCCGAACGTCACGGTAAACCTGTATCAGGAAGGTACCGCCGCGGACGGGACGCAGAGCTTGACGCTCGTGGACACGACGAAGACCTCCAGCTGGGATGACTGGTCACAGGGTTTCCGTTCCGACGGCGCACCGAACATGAACTGTCCGGGACAGGAGACCACCGACCCGTTCTTCTTCACGCTGAAGGACAGCCGCCAATGGCTCGACGCGCAGCATCGTGCATTGCCGGCGCATTCGCAGTTCAAGTGCTATGACGGCATGCATGTATTCAACCAGCTGCAGCCTGCGCCGTACGACGGGATGTACCAATTCCCCAGTGTGACGGCTACGAGCCCGACTACCGGCAAGCCGACTGCGACGAACTGCGCGATCTGCGTGGCGAATCCTTCGGGCGACGGCACCAGGATGCTGCCTGCCGGCAAGTACGTGGTCGAAGTAATCGTGCCGCCGGGATACGAACTGGTGAAGGAGGAAGACAAGAACATCCTGATCGGCGACAACTACATTGCTCCGGTGACGCAGCAGTTTGGCGGTCTGGGCAACATCTTCATTCTGCCCGACCAGGCTGCGATGAATTCCACTTATAACCGGAACAGTGCGCAGAATTCGACCTCGGATCTCGGCTCCTCGCCCCGGCACGAAGGCGACACGGGTAGCGTCGAAACGTTCTGGCCTTGTGTCGGTGCGCTGCGCATCGTGCCCGACTACATCAGCCTGTTCCCAGGTTCGAAGGAAGTCGCGCCGTTCGCGGGCGCATCAAGGCATCTGTGCGACCGCAAGGAAGTGACGCTCACGAACCAGATGTCGGTGCTGGCGAAGTTCTGGCTGTTCAGCTCGACGCACGTCGCCGCGCACTACACCGGCTTCATGCTGGATGACTTCTCGGCTGAGTTCGATCCGTATTCGCCGCAGTTCGGTGAAAAGTTCGCGATCCCGAACGTGCCGATCTCGATGAAGGATTTCGCCGGCAACGAAGTCGCCCGTGTCTATTCGGATTCGTGGGGCATCTTCAACGGACTGAACTATTCGACCTGGGAAGTCAATCCGCCGAATCCGACCGGTTATGCGCCGACGATGATGGTTGCCTGCATGAACGATCCGGACAAGCCCGATCCTGCAAATCCCGGGAAAACGATCAGGGATCCCCTGTTCAATCCGGCGTACAGCCAGTTCTGCTACGAGATTCCGTTCATGCCCGGACAAACCCAGTATATGGATACGCCGGTGGTGCCGGTCCAGGCCTTCGCCGATGGCTACAATCCACCAGACTGCGCATACCCGGATGCGACCCCGGCGATCTCCACTGTGACAGGCGACTCGAGCGGCGGCGGCGCGGGACCGTGGGTCAGCGCGTCCGGCCACACGCTGACGATCAAGGGGCTGGGCAACCAGCAGGTGCCGAACCACGCGTACAACGGGCCGGCTGCGACCGCTACGCCGTTCAACCAGAAGTTCGTCACGCGCCACTATGGCTTTGGCAGCCGCCCTTCGACATGCCCGGCCGTTGGTCCGTGCCAGAACGTAACGATCGGCGGTGTTCCGATGAACAATGTCTCATGGAGCGACCTCACGATCACAGGCCAGGTGCCCCTTCTCGTTCCGATCTGCCCGCTGCAGCAACGTGGCATACCGGTACTGAGCGTGGCGAGATGCGGCGAACTCGTCATCACGGCCGCCAACGGCAAGAAGTCGATCGATACGGTTACCGTCACGGTCGCCGGCAAGGCGCCGACCTACGTGAATGGCGAGAACGCGACGAGTAACGCGATCCAGACGGCGATCGACAAGGCGACCCCGGGGGACATGATCGTCGTCGGTCCGGGTACCTATAACGAAATGCTGCTGATGTGGAAGCCGGTCCGGCTGCAAGGTGTCGGCGCCACGGCCGTGACGGTCAACGCAAACACCCATCCGTCGGGCAAGCTCGACCCGTGGCGCAGGCAGATCAATTGTCTCTTCGGCGACGCATTGAACGGCGGCCTGATCTCGGCGAGCAATCCGTACGATCCGAACGGCAGGTATTCCTGCTCGTCGACGATGCAGCGCAAGGTCGATGCGATACCGTTCGAGCCGACCACGGGCTGGGACTTCAACCTCAACGGCAACCTGTCCGAACTGCTGATCGAGCCGACGCTGATGGGCGCCTATGAAGGGGCGGCCATTACGGTCCTCGGCAAAGGCGTGAAGGACGTGGTGGTGGGCGGCGTGACGCAAGCCGATCCGAACTGCATCGCGAACGGCATCTGCACGCCGCTCGCGGGGCCGGTCCTCCCGATCCTGCCGACCTCGAACCCCCCGGATTGCGTCAACAATCCGGGCAACTTCAAGTGCAATCCGTCGCGCATCGACGGCATGACCTTCACCAACAGCTCGCAAGGCGGCGGGGGGATTTTCGTGCACGGCTGGAACCACAACCTGGAAATCTCGAACAACCGCGTGTTCAGCAATTCAGGCACGCTCACCGGCGGCATCACAGTCGGCCAGGTCGAAACGCCGGACGGCACCATCGGCGGTACTGACGGTGTGACCGAGCTGCCCTTTGCCTTCAATACCGCGGTGAACGTGCATCACAATGCGGTCACGTCGAACGCCTCGTATGGCGATGAAATCAACTCGACCACGCCTTCGTCAGCGGGCGGTGTGACCTTCTGCACAGGTGCCGACTACTATCACTTCAACTACAACTGGATCTGCGGCAACATGAGCAGCGGCGACGGCGGCGGTGTCGCGCACTTCGGCTTCAGCTACAACGGTGACATCTCGCACAACTGGGTGTTGTTCAACCAGAGCAACAATCCGACGCTGCCTACGTACGGCGGCGGCGTGATTGCCCAGGGCGTGCCGCCGGACGGTACGTTCTGCGAGAACGCGACCGTCGACGTGGACTGCGCACCGGAGCTTTCGGACGGCGTGGGCCCTGGCCTCGTGATCGACGGCAATCTGATCGTCGGCAACACGGCGGAAAGCGGCAAGGGTGGCGGCCTGCGGCTGCAGAACGTCAACGGCACCGATGTGCAACGCAGCCCCAGCAACCAGAACGCGTGGTATCAGGTTCGCGTGATCAACAACATCATCGCGAACAACGTGGCCGGGTGGGCGGGAGGCGGCGTCTCGCTGCAGGATGCGGTGCGGGTGAGCTTCGTCAACAACACGGTCGTCTCCAACGACGCGACAGCGTCGGCAGGCGTGCTCTTTAACACCTCTGCCGCCACGCAGGCGAACGTTGGGCCGCCGAACTGCACGACGGTGGGAGCGCAAACGACGTGCAACCCGATCACGACGTCGGCCTTTGAGCCGGCCGGACTGGAGACCGCTCGCCATACGGGGAACCTCGTGGCCGCGTTCACCGTTCCGGGCGTGACGTGCCCCACGGGCCAGCCAAATTGCACGACGTTCTCGAACCCGATATTGACCAACAACGTGTTCTGGCAAAACCGTTCGTTCTATATCACGGTGACGGGGCTGAATCCGAACATACCGGGCGTGCAGAATACGGTGGCGCTGAACCCGACGTTGAATCAGGCCGGGCACCCGACGGGCTATTGCGATTCACAGCACGCTGTCTATTGGGACATCGGCGCATTCGGCGACACCTCGGCCAGCATCCGTCAGGCGGGTATGTCGATGAGCCCGCGGTTCTCGATCCTGACCGACGCCGCCGACTACCCGGGTGCGAGCAATATCGCGTCCCCTCCGGGGGTGGTGCGCCAGTACTGCAACGGTGCGCGGGTGCCTCCGGAAGGCGGCGGAAACGGCTTTGCGGTGCCGCCGGGCATCGCGGACGCGGTGCTGCCGAATCCGTTGTTCAGCTTGCTGCCGTCGGCGGTGCCCGATGAAGGCAACCAGTGGATCAACATGTCGTACGGCCCGCTGTCGCTGTTCAACATGTCCATCTCATCCGGCAGTACCGGCTATGGCGTGCTACTGGGCAACTACTCGATCACGTCCGCTTCGCCGGCAATCAATCACGGCACCTCAGGCGGTGCACCGAATCATGACATCTTCGGTACGACGAGGCCGCAAGGCGCCGGATACGACATCGGTGCGGTCGAGTTCGTGCAGCCGGGGCTGTTGGGCGGCGTCACGATCGATCCGCTCGCGTTGGGGAGCCCATCGGGCGGTCTGCTCGGCCTGGTGCAGACCCTGGCGCCGGCCGCCGCCACTGCTGTGGCGCAGCCGCGCATACCGTGATGGGGACACTGCAATGAAACTTCGGTCCTCAACGACGCCGTTGGTGCTGTTCGCGAGCAGCGTGTGCCTGGCCGCGACCCTGGTTCAACCGGTCGCGGCCGGGCAGAGCGCACCGGCGGGGCGCACACTCAGGCACTCGCCGTATATGCCCGTGAGCCTGCCGCAGCGCGCGAAGAACTACTACGGGCTGATGAAGGGCATCGATAACCTGAGCGTGCGACGCACCGCATCGGGCAATCTGATTCGCTTCAGCTATCGCGTAACCGATCCGGTGGCGGCGCGGCTGCTCGGCGAGAAGACCGCGGCTGCGTATATGTATGGGGAAACGAGCCACGTGTTGCTCGAAATTCCGGTCATGGACAAGATCGGCCCGTTGCGCCAGACAGGCCCACTGGAGGTTGGTAAGGAATACTGGATGGTGTTTTCCAACAAGGGCGGTCCGATCAAGACAGGTGAGCGCGTCGACGTATTCGTCGGTTCACTTCACGTCGATGGACTGACTGTCGAATGATCGCGGCACAGCGATCGGCTACATAAATAGGGGAGGTGACTCATGATCCGGTTTCTTTCGATAGCGCTCTCGGCAGCCTCGGTGGCGGGTGCTCTGGCATCCGGCCCGGTTGCGTTCGCGGCCTCGACCGCAGGAACGGCTCAGGCCGCGGCGGCGAGTCACCTGAGTGCGGCGCAGATCGTCGAGCGCAACGTTGCGGCACGCGGCGGGCTTCAGGCATGGCACGCGGTCAACGCGATGACGATGTCGGGGCAGATGGAAGCCGGCGGCAAGAAGAACACCAGGCTGCCGTTCACGATGACGATGAAGCGGCCGCACAAGAGCCGCCTGGAGATTCGCTTCAACGAACAGACAGCGTTTCAGGTCTATGACGGCGCGCAGGGCTGGAAGGTCAGGCCCTTCCTTGGACGCGATGAAGTCGAGCCGTATACGCCTGCGGAGGTCAAATCGGCCGCGGCATCGGCTGAACTGGACGGGCCGCTGATCGACTATGCGAGCAAGGGGTCGCGGGTTGACGTTCTGGGCATGGAATCGGTGGAAGGGCATCGCGCGTACGTCCTGAAGCTGACGACGAAAGACAATACGTCACGTCGTGTCTGGATCGACGCCGCCAGTTTTCTCGAACTGAAGATCGACGGCGAACCACGCAGGCTCGATGGCAAGATGCACGACGTCACCGTCTTCTATCGCGACTACCGCAAGGAAAATGGGCTCGTCGTGCCGCACACGCTGGAGACCGTTGTCAGCGGTGTCAAACCGACGCACAAGTTGACGATCGAGCATTTCACGGTGAATCCGCCAACGGACGACACCCTGTTTGCGAAACCGCAACTGGCCATGGCCAAAGTGCCGAGCCACTAGCCGAGCATCGGTGCGAGGTCCATGGTCATGACACGAATCGCATTGTGGATGCTTGTCGGCTGCCTGACGGTAGCGGTGTACGCGAGCGAGCAAATACCGCAGGGGCACGATCTGAGCGCGGACCAGATCGTCGAGAAGAACGTCGCCGCGAGGGGCGGCCTCGATGCATGGCGGAAGATCCAGACGATGGTCTGGGTCGGGCACGTGGATAGCGCGAATGCACCTGCCCGGAATCTGCCGTTTGTCCTCGCGCTGAAACGCCCGAACAAGACACGTTTCGAGATCACCGTGCTTAACCAGCGGGCTGTCCGGGCGTTCGACGGTAAACAAGGCTGGAAGGTGAGCCCGAGCGCCACGGGCAGCGGGGAATTGCGGCCGTATACCGTGGACGAGCTGAAGTCTGCGCATGAGGAGCAGGTCATCGACGGGTTGCTGATCGACCATCAGGCGAAGGGTGTCGATGTGACGCTCGATGGTATCGATAAGGTCGACGGACACGACGCATACCGCCTTAGCGCGAAGTTGCCTTCCGGCGTGACCCGTCATGTATGGGTGGACGCACAAAGCTTTCTGGACGTGAAATACGACCGCCAGGCGCGGGGCCTTCAAGGGCCAGTCACGGTGGAAGTGAGGTACAGCGACTACAAAAACGTCGATGGTTTGCAGATACCGTTCACGATCGAAAGCGGCGCAGCGGCTTCCGGAAAGAGCGACAAGCTGACGCTCGACAAGGTGTCGCTCAATCCGCCGCTGGGCGATGCGATCTTCGCGAGACCAGGCTCGCAGGGACGGCGCAATTCGGTGTCGGTCGACGCGGAAGCGTCGCCGCCGGCGGTTCGCTCCATGAGCCGGCCGACCCCCTAGCCATGGACTGCACCCGCGTCAGAGGAGGAGCCATTGCGCGGGTAAGGCCGCTTGCGGCGCGCACGCTCGTTCGATGTGTGTTGCTCGCCGCACTGATGGTGCCGGTGGGTCAGGCGAATAGCGCTCCGTCAGCGCCGCCGGTCACGACCGTGAGCACGGGGCAAGCAATCTTCCAGAACGGCGTGCTGGGTTCGGGCGAACCGCTCGAAGCGATGCACGAGGGTGGCGTGAACCTGCGAGGTGCCGCCGCCGCCTGCATGAATTGCCATCGACGCAGCGGCCTCGGCGCCCGGGAGGGGAATAGCAACATCCCGCCGATCACCAAACGCTATCTGGTCCATCCTCGCGCAGACAGCCTCGAAGATCTCGACATACCGTACGTTCCCAGCATGCGCACCAATCGCGAGCCTTACACCGATGTGACGATCGCACGGGCGATACGCGAAGGGCTCGATTCGGAAGGCAAGCCGCTCAGCAATCTGATGCCACAGTACGCGCTGAACGACACCGACATGGTAGCGCTGATCGGCTACCTGAAGCGCCTCGATCAACGCAGGCCAGCCGGTGTGACGGACACGGTGCTGCACTTCGCGACCATCATCACACCCGATGCGGACCCGGTGAAACGGCGTGGCATGCTCGATGTGCTCAAACAGTACTTCGATGACAAGAACATTTTTCCGCTGGGCGCGACGCCGCCGCTGCGCTCGTCGCGCAAGATGATGTTCATGGTCAATCGCCGCTGGGAGCTGCATGTGTGGGAACTGAGCGGCCCGCCGGCGTCGTGGCATGAACAGTTGCGGCGCTATCTGGCGGAGCAGCCGGTGTTTGCCGTGGTGTCGGGACTGGGCGGCAAGAACTGGGCGCCGGTCCATGAGTTCTGCGAGCAGGAGGCCGTGCCGTGTCTCTTTCCGAACGTGGAAGTGCCGGTCGAAACCGATCACGACTTCTACTCCGTGTATTTCTCGAAGGGCGTGCTGCTCGAGGCGGATCTGATTGCAAAGCGGATTCTCGATGAGGCCAGCGGCAAGCCAGGCAAAGCGGTGAAAACGGTCTGGCAAGTCTATCGTGCGGGGGACAATGGTGAGCGGGGTGCAGAGGCGCTGGCCACTGCGTTGAAGGGCCACGGCATCGCGGTATCGAACCGTGCGCTCGCGCCGGGCGACAGTGTCGCGCACGCCATGCGTGGAATATCGCGTTCGGACGTGCTCCTGCTGTGGCTGCGTCCGCCCGACGTCGCGGCGCTCGACCATACACCGCCGCCGTCGGACACCGTGTTCATGTCGGGGTTGCTCGGCGGGCTCGACAGCACGCCGTTGTCAGCGAGCTGGCGCGGCGTCACGCGCGTCGCGTATCCGTTCGACTTGCCGGAGGGACGGCGTGTCCGTGTCGACTATGCGTTCGGCTGGTTCTCGATCCGCAAGATTCCGATGGTCGCCCCGCAGGTACAGGCGGACACCTATCTCGCGTGCGGCCTGCTGGCGGAGACGCTCAAGCATATGGTCGACGTGTTCGAGAGGGACTACCTGATCGAGCGTATTCAGGACATGCTCGAACGCCGCATCCTGACTGGCTACTATCCGCGCCTGACGCTGGCGCCGGGGCAGCACTTCGCGTCCAAGGGCGGGTATATCGTCCGGTTCGCCGGGCCGGATCGAGTCAGGATCGTGGCCGATGGGGACTGGCTGGTGCCTTGAGGCACGGTGTAGCTCGGCGCGTAAGGACTCAAGAAACGCCATCGTCATCGCACCCCGGCACCAGCGGCGCTGCACGCCCTCGCTTATCCCCCTGGTTTCGATTCACGTGCGCTACCGCTCGTACCAGGCAGCCTGAATTGCCTCGTACGCGGCGCACTTGCGGCATTCATTCGCAGACTGTCTTCGCATCGCGCGCGTGGTTTTTCGCGCAACGTGTCATGCCATTCGATGTTCCCGACGAGCTGCGGGAAAGCCCATCGGGACACCGCGTCTTCGAGTGCTCCCCCTCTCCCAAATGTAGGACATTGACCCATGCCGGTTTTCATCGCCCGTTTGCACAATACAGATGTGGCAACAGATGCAAATGCCACATCGGCGATGATCGCAACAGCGGGAGAACGTGTTTCATCCCACTCATCGCCATCAGGCGCGACACAGGAATGCAGTCTTCGGCTTCTACTGCCGCCGATACAGGCGGCAACCCACGGAGTGTGGAGAAACAGCCATGACAAAGGCTCTTATCAGCAATCCCGCACTTCATCATCTGTTGTGCCGTGGCTGGGCATTCGCGCTCGTGGCGCTCGGTTTGTTCCAGGCTTCCATTGCGAACGCGCTGCCGATATTCGCGCGCCAGACAGGACAAAGCTGCGTGGCGTGTCATGCCGGCGGGCAGTTTCCTGAGCTAACGTCCTATGGCCGGATGTTCAAGCTGACCGGCTATACGCTCGGCGAACGCACCGTTCCGATCGCAGCCATGGCTTTGGCCGATTTCACCAAGACAAGGAACAACCACGACACTAGCGGGAACATCGTCTCTCCAAAAGACGGCAATGTGATATTCGATGCGGCCAGCATTTTCCTTGCCGGGAAGATCACCGACAAGATTGGCGCGTTCGCCCAGTTCACGTACTCGAACTACGATCACCAGAATGACGAGGGCGAGTGGCAAGGTCATTGGGCATCGGACAACACTGACTTCCGTTATGTGGAGCGGATCATAGGAGAGGCGAACGATTTCATTCTTGGCGTAACGCTTCACAATAATCCCACCGTGCAAGACGTCTGGAACACCGCTCCGGCATGGAGCTATCCGTACGTCTCCTCTTCGACCAGTGCCGTGGGGTCCCCTCAGTTCCTGCCGATCATCGAAGGGGGGCTGGCGCAACAGGCCGTAGGCACCGGTGCATACGTGTACTGGAACAAGACGATTTACGCGGAACTGACGGCGTACAGTACGGCCGACGGCATCTGGTCGTTCCTGAGCAAGGGCAGCAAACCCGGAGACCCGAACCATCCGCAGACTTATCTGCGCGGCTACAACCCGTACTTTCGCCTCGCCCTGACCCACGACTGGGGTCCACATAGCGTCATGCTGGGAACGTATGTGTTAGATGCCGAGGTCTACCCCAACGACGCAGCCTTTTTTCCGATATTCGGGGGTGGCGTGACCCGTTATCGCGATATTGGCGTGGATGCCCAGTATCAGTACATTCTGGAGCCACACACGGTCACTGCACAGGCACGCTATGTTCAAGAGAATATCTCCGATCAGAACAATTTTGTTTACGGTGACAGTCAATCTGCCAATCTGAAATCGTTGAGATTGAAAGCGTCGTACATCTACCAAAACAAGTATGGCGTGAGCCTTTCCTTCTTCAATGTGACGGGCAGCCCGGACAGCGTCGCTTACGCCAGCAGCGCAAACTTTTATCCCAACACGCAAGGATTTACCCCCGAGATCTTCTGGATCCCGGTGCAATACGTGCGAATCGGCTTGCAATACACGCATTTCACTAAATATCTGGGTGCCGGGTCAAACTACGATGGCAACGGACGAAATGCAAAGGACAACGATACGCTTTTTATCTACTTATGGGCTGCGTCGTTTTGACATTCATTTCGAACGGTTTTATTTGCCGGGCCGCGGCGATTTCTCCAGGCAGCGTGAAAACGCGGCCGCATGAATATCAGGCAAGCGCAAGGCCCGTCGCGCGTGCGCTGCGTCATGGCGTGGAGCGCGGTCGATTCGAAGGGCGGTAACGGTAGCGGTCAGGAGGTTCGTAACATGCAAAAGGTCGCGCGCTTCATCTACCTCGGATTCTTGCTTGCGGGGTCCGCTTGTCATGACATCGAGCGGGTCCGATCGGTCGATAATCCGGCTGTCGCTGGAAAGACAATCGCCTTGCAGGTTTGTTCAAACTGCCATGGCGTGACCGGCGTCTCGGTGTCGCCTACCTTTCCGAAACTGGCGGGGCAACGACGGGAATACCTTGTCGATCAACTGACGGATTTCAAGACGCATGCCCGAGCCGACCCGAACGCCAGGCGATTCATGTGGGGCTTTACGCACTTGACCGAGGAACAGATCGACGATCTCGCTGCGTATTTTTCAAGCCAGCCGGCGGACCTGGGCGAAGTCGCCGACCGCGCGCTTGTGAACGAAGGGAAAGCGATCTTCACCTCCGGCCTGCCGGACAAGGGGGTTGCTTCATGCGTGTCATGTCACGGCCAGCACGGCGAGGGGGTGAATCGGTTTCCCCGGCTCGCTGGTCAGCACGCGGACTACATCGAGAAGCAACTGGAGATCTTCCAGCACACCCAGGACAGGCCTCGCGGTGAAATCATGAAGGAGGTATGCGCCAACATGTCGGAGCGGGATATGCGCGCCGTAGCCGCCTTCGTGGAGGCGTTTCCGCCGGAGACCGAGGCGGCGGCCAGCCCGCCTGCCGATCAGTGAGCATGCCTTGAACAGGACTGCGTTTGCGGCCGGCGTTGGGTCAGCACCATCGTTCAGGTCGGCCCCTTTTTGGGCATCTGTAACGGTGTGACGTACAGTTTTGTGCGCCGTCCCCCGGCGGGGCACTTTTTTATAGCCAGCAGTACATTCAGCGACCGCACGCAAAGGCAAATAGCGTCCCGGCGGCGCGATCATCGCAACGGTGAATATCGTGAAACTGACACAATCGTCTCTTGATGGCGTCGTGCCGAGCGCGCGCCCAATGCCCCCGCGGAACGCTGCAATGACTTCGGCTGATGCATTGGCGATTCTCGACGATCGTCCGTTTTTGAAGCGTCTTGGCGTTTTCGACTGGCTGTTCGCGCTTGCGATGGTTGCCGGTGCGGGTTTTGCGCTTTCGCGGTATTACCCGTACATGAATGATTACGACAAGCTGGTGCTGGTGTGCGCCGTGCCGGTTTTCGTGGTGCTCGGCTGGCGCTGGAAGCCCGCGCGTCTGCTGATCGCGGGTATCGCCGTGCTGTCGCTGTTTGCCATCCAGCTGTATCACGGCGATCTCGCCCGTGCGGATAACGCGTTCTTCCTGAAATATTTCCTGTCGAGCCAGTCGGCGATCCTGTGGATGAGTTCGCTGTTCGTCCTCGCGACGCTCTTCTACTGGATCGGCATGCTGTCGCGCTCGGCGACGGGCGCCGCGATCGGCTCGAAGATGACCTGGGCCGCCGTGCTGATGGGCTTCGTCGGGCTGATGGTGCGCTGGTACGAGTCATACCTGATCGGTGCGGACGTCGGCCATATTCCCATCTCGAACCTCTACGAAGTGTTCGTGCTGTTCAGCCTGATCACGGCGCTCTTCTACCTGTACTACGAGCAGCACTACAGCACGCGTGCGCTCGGCGCATTCGTGCTGCTCGTGATCAGCGCGGCCGTCGGCTTCCTGATGTGGTATTCGATCGCGCGCGACGCACAGCAGATCCAGCCGCTCGTGCCCGCGCTGCAAAGCTGGTGGATGAAGATCCACGTCCCGGCCAACTTCATCGGTTATGGCAGCTTCGCGTTGTCGGCAATGGTGGGTGTGGCGTACCTGATGAAGGAGCGTGGCGTGCTGGCGGACCGCCTGCCGGCGCTGGATGTGCTCGATGACGTCATGTACAAGTCGATCGCGGTCGGTTTCGCATTCTTCACGATTGCGACGATTCTCGGCGCACTGTGGGCGGCCGAAGCGTGGGGCGGCTACTGGAGCTGGGACCCGAAGGAAACGTGGGCGCTGATCGTCTGGCTGAACTACGCAGCCTGGCTGCACATGCGGCTCATGAAGGGCCTGCGCGGCCACGTCGCCGCCTGGTGGGCGCTGACGGGGCTGCTGGTCACCACGTTCGCGTTCCTCGGCGTGAATATGTTCCTGTCGGGGCTGCATAGCTACGGGAAGCTGTGAAGCATTGGGGACCCCTACCCAGCACTTTCGGCGAGCCTTCCTACTTCTTCCTGTTATCGATTCGCGCAAGAATGTATTCACGGGTCCAGGTGCTTACTGGCCCACGGTCGGAGAGGCCGCCATGAGACGCATCTATTTTTTGCTGCCGAGCGCGCAATGCGCGAAGATCATCATTGGCGAGCTGTTGTTGAAGCGGATCGAGTGGCGGCATATCCACGTTATTGCCAACCATAATGTCGCGCTCGAGGATTTACCGGAGGCTACGCTTGCGCAACGTACCGACTTGTTGCCGGCGCTTGCGCGAGGTACGGCGGCGGGTTGCGCGACCGGGATGCTGGCCGGCCTGGTTGCATTCGTCTTTCCGCCTGCCGGCCTGACCATCGCAGGCGGCGCTGTCGTTGCGATCACACTCGCGGGCGCCGGTTTTGGCGCCTGGGCGGCCACGATGATCGGCGTCGATGTGCCGAATACACGGTTGAAGCGTTTCGAAGAGGCGATCGGGCGAGGTCAATGGCTGATGATGATCGATGTCCCAAAGGATCGCGTCGAGGAAATCGAAGAGATGGTCAAGCTTCACCACGCGGAGGCTGACATCCAGGGAACGGACCCGACCATCCCCGCATTTCCGTAGCCTGCTCGCGCCTCGCAATGCGCTGCGGGTCTTCGCGCACGATGCTCCCCGGTGCAAGCCGTCGACCTCAGGGGGGCGGCCAACGAGACCGCGCGAGGCCGGGCAACCAGCTAGCCGGCCGCGAGGAGCCGCCGATAGCGCTCCAGCACGCGTGGGACGTATAGGCGTGTTTCCGGAAGGGACGGCACGCGGTAGCCGGCGCGAATCACCGCGTTCTCCCCCGCGTTGTAAGCGGCCAGCGTGAGCTCGACATCGTCCTTGAAAAGGTCGAGAAGGAACCTCAGGTACCGGGCGCCAGTCAGCACGTTGTCTCGCGGATTCAGCATGTCGCCACCGGAAAAGCGTCTTGCTGTTTCCGGCATCACCTGCATCAATCCTTGCGCGCCTTTCTCTGAAATCGCCTTCGGATTGTATCGGGACTCGACGTCGATCACCGCGCGCAGGAGTTCGGGCTGAATGCGAAAAGCGCGGCTGGCTTCATTGATCACGTCCGAGAACCGTGACGGGTCGATGCTGGCGGATGAGGTGGCGTTCGAACGGTTCGTGCTGCGTTCGGCAGGCGGGTCGTCGGCGACGATCAGGCGCAATCCTGCTTTGCCTGGCACGTTGGTCAGGACGATCGCGCCGCTACTGTCGACCGCTCCGAAAATCTCCGCGCGCACAGCGCTGGCCGACACCATGCCAAGCGCTGCGCAAGCGACAAGTATGGCGTTTCCCGGGCGAGATGAAGGGCGACAGCGCATGTTCGTGTTCTCCCTGCTCCTGAATTGTGGGGCAGGGAAAAACGCATTCGCAATGGGGCACCTCCCTACACTTTGAGGCGTGAGGCGACTGCCACGAGGCGCTGTACAAAAATGTTACGTTTGTAAAATACGGTAACCGCCGATAAGGCGCCGGTTCATGGTTCGGCATGCTCGTCGCGGAAAGATATTTCTGTTTGGTGCAGTTCAGCAGTGAATAATATCTTGCTTCGCAAATTATGCGTGCAATATCTCCGCTATCCGGATTGTCACCGATCTCCGGTCAATGTTAAAGAAGTTCAAATTTGAAACATTTTGATGGGGGAGCGGGCCATTTCGAAAGGGTGTATCCGTCCCAGATCCAGGTCATTGCTGCCTTGCGAAGGCATGGCGCGAACCTTGCGAATGGCAGTCTGACAGCGCTTGATCCCGTGGCTGTGAATGGGAAGTTTAGGAATTCGGAGACGACAGAAAAAACAAGAACGGCGGCAGCGCTTTCTAACTGATGAACCGCCTCGTCGCGACGGGATCGTGGCAACCGGGAGTCAAGAACGTGAATACCAAATACCGCGTCGTGATCGCCGAGGATCACGATCTGCTGCGAAACGGTTTGCGCTCGATGCTCTGCGCGCAAGGCGACTATGACGTCATCGGTGAAGCGAAAGACGGCAAGGAAGCCTGTCAACTGGCCATGACGCTCAACCCCAATCTCATGCTGATGGATCTGTCGATGCGAGGCATGAATGGAATCGACGCCAGCGCGGCCATCAAGCGACGATTGCCAAACGTGCGAATCGTGGCGCTCACGGTTCATCAAAGCGAAGAGTATGTGCGTGAGGCGCTGCGCGCCGGCGTCGACGGTTACGTGCTCAAAGATGTGTCGTTCGATGAGCTGCTGATCGCCATGCGCACTGTCGCGAAAGGGAAAAAGCATCTGAGCGCCGACGTGTACGGTTGCATGGTCGACTCGTTCGTCACGGGCCGCGAGGCGCCCGCGCCAAAGAAGGCGTGGGACGTCCTGACCGCACGGGAACGCAGCGTGCTCAAACTGATTGCCGAAGGGCGCACGAACAGACAGGTCGGGCAGTACCTGAATCTCAGTCCGAAGACGATTGAGAAGTATCGTGCAAGCATGATGCACAAGCTCAATATCTCGAATCTCCCGGAACTGGTCCTTGTCGCCATCAGCATGGGCCTGCTGACTTCTCTGGCGGCGAAGTGCTCAGAGCCGGATGCCGACGACACGCTGGTCCACTTGCCCGTCAATCCGGATCGACAAGTGCAATCCGATGCGGACAGCCCGTTGCCGGAGTACCGGCTGGGTGAGGCGGCGGGATGAGCCCGCGTGGAGGTCGAGCTAGAGGGTCCATGCCGCCGAGACCAGTGTCCCGCCCGTACCGGACGAACTGATCAAAAACGTACCGCCGTGCGACTCGACCCGGTGCTGCATCCCGATGAGGCCAAGACCCGTTGCGCAAGCGTCTTCTGTCGGCAGAGGCCGGTTTTCGTAACCGACGCCGTTGTCCTGGATCGTCAGCAGCAGGCCGCCTGCAATACGACGGAAACCCAGTGTGATCTCGGTGGCTGCCGCATGCTTGACGGTGTTGTTCAACGCTTCCTGAGCGACTCTGAACATGTCCGCCTTGAGATGCTCCGGTACGTCGTCGTCGTCGACGTCGCAGTTGAACACGACCGACATGTTCTCGGTGCCGCGCTCGACGCGCCGGCACAGCGAACTCAGTGCCGCGGGCAGGCCTAGCCGATCGAGCATCAGCGGGCGAAGTTCGCCGCATATCTGCCGCACCTCGCCGATCGTTTCGCGGATTCTGAGCACGGTCGCGTCCAGCAACTGGGCGGCGTCGTCGACCTGGCCGCGACGGATGCGCATCCGCGCGTCCTCGGCCATCAGCTTGACGAGCGTCAATGCCTGTCCGAGGCCATCGTGCAGTTCCGCGGCGAGGCGTTGACGTTCTTTCTGTTGACCCATCGTCAGATACGTCACGCAGTCCCGCGCGCTCGCTTCGGACAGAGGCGCCGCATCCACAAGTCCGGGTTCGCGAATCAGAGGTTCCTCGAAAAGCGTCAGCAACGCGCTGCGCCCATCCTGATTCGTCGGAACGGATTGCTGGTGCAGCACGAGCCGGGTCGGGTGACCGGTTCGACTGCCAAGCAGCACGCTAAAGGAATGAAAGTCGCTGTGTGCGCTCATGGACAATTCGCTCGCGAGCGCAGCGTGAAGGTCGTCCGGCGCCATGTCGACGAGTTGCTTTCCGGCCAGGTCGGCGCACGAATAGCCAAACAGGGCCGCCGCGCTGCGGTTCGCCGACAGGAAAGTGCCGTCCGGCGTGAGAATGGCCAGTGCCGCGCCGCGCGCATCGGTGAGACTACCCGCACCCGGTTCGTTGGGCTGTGCCGCAATGCCGAGTCTGCGCATTGCCTCGATCAGGTCGAGCAACTTCACCTGCGGTCCCTCGGGCTGGCTTGCATCCATGGAACCTCCCAATGCGTTGGCACAAGGAAATCGTAAGCTTACGGCGCATTGTAGGCCGCGACCTTCATTTACCGCAACGGGACATGTGCTAAGTCGCGACGTGGGGATCCCCCTGTTGCAAGGGGCGGGCTCACCCGCAGGCGGGCATACCCTACCGTGCTTTGGGGGCCCTCATCTAATGACGCTCGAGAGCAAATTCATGAGACTGAACATGCAAGGTGGCGGACCTTCCATGAGGCCACGCTCGTGGCGACGCCGTACTCAGCATCTCGTTGCCCGGAGGGCGTGTGTTGAACGCTGGCCTGTCGTGGGCTGCGCGACCGGACCTTGCTTCCCGTATCTGGAGACCGCGATGAGAACGACCCTCCAATGCTTGATCGGCGCTGTCCTGCTGACAGGCGCCGGATTGGCGGGGACCGGCGCATTGTGCGCGTCTGCCGCGGACACTGCCGATGGCGCCGACCCGCAAATGCATCATCACCACATGATGTCGGGCACGATGCGCTCGACCGTGGACTACGTGCTGCCGCCGGTGGAGCTCGTCAGGGATGACGGCAAGACGGTTTCGCTGATCGATGAACTGAACGATGGCCGACCGGTCATCCTCACTTTCATCTACACCACCTGCTCGACCATCTGCCCGATGGTCAGCCAAACGTTCGAGACGTTGCAAACCGAGTTGGGCAGCGGCCGGGACAAGGTGCACCTTGTATCGATCTCGATCGATCCGGAGCAGGATACGCCTGCACGCCTCAGAACGTATGCAGCCAGGTTCAACGCCGGCCCGGAGTGGCAGCACTACACCGGCACGGTCGCGGCTAGCATTGCGACGCAACGCGCATTCAACGTTTATCGGGGCGAGAAGATGAATCACACGCCGGTTGCCTTCCTGCGCGCGGCGCCCGGAAAGCCGTGGCTGCGTATCGACGGCTTCGCGACACCGGCGGAACTGCTGAGCGCCTATCACGATGTCGTGGCCTCCAGTTAGTCGTGCAGGGTCCAGCAAGGAGCGACGGAATTGGAAAAAAAACATCGTGTGCTGATTGTGGAGGACCAGCATCTTTTGCGCAGCGGCCTTTGCCGCATGATTTCCGAGCTGCGCGACTACAGCATTGCAGGCGACGCGAGCGACGGGCTCGAAGCCTGTCGTCTCGCCGCGGCGACAATGCCCGATCTGGTCTTGATGGATCTGTCGATGCCGGGCAGGAGCGGTTTCGAGGCGATCGCCTCAATCAAGCGCCACGCACCGCAGATACGCATCATTGTCCTTACCGTTCACCGCAGTGAAGAGCACGTGCGGGAGTCGCTTGCCGCAGGCGCTGACGGATACGTGCTCAAGGACGCGTCATTCGAAGACCTGGTCGGTGAGATGCGCCTTGTCCTGGAGGGCAAGCACAATGCGAATCTCGACGCGTACCGGTGCCGCGCAAGTTCGCAGGGCGCGCCTGCTGGCCTTCCTCAGCAAAACCCGATGTGGAACGCGCTGACAGGCCGCGAACGCACCGTGCTGCGTCTCGTTGCCGAAGGGCGCACCAACCGGCAGGTCGGCGAGTACCTGAAACTCAGCCCGAAGACAATCGAAAAGCATCGCGCAAGCCTGATGCGCAAGCTGGGTATAACGAACGTGATGGGCCTCGTGCGCATCGCGATCGATATGGGCATCCTCGCGCTGAAGGATGAAGAGCGCGTGCGAAACCGCTCCTTGTAGAGCGGCGCAAACTGGAGGGTGTTTACCCACCTTTTTGGACGGCTCTCCCTACTTCTTGCCCGTATCGGCCTGAACAAGAATGCACTAACGGCTTCGGCGTTGCCGAAGCGGTGGGTCGATACAGGGGGAGCCGTGCACGACCAATTGTCCTCTTTCAAGCCCGGCAGGCCCGGGCGTCCGTGGCATTGCCTCCGCCTTGAAAAGAGCGCGCGACGCAACCGCGGCTTCACCTTGCTCGAGCTGCTCGTGGTCATGGTGATCATCGGATTGCTGGCGGGCCTCGTCGCTCCGCGATACTTCGAACAGGTCGGCAAGTCCAACACGAAGATCGCGCGCGCACAGATCGTCTCGTTGGGCCAGGCGCTCGACCAATACCGGCTCGACGTCGGCGTCTATCCGACGAGCGAGGAAGGTCTGCAGGCACTGGTGACCAAACCGCAGAACGCGACGCGGTGGAGCGGGCCGTACCTCCAGAAGGCTGTGCCGGTGGATCCGTGGGATCGCCCGTACCAGTATCGTTCGCCGGGCGAGCACGGCGACTACGACCTGTTTTCGCTCGGCAAGGACGGACGAGGCGGCGGCGTCGGCGAGAACGCAACCGTCTCTTCGTGGTAGCGGCGCGCGGCGTGTTTGCTACGACGCCGGACTGGTAGTTCGCTGTCTGCAAGGAGAGTCGACGTGAAGTACGTGTTGCGTGTCTTCGATACCCAAGGCTCAGTCCAGACGGTTCGTATCGACAGCGATTCCTCGTCGGCTGCCGCGGCGCTCGCGCGCTCGCGCGGGCTGCGTGTCGTGTCGGTTAGCGCAGCCGCGGGACGGCGGCGCCGTAGGGCGAACCTGCCGGCGATGCCAGGCAGCAGGTTCAACGTCGAACTGTTCGCGCGCGAACTCGCAGCGCTGCTCGATGCCGGCGTTGGCGTCGTCGACGCATTGCGCACGCTCGGCGGCAATGAGCGCCGCGAGGCCTCGGCTCAGGTGTATCGCGACCTGCTGCGGCAACTGGAAGAGGGGCAGTCGCTGTCCGCTGCGCTCGAGCACGCGAGCCACGTCTTTCCGCCGGTTCTGGTCGCCTGCGTGAAGGCCAGCGAGCAAACCGGCGGCCTCGCCGATAGCCTGACCCGCTATTCGCGCAACAGCGCGACGCTTCATGAACTGCGCGCGCGAGTGGTGTCGGCGGCGATCTATCCGTCGGTCCTGCTGCTGGTCGGCGCAGCCGTCGTGCTGTTTCTGCTGGGTTTCGTCGTGCCTCGCTTTGCGACCCTCCTCGAACATAGCGGGCGCGAACTGCCGCTGCTCTCGAAACTGCTGATGGCCTGGGGCGGCATGGTGCACGCCCACGGGGCGGAGTTGACCGTTGGCCTCGCCGTGGTGGCGATGGCGACCGTTTTCGCCCTGCGCAGGTCGGTGGTGCGGAACTGGATGGCCGATCGTCTGCTTGCGTTACCTGGCGTCGGGCAACACTTCCGCGTTTTCCGCCAGTCGCAGTTTTATCGCACGACCGCCATGCTGGTCGATGGCGGAATTCCCGCGGTCCGGGCGTTCGAGCTTGCACGAGGGCTGGTCGGCCGCGCAGACCAGGCCGCGCTCGCCGGCGCCCTGCTGCAGGTGCGCAACGGCGCAAAGATCTCCGATGCGTTTCAGCAGGCCGGGCTCGCCAACGCGATTTCCTATCGGTTGCTGACCGTGGCAGAGAAGACCGGCGGTCTCGGGCCTGTTCTTGACAGGATCGCCGCGTTTCAGGAGGCGCATGTGTCTCGTGCGATCGACCTGATCTCACGGTTGATCGAACCGGCGATGATGATCTTTATCGGCGTGGTCATCGGCGGCATCGTCGTGCTGATGTATATGCCGATTTTCGAAATCGCATCGAGCATTCAATAGACCGTCCTGGGGAATCGCGTGGATACCGTCAGCACGACATCGGAAAGTCTCAACGTCGAACTGCGCGACGCACTGCGAACGCTCGGCGAGCGGCATGGTTCGGGCATTCGCGCGCTGGAGGAACTGATGACGCAGACGGCGCTCGGTGCGGACGAGATGCGTGCCCAGCTGGCCGCGCAATTCCGGATGAAGCCGATCGGCATGCGCGAGTTGAACCAGCTCGAACCTGATTTCGAGGTGTTTTCGTTCGTCGAAGCGACGACCCGGCTGTGCGTGTGCTTTCGCGATCGTCGCGGCGGCAATGGCCTGCTGTTCGTCATCGCGGATCCGCTCGATGCACGCACCCGTGGCTGCGTCGAACATCGCATGCGTTCGCGGCCGACCGTGCCGTACAGCTGGGCGCTCGCGAGCGTGGGAGACATCACTGCGTATCTGACCGTGCGCGAAAAGGACGTGCGGGCGATGGACTCACTCGCGTTCGACGATCCGATCCAGAAAGCAGTCGATCCTTCTTCAATCGCGTTGACCCTGCAGGGAATCAGCAGCGACGACAGCCCCGTAGTGAGGCTGCTCAACTCGACGATCTACGACGCGTTGAAGATGCTGGCAAGCGACATCCACCTCGAATGCCGGGCGAACGGGTTGATGATCAAGTGCCGGGTGGACGGCGTGCTGACCGTGGTCGGTCGCGTTGAAGGTCGCGACGTTGCGGATCAGGTGCTGTCGCGCGTGAAGGTGATTTCCGAACTCGATATCGCGGAGCGCCGCGTGCCGCAGGACGGGCGCTTCAAGGCACAGTTCGCAGGCCGCGAGATCGATTTTCGTGTGTCGATCATGCCAAATCAGTTCGGCGAGGATGCCGTGCTGCGGATCCTGGACCGCTATCAGCTTTCGCAGGCCGCGGGCGGTCTGACGCTCGAGGCGCTGGGCTTTCAGGAAGCCGATACGCGCTTCATGCGCTCGGTCGCATCGATGCCGTACGGGATGCTGCTCGTGACCGGGCCGACCGGCAGCGGTAAGACGACGACGCTTTACGCGATTCTCACCGAAATCAACAATGGCCTCGAGAAGATCGTGACGATCGAAGACCCGGTCGAATACCAGCTGGGCGAGATCCTGCAGATTCCAGTCAACGAAGCGAAGGGACTGACGTTCGCGCGCGGACTGCGGTCCATTTTGCGGCACGACCCGGACAAGATCATGGTCGGCGAGATCCGCGATCCGGAAACCGCGCAGATCGCCGTGCAGGCTGCGCTAACCGGTCACCAGGTCTTCACGACCGTCCACGCCAACAACGTGTTCGACGTGATCGGCCGCTTCACGAACATGGAAGTCGATCCCTACAGCTTCGTGTCCGCGCTCAACGGCGTGGTCGCACAGCGCCTTTTGCGGCAGTGCTGTCCCGACTGCATCACAGACGAAACGATCGACTCCGACACGCTGGTCCGTTCGGGCATCGATCCGGATACCGCGGGCAGCTACCTCTTTCGTCGCGGCACGGGGTGCGCCTCGTGCCGTGGCAGCGGGTATCGGGGACGATGCGCCATTGCAGAGGCACTGCGCATGAACGACGAACTGCGGCAACTGCTGTCGGAGCGCGCCCCACTCGGGCATATCAAGGCGGCGGCGCTGCGCTATGGCATGCAGACGTTGCGCACCGCCGCGGTTGAACGCGTCAGGCGCGGCGAAACGACACTCGAGGAGATTAACCGTGTCACGATGGTTGAATAGTCCGGTGGCAGTCGGGGTCGGCACGCGCGAGATCGTCGTTGGTGCGGGGTTGCCTCTGCTCTTGCGTCTGCGCAAACCCGTGCCGGCTGCCGAGCCCGCCAGCGTCGCGATTGACGACGAGCAGTGCTGCACCGAACCGGGCTTGCTCGATGCGCTGCGCACCGCGCTTGCGGCAACACCCGCCTCCGACGCCGCGCTAGCGGAGAAGGTGAAGGCGCCGCAGCGGAGCGCGTCCGTGGTACTGGACGATTTCTGGGGCAATCACGCGATATTGCGCGGCGACTTCCGCACGCTGCGCGCGCGCGAACTCGAAGAGATCGTGCTGGCGCACTTCACCGATACCTACGGGATTGACGGCGAGTCTCTGCTTGTGCGCTTCTGCGTGCAGCGTGGCGGCCGGGCACTTTTTGCCAGCGCGATGTCGCGTGCGCTTCATGACGGGATCCGCGAGGTAAGCGCATCCGCGCATGTCGGGATTAGTCGATTGAGGTTAGGGCTTCCAGAGATGCTCAATCGTGCAGGCCCCGTCGCTGACGACGGCGGCGAGGCGCTGCTGATATTCGTCGCCCACGAACTGTTGCAGGCGGTCATGATCAAACAGGACCGCTGGGTTGCATACGACGCACAGCGCCTCTTTCCCGGTGATGCCGACGACGCATCGCGGCTTGCTGAACTCACCGAGCAACTGTTCGAACGCTCGGCGACCAGCACGAACCTGAGGCGCGAAGAGTGCAGGATCTGCCTGGCCGGCATCGAGACGGATCTCGCGCCGTTCGAAGCGCGTTTCGCCGCGGCGATCCGGCTGGCGCAGCCGGCGATGGACAGGTCGCCCGCCCACCGTCTGATGGAGTACGCGCAATGATCCCGCGCCTCGACATCGACTTCAGCCGGCGCCGCGCCCGCACCGCCACGAGCGGCATGATCCTGCTGTGCGCGGCCGCGGTGCTGCTGCTCGGGAGTGGCGCGCGGCTCTGGCATGCATACGGGGAAAACGATCGCGCACAGGCGGCACTGGAGGCGGTCCATCAGCAGACCCTCGCAGCAACCAGGCACGTGACAAAACCGCCGCCGACGCCGGCCGTCAAGCTCGCGGAAAAGCAAAGCCAGTCGATCCTGCGTGAACTGACCGTGCCGTGGCAAGACCTCTTCTCGATCGTCGAAGACTATCCGGACCACGATGTTGCCCTGATCGGCATCGATCAGAATCCCGCCCAAAGCCAGATCCGGATCACGGCGGAAGCGAAGGACTTCGACGCGATGATCGCCTACCTGAAGTATCTGCAGGCGAGCATGCTGCTGCGCGAAGCGGTACTCAACGATCATCTGATCGAGACGAATGTGCCGGGCAAACCTGTGCGCTTTCAGATCACGGCCGTCTGGAGGAAGTCATGAAAGCCGACCAACTGCGGGACATGCTGCTGACCCTGCGCTTCGAGATGCGGCGCTCGTTCGGCTTGCCGGGGCTGCTCGGCGCGGTGATGATCGGCGCTGCTGCGGTAGCAGGGGCAGCGATCCCAGGTGTGGAGTCCGAAACACGCGAGATTCAGGATCCTGCGTGGCTTGCGCGGGCGGCGAAGGCGCACCACGTTGTCGATGAGCGCAGCGCGTCGGTGGACGTGGTGGCGCTTGACACCTTGCCGGAACTGTTCCCGGGTTTCACGCAAAGCGCGGACGACATCGCGACGATATTCGCGCAGGCCCGCGACAGCAATCTGACGCTCGGGTCCGCCGAATATCAGATGACGACCGAGACCGGCGCGCGTCTCGTGCGATACCAGGTGCTGCTGCCGGTCAAGGACCAGTACAGCGCGATCCGGCGTTTTCTGGCGTCGGTCCTCAACAATGTGCCGAATGCGGCGCTACAGGAAATCCACGTCGAGCGTCCCGCGGTGGACGGCAATATTCTCGATGCACGGGTTCGCTTCGAACTCATCTACCGGACAGCGCAGCCATGAAACCCGCTCTGGTCAAAAGCGTGCTGCTGACCCTGTGCGGGATCGCCGCCGTGGGGGGCGGCTATCGCTCGCTGGTCGCGGTAACCCGGACGCCCGCGGCGACTGTCGCGATCAACGTCCCGCACCATGACGACGCACGGGCGCGAGCCGCCGCCGTTCATCGCCAGTCGTCGCGGCACGCAGATCCGCACCCAGCGGCGCCGGCGACGCCACACGCGAGGCTCGTCTCCCTGCGCGCGCCACTGTCAATCGAATCGACCAGGAATCCGTTCGTTGCCTCTTCGTGGCTTCCGCCGCCGCCACCCGTCGTCGTGCCGGTCGTACCCGAAGTGCGGGCGGCTCCGCCTGTGGCGCCGCCGGTGCCTTTCACTTACATGGGGGAGCTGGACGCGAAAAAAGCGAAACCCCAGGTGTTTCTCAGTAGCGGAGACCGACTGCTGATTGTTTCGCCAGGTGACGTCGTCGATGAGCAGTACCGCGTCGAGTCGGTTTCGGAATCCGACGTGGTGCTGACCTATCTGCCGCTGAACCAGATGCAGGTCGTAGCCATTCCAAGAGAGGGAAAGTAGATGAAAACCTCATGGAGCCGGGGTGCGGGTCGCGACAGGGATAGCGGCCCATCGACACACTTCTCGCCTTTTGTAACGTTCCCCGATCATCGTTCGCCAACTGGGTGGATCGCGCAAAAGCGTCTGCTTGCGATCGTCGTGTCCATGGTCGTCTTTGGCGGGTGCACGCACGTTCCGAACATACACGACGATCCGACCAACGCCGAGGTGAAGCTGAACTATCTGCGTGATCGCAATGCCCAGGTCAATGCGTTGCTCGATCAGGCCGAACAGTACCGTGCCAGCAATCAGTTCGATCTGGCGATCCAGAAGCTCTATGCGGCAAGCCAGCTTGATCCGACCAGCGAACGCGGGCGCAAGATCGGCGCCTTGATCGACCAGGACCGCCGGGACCTCGCGATCCTGCAGGAAGCGGACCGTATGATGCAGCGCGGTTCATACGGACCGGCGGCCGATCGCGTACACCGCGTGCTATTGGAGAATCCGACCAACGCGTACGCGTTGCAGTTGCTCAGGGAAATCGATGACAAGCGCCGGCAGCAACGTGCGGACAAGGAAGAGGCGCTTGCCACGTCGTCGATCATGCGCCGGCCGGTCACGTTGCAGTTTCGCGATGCCAACGTGCGCATGGTTTTCGAAGCGCTATCGCGGACCTCGGGTCTGAACGTCATCTTTGACCGCGACGTCCGTGCCGACCTGAAGACGACGATCTTCGTGACGAACGCGTCGCTGCAGGACACGGTTGACATGATCCTGATGCAGAACCAGCTCGACAAGAAACAGCTGAACGCGAACACGCTGTTCATCTACCCGGCGACCCCTGCCAAGCAGCTTGAATATCAGGAACTGAAGGTGCGCACGTTCCAGTTGTCGAACGTCGAAGCCAAACAGATCCAGTCGCTGCTGAAGAGCCTGCTGAAGATCAAGGAGGTCGTGATCGACGAGCGCGCGAACACCGTGACGATCCGTGGCACGCCGGACACCATCAAGGTTGCAGAGCAGATGATCGCGGCGCAGGACTTGCCGGAACCGGAAGTGATGCTCGAAGTTGAAGTGCTGGAGGTATCACACGAACGGCTGTCGGATCTCGGGATCGCATGGCCCAATTCGTTCACGATGTCGACGCCGAGCACGGTGGACACGTGGGGCGAGTTGCACCATCTGCCCATCAATGCGCTGAATGTCAGTGGCCTGTCCGCGACGGCGAACTTCAAGCTTACCGATACTGACGCGAACCTGCTGGCGAGCCCGCGCATCCGCACGCGCAACAAGGAGAAGGCAAAAATACTGATCGGCGACAAGGTGCCGGTGATTTCGAGTTCCAGCACGCCCAGCACCAGCGGTCCGTCATACACGCAAATGATTCAGTACATCGATGTCGGCATCAAGCTCGAAGTGGAGCCGCAGGTCTATCGGGATGGCGACGTCGGTATCAAAATGAGTCTCGAAGTCAGCAACATCACGAAAACGATACAGAGTGGCAACTCGACGACGGGTCTGAGCTCGCTCGCTTACCAGATCGGGACACGCAGCGCGTCGACGAGCCTGCGCCTGAGAGATGGCGAGAGTCAGATTCTTGGCGGCCTGATCTCGGATGAAGATCGCAGGAGCGCCGACAAGGTGCCCGGCCTCGGCCAGTTGCCCGTGCTCGGGCGCCTGTTCTCGGACCACAACGGTGACCATGTGAAGACCGAGATCGTGCTGCAGATCACGCCGCACATCGTCCGGCCGCAACTCGCGGCGGACGCGGACACGCAGGAAGTCTGGTCCGGCACCGACGTCAACGTACACGCTGACCAGCTTCGACTCGATCCTGTCATTGCTGGCGCGGACGTACCCGCGGCGCCGGCTGCGAAGCCGTTGCCCGGAAACGTGGGCGGCGGAAGGGTAGGGGGTGCCTCGTCCGATGAAGCCGCAGTGAACCGTTCGACGGGGGTACCGCCGACTGGCGCATTTGGGCAAATGCCTCCGGCGCCGCGCACAACGCCACCGCCCGCACCCTATGGCGGACGCTTCTCGCCGCTGCCGGCCGCGCCCGCGGCACAGTCGGGGCAGAGCGGGGCGTCTAATGCCGGCACGCCGCCAGCAGCGGAACCGACCGGAGGCAACACTGAGCCGGGCCCCGGTGCGGCCGTGTCGCCGGTGCCGGCGCTCCCGCCCCCGCAGGCGGCGCCCGCACCGGCACCCGCGCCGCCTCCGTCGCCCCCGTCGCCCCTGCAGATGCCGCCGGGCGACATGCCGAGCGAAAACCCGCTCCGCCCGATTCAGAACGGGTACTGAGCCGTGGCTATCCTGACGAACGCGGTTCGCCAGCGCGGCGCAAGCCGACTCGATCAGCGCGGCTTCACGCTGATCGAGATGGTGATCACGCTCGCGCTCGTGGGCATCCTGGCGCTGGCGATCATGCCATTCTCCGAACTCGTGGTACAGCGTCAGAAGGAACAGCAGTTGAGCGCCGCGTTGCGCGAGATCCGCACGGCACTCGATGCGTACAAGGAAGCGAGCGATGAAGGCCTGATCGATAAGGAGGCGGATATGTCCGGCTTTCCGCCGTCGCTGACCGTACTCGTGACGGGCGTGCAGAATGCGAAAGATCCGAAAGCGGGGCTGCTGATGTTCCTTCGCAACGTGCCGCGCGATCCGTTCTTCGCAGGCGAGCCAGACACTGCCGCCGAGGATACCTGGAACGTCCGGGCCTATGGTGAACCGCCGGACCAGGCTGCCGCCAGCGGGTCGTCCGGGAGTGCCGAGGCCGGCAAGGATGTGTTCGACGTGTCGTCGAAATCCGATCGCGTCGGCATCAACGGCGTTCCTTACAAACAATGGTGACCGTGCATCATGAAACCCGCTCATGCGCGCAGGACTCGCGGTTTCACGCTGATCGAACTGGTCGTCGTGATGGCGATCATCGGCCTGCTTCTGACGCTAGCGCTGCCGCGCTATATGCACAGCATCGAACGCGGCAAGGAACAGGTGCGGCAGCAGAACGTTGCGGTGATGCGCGATGCGATCGACAAATACTACGGCGACAACGGCCAGTACCCGGACACGCTCGATGAACTGGTGGCGAAACACTACCTGCGCGCGGTTCCGGTCGATCCGGTGAATGGCGACGACAAATGGGCGGTGATCGCGTCGCCCGACGAAACGAAGACGGGCGTGTACGACGTCGCGCCCGCGAGTAGTCCGCAGGGCACGTCCGCTGATACAGAAGGAGCAAACAGGTGAGTCATGCCGCTTGCTCATCGCGTTGGAGCGCGCGCCTTAAATCGGGTACACGGCATCGAAACCGACCTTGCACCGCGCCGCAGCGTGGGCTCGTGCTGCTGGCGCTATTGATCGCGCTGATGCTGATGTCGATCGCGTTGGCGGGCGCGCTCGACGTGTGGTCGTTGCAAGTGCGGCGCGAGCAGGAGAAGCAACTGTTGTTCGCCGGTGACCAGTACCGGCAGGCGATTCTGCGGTATTACCGCGTCGGCCGTGCTTACCCGGCATCGGTCGACGATCTGCTGAATGACAGTCGCTTCCCGATGCCCATGCATCATCTACGTCAGGCATATCCGGATCCGGTCACCGGTAAGAACGATTGGCTTTTCGCGCGGCAGGGAGATCGCTTTTATGGCGTTTCTAGCAGTTCGGAAGCGCTGACGATCAAGCGCGCTGAGTTTCCAAGACGATATGCGGAGTTCGAGAACGAGCAGACCTACGGCGGGTGGAAATTCATCTACCTGGCTCCGGGGCTGCGCAGCACGACCTCCAGTGCCGCTAGCGCGGCACCCGATCGTCCGGTAATGTCCATCAACCCGCAGAATGGCGCCGGACGCCGTCCATCGGGGCTTGGCCCGTCGGTATTGCGATAGCGCGGTGCTGCATGAGTGCGGTATGGCTCCGGCCCCGGTGCAGGAGCCGGGCAGCGATCTGGAGCGCTTGCACACCAGCCCTAATGAAATTGCGATCTTTGTGTGCGCTTCCCAATATCAACCAAACGTTCGGGGGAGTACGATTCCGCCCATCAGCGTACTGCATTGCAATACGCAACCGCCGACGCTTTGATCACGCGCTAAGGCGGACGACACCCACGTCCTTGTCCTTTATCGCTCAGGGGCTTGACGCAATCACGAGTGGGGCGCGCCATGCTGTTTTTGGAAAAAAACGCCGCGACGGAATTAATTGAGCGGAAGGATCACGCCCTCGAACATGTTGGGTTCGATGGCGAGAAGCGGACTTATTTCCCGGCCAGGTCAATGTGGTTGAGGTTGGAGCAGCTTCATGTGGCGCAACAGCTCGCGGAGCCTCTGGACGCAGACAAACAGCCAACACTTTCCACGTCGCTGCACGGAGTGGCACATCTCGATGGCCAGGAGCTGTCGATCATTGGCGACGCCGGACACGCGATGCACACAGTTGAGGTGTCCTTCGAGGCACGGGACGTCAGCACGGCTGACCGGTTAGGTCTGCGCGAGTTGGAGGACGAACTCGGTATTTCTTTTTCCGACGTGCCGCTCGGTACTGCTACACCGGAGAACCCGATCAGTGGTGGCTCGCCTGCCATATTCCCGAAGCCTGTATACAGGCGCTTTCGAAGGCGCTGTCTGATGGCCAGCTTGGCGCGGTCGAGTTGGGGCTGGCGCTGCGGCACCTCTACGCGGACGAAAGTGCCATGGCTAACCCTCAGCGCGAGCCGAACCTTTTTCTCAAGCCCAACAAAAGCGACGGCACAACTGAATGGCCGGAAATCGCAATTGGCTATGTCACCCACCTTCGTATTGACTTCGCAACTGCTCAGTTGCGTGCCGCCGCGGCGAGCGGCGGCCGCGATGATGAATTAACGACGAGCCCTGTCGCGGACGCCGTGAACTCATTGGCTCTCAGGCTCGGTAGCCTCATGACCACGGTAAGATGGATCGGCTTCTTCATCGCCGTATTGCTCTTTCTTGAGGTGCTCGAGCGGCTCTGATCAGGCACGCTCGGTCGCCGATCAGGGCCGGTTCTTTCGTTCGTCGGCCTTCGAGGGGCACAAGGCGAGCGCGAGCCCGCAAAACAGGCCAAATCGCCAGCGGCCCAGTCCGGCAAGCGCGTCAAGTGGAACATGGTCCTGCCGCCCGAGCATCGCACCGCACGCAAGCGCCCCCACCGCAAGCGCGAACATCGCGTCCTGCGTGGCGGCGACCACGATCTGTGCGATATCGAACGGCTCCATCGTTACTTGACCGTGAAGGTGTAGTGGCCTTGCGTACGGTGCCCGTCGGCAGCCACTGCCACCCACGCCACCGTATACACGCCTGGCGCCAGCGCGTTCAGTGCGACTGACATGTGCTTCGGGTTCGACGAGTCGACTATCACCTTGTTGCTGGTTACCGACTTGCCCTGCGAATCGGTCACAGCGATCGAACTGAATGCCGGTTCGAGACCGTCATCGAAGTCGATGGCCACATCTTTCTGTGAAGTGGATACAGTGGAGCCGGCGGACGGCATCTGATGGGTCGGAAAGGCGTGCGCGTGTGCCAGGTGCGCGACAGTCAGCGTAAGCGTCGCGACGAGGCCGCGAGCTACGGAAGGGTTCAGCCAGGAGGTTTTCATGGATTGATCAAGGTCTTGTCAGGTGATTGGAGAAGTCGCCCCCGTCAGTGACGCGGGTGACGGCTTGGTCAGCCAGGCCAATGCGGCTTTCAACAGCGCGGAGAACCGCGCACAAACGAGGTGCGGGAGGAGGCGAGCTTAGCGACGAACACTGACCAGAACACCGTTGCTTGCCGGCGTTCGCCTCTGCGCTTTATCACCACGGGAACAGTGGCTTGCCGATCGTCGTCGGCGCGATATCGTCGAAGAAGATATGGGCCTGCACCAGGATGCCCACGTGCGAACCGCTCGCATTGTTGATCGGTATCTGCGCTTCGACGCCGATCTGACCGTAGCGGTTAATCCAGATGAAGCCCGGATTGACCGTTCCCGTCGTCTGCCCCTGGCTTCTCGACAGCGGAATCTCGACGATAGGAATGAGGTTCGACAGCGGTTGCGGCAGCCCCACGTCATGGACGTGCTGCTGCAGGTAGGGCAGGCTGTACTGGACCGTAAAGCCATAGTTGAACGCATTGGGCTGTCCGGCCCCGGTGGTCAGCGCCGGGGCAGCTACGCCCGTAATGGCAATCGGCCGCAGCCAGGCGAGCGAATCGGGCAGGTCGCCCATGCCCTTGCCGGCGTAGATCGTCGGTGAGATGGTCGAAAAGTTGTTGGCGATTGCCTGGCTCCCCGTCCCGCCGAGTTGGGCGTTGGCGCCGACCGACGTCATGAACTCGTGCGCCTCGTTCACGTACAGGAGATACTTCAAACCGACCCCAAAGTTATCAAAGCCACGAGTGGTCGGGTTGTTTTGCATCACATAGGCGCCGGTCACGGATAGTGCCAGTCGTGATGTGATCAGCTTGTCGTACTCGAAACTGAAGGTGTTGATGCTTTGGTCACCGTTGTCACTGGGAACACGGATGTGACCATATAGAAGGTTGACCTCGTCGCCGACGCCAGGGTCATCGACGGCCAGCGTCGACGGGAAAACGCGGTCGCCCGCAATTGCATGGGCGGTTGCCAGCGAGGGGAGGAGCAGAAGCGCGCTTGTGGCAGCCGAAATGATGGCTGCCGTGAGCGGCGGCTTACCGCTGCGCGTTGACGGGGTGTGCATGTTTCATCCTTGTCTGGGGTCGTCGTAATGCCGCCGCACGTCTGGGTACAAACGCGCGACACACCGCGATGCAGCGAGTGCATCGCGTCGATGAGAGTCAGATCAGGACGAAACGGGAGGAGCGCGGGGCTGGGCGGGTGTGAGCGGTTCAACCAGGCGAACGCTCTCGAAGCGGGTTGCTACAGGATGCTGGATGGCCCGGATCGTGACGGCGAAAGCCGCTTGGACGCCCGGGATGACAGGCATATGCGCCAGCAGACTGCAATAGCCGCAGGCCTGTCCGTCCGACATTGTCGAGCCCGGGTGTGTGTCGCTGTCCGGCGACTGGTGCTGCATCGAAGGCATCGAGCAGTGGCCGCCCGTCATCGAATGGTCGGTACGGGTGGCGGCGAGTGTCTGAGAGACCGTCGGGGCGAGCGTTGCCATCAGGATTGCGAGCAATCCCAGCAGGCTGCCAATTCTCCGATAGACACGGCTCAACATGCGCCAAATGACCCGTAATAGAAACTGAGCGGATTATGCCACGCGCCTACATCGTTTCCCGGTCTCCGCCGTCACCTTCGACAGCGGGACCGATGCCCTTGGTCGCCACATGGTTCAAGCCGACCAACTGAACGAGATCAGGCATGCCGCGACGACTACCCTTGACTCGAACAATTCTCCTTTCGCCCAGTGTCCTGACACGAAACGGGCGAAGAAGGCATACCGGAAATGCCGTTCGGATCCGCTTTGCCGCCCTTCAACAGCGTGCCGCTGTTGCTAACGGCTTGCCTGTCGAAACTGCCTCTTCACAGCCGCGCCTGTCGCGTATCGGTAGGGTATGCGACGAGAGGATGAATGAAGGGAATATGCCACGCGACTGTTCAGTCGAACATGGGATTTGCATATCTCTTGTGGGGAAAAATCCGATCTTTTTAAGCCTTCCAGCTTAACGGCGGTGAATCGGAAGTTCGAGTGGGTAAACCGCCAGGCGAAATTTGGGCAAAGACTTCCCGGTCCAGCCACGGCCATTCGACCCCACCTCGCCGGCTGTTGACGATCGCCGGCTTCGCGCGCCGTTCTTATTGAAAGCCGATCGATAGCCAGGCTGGCAGCGCATCACCCAGTTCGGGTGTCTCCTGGCTCAGGTAATGCGCAGCCGCGCCGTTAACCAGTGCAACCCTCTGACGGCTCGCGCATTCGTTGCGATGCCAGTGTGGTTGAACACTGAACCTGGCAATCGAGCCGGCGATGGAGAAAAACGGCGTGAACCGACTCAGCTTGAATACCAAACTGTGGCTTGCATTATTGATTACGTGGCTTGGCCTGCTGGGTCTCGGCGGCTGGGCAGCGTGGCAGTCGCGCACAACGATGCTGTCGGAGCGCAAGGCGGCGGTGCAAAACGTAGTCGAATGCGCGTACGGCATCGTGGCCGACTACGCGAAGCTCGTCGATCAGCACGAACTGACGCTCGATCAGGCCAGGCAGCAGGCGATGGCGCGCCTGTCGGTCATGCGCTATCCCGGCAACGGCTACATGATCATCACGACGGCGACGCCGGTCGTCATCATGCATCCGACGCTTGCGGATCTTCGCAACAAGGACGTCACGCATTATGCGGATACCGACGGCAAGCTGCTGTTTGTCGATATGGTCAAGCTTGCCCAGACGCAAGGGCAAGGTTTCATCGACTATATGGCGCGGCTACCCGGCAAGAGCGAACACGTGCCGAAAATCAGCTTCGTCAAACGCTTCGAGGCGTGGGACTGGTATCTGATCTCGGGCGTCTACGTGGACGACATCAACCAGGCGTTCCGCGCCGACCTGCTGCGTTATCTGCTCACTATCCTCGTGACAGGCAGCTTCAGCACGATCGCGCTGGTGCTGATCATCCGCAACGTGAAGCGCAGTCTCGGCGGAGAGCCGGCGTATGCGGCTCATGTGGCGGAAACCATCGCGGGCGGCGATCTGTCGGGCACGGTTGCGCTTGGCAAGGAAGATCAGCAAAGCATGCTGTTTGCGATGCAGCGCATGCAGCATCGGTTGGCGGATTCGATCCGGCGCATTCGCGGTGGCACTGAAACGATCACTGTTGCGGCCGAGCAGATTGCAGCGGGCAATCTCGATCTGTCGGCACGTACCGAAGAGCAGGCGTCGTCGCTGGGCGAAACTGCGGCGAGCATGGAGCAACTCACTGCGACGGTGAAGCAGAACGCCGACAACGCATTGCAGGCGAACCAGATGGCGCTCAGCGCATCGAAGCTTGCGGGTGAAGGCGGCGAGGTCGTCCAGCAGGTGGTCGCGAACATGCAGAACATCGCGGCGAGTTCCGCGCGCGTCGTCGACATCATCGCCGTGATTGAAGGCATTGCGTTTCAGACCAATATCCTCGCGTTGAACGCAGCCGTCGAAGCGGCGCGTGCTGGCGAAGAAGGGCGCGGCTTTGCAGTGGTCGCGGGAGAAGTGCGCAATCTCGCGCGCCGCAGCTCGGATGCGGCGAAGGAGATCAAGAGCCTGATCGAGGACTCGGTGGAACGAGTCGACGATGGCAAGGCGCTTGTCGAGAAAGCGGGCGGCACGATGCATTTGCTCGTTGATGCAGTGAAGCGCGTCACCGACATCATCAGCGAGATCTCGGCGGCCTCCGAAGAACAAAGCCGAGGCATCGAGCAGGTCAACGTCGCCATTGCGCGGATGGACGAGACCACGCAGCAAAACGCAGCGATGGTCGAAGAAGCCGCAGCCGCCGCGCAATCGATGCAGGAACAGGCGCAGATGCTACGCGACGTCGTCAACGTGTTCCGGCTGCAAGGCGCGACTGTCTGACGATGTGCCGGATTGCGACGCGCCTCATGCATTGAGCGCGTCGGCCCTTTGTTGATCGTTTCAATCAACCTCGTGCCGTCGTCCAATGTCGCTTTTACATCGGCACTAACAGCCGAAACCGCTTAGGCGAACGGAATCCGGATTGCAAGAGCCAACATCACCGTCGCGAAGGACCAGCGTTGAAGCCGCTCCGCTCGTGGGCTGTGCAGCAGGAAGGATGACAGGCGCGACGCCCCTGATACACAGGCCAGATCGAAGGCAATTCCCGTCAGAACGCTTCCCGGATATTTTCTTCCTGCATCGGCTACCTCCAGACGCCATCCGCTTTCACAATCATTTATTGAGGAAGCCCCCGCTGCCGGTCTCGACGACCGCGTTGAACCTCTGCCTGGTCTGAATCCGATTGATCTCGTCAAACGCGTCTGCCGGGAGGGCAGTGATGTCGAAATTCTCCCTCGCGCGCGCCGCAGTCTTGGGGGTGGTAAGCAACGCCCCGCCACGCTGCACCGCCCAGGCAAGAAGCACCTGTGCAGGCGTTTTTCCAGTTCGCGCGGCGATCTCGGAGATGACTGGCTCCTCAATCGGTCCCGGCCTGATTCCGTGACCCAGCGGCGCATAGGCCAGAAACACGACCCCTTTCTCCTTGCAGAATTCCAGAAGTTCCGTTTCTGGAAGATACGGATGTGCTTCCACCTGCACCACCGCCGGCTTGATTCGTGCCAATTCGTAGAGGGGCCGCAATTCGTTCAGGAGGATGTCGGACAGTCCGATGGCGCGGCATCTACCATGGTCGACGAGATCTTCCATCGCCCTCCACGTGTCGAGCAAAGTCACGCCTCGATCATAGATGACATCACCGTTTTCATCGCGAGGGTCCTGCTCATCCCCTGGCTGAAACGCAAACGGAGTGTGGATGAGATAGAGATCCAGATAGTCAAGCCCAAGCCTGCCAAGGCTCGCCTCGAAAGCCGGTTCGACACGCTCGGGCCGATGATTGTTATTCCACAATTTTGAGGTCACAAAGATGTCTTCACGCGCGATCCCTCCAGCAGCAAGCCCCACCCGCAGGCCCTCGCCCACCTCACGCTCGTTCCGATATCGCTCGGCGCAATCGATGTGACGATATCCTGCTTCCAGCGCGTCTCTGGTCGCACGGGTAGTCGTAGCACCATCGGGAATCAGCGTGCCAAATCCGAGCGCGGGCATACGACCGCCTCCGCGATCAAGCACTATCTCTTTGCTCCGGAAATCGGAAGACTCAATCATGGCGACACCTCCGCACTACTTCATGCCCTGCGACGAAGGACCAACGCTTGGGACTGCAATTGTGGCGCCAGGTCCATGAACAGAAGAAACGTCAACCGATTTGAGTCGGTTAACCGCTTCATAGCGAATTCCTGGCTAACGAATTCGTAAACTGCCTACACTGAGTTTCGCCCGTTCAGGCCCGGCTCTTCGCACGTGCGATAGAGTCAGACGGTGCGCGGATTGCCGGCGCAGTAGAGATAGCCGACCGGCACGTGAATCAATGATAGTCGCCGTTGCGGCCTGCTGCAGCGAAGAGCACGCATACGTTGCGCTCTTCGCTGCAGCGATTGGCGAGCACGCAGCCGACCGTGCTCGCATCGACTATCAGCTGATCAACTCGCCGTCCGGAATCGTTCGCTCATTCATGCCGTGTGCGTCGTCGGACGAATGAAAGGCGTGGCAATGCGCGTGTCGATTTACCTGGCCACAGGCATCGCGAATTCCGCACCTTTGGCGATGCTGTGGGGCCAGCGCTGCATGACGCTCTTGTGGCGCAACTGGAATCACAAGAGCGCTGGCAATAACGGCTGCACGGATAGTTATCTGCATGGCAAACGCCTCGATTAATGTTGAATGGCTTGCAACAAACTCAGTTGTTTGAAGCGGTGAATGAGCTGTATGCTTGAACGCTGCGGGGGAATCACAGATCAAGCAAGGCAATGTTTACCGAGAGCGCGGGAATGCGTGCAACGACTGGCCCGCAATGCGCGAATGTGCGTCCCAACTACATCAATCGCGATCTGATCGCGCCGCCTGCGCGCAATCGATCGACATTGTCCTTCTGCGGTAGCAACATCACCACAACCCGGAGGCTCAAATGACTGCGAAACCACTAACGCTTGGCATCGATCACATCGGCTTGACCGTTCGCGATCTGAACCTCACTCGCGACTTTTTCATCAGTTGTTTGGGATGGACGCAAATTGGAGAGAAGCCCGATTATCCGGCTGCATTCGTGTCTGACGGGCAGGTGATGCTGACGCTGTGGGAAGTGCAGAATCAATCGGGCCGCGTGGAGTTCGACCGCAAAACGAACGTGGGCCTGCATCACCTGGCCTTGCGCGTCGGCAGTGAAGCAGCGCTTGAGGACGTATTCTCTAAGGTGTCCAAATGGACCGGTGTCGAAGTTCAATTTGCACCAGAAAATTTGGGGGCTGGACCAAAGAGGCACACGATGATTTTTGAACCGGGCGGGATTCGGCTCGAGTTCGACTTCGATCCGCGAGTCTCGGCCGCCTAAGCGCGCGGACGTTGCGCGTTCGAAAATAACGCGCATCGTCTGCATGCGGTAAATGCGCGACCTGGCCGTCCTCGTGCGCCTGGATCAACCTGGAGATCGTCGACCGCGTGGGTGTGCCGTTGGACAGCTCCGAATCAGCTCAACGCCGGCTGGGCGTCTGCTGTTTCCTCAAAATACGCTGCGGCATGCTCGACAAACGCTCTAACCTTGGCCGGCAAGAGTGTTCGAGAGTTGTAGGCCAGCCGAATTTCAATCGCACCATCGACGATTTCGAAGTCGCTAAGGATCGGTACCAGCCTGCCGGAGGACAGTTCAGCCTGCACGAGCGCGGCTGACACCGCACCGATGCCGAATCCCTCCAGTACCATTTCCCGATTGAACATTGGATTATTCGATGCGACGTGATACGTCAGTGGGACGGTCAGATTCCCTTCGTCCAGGCGGAAGGTCAACTCGGGCTTGCGAACGGACGGCGATACGGCGACGAACGTGTGTTTGGTCAACTCGGATGGATGCTGCGGTAATGTGTGTCTTCTCAGATACTCGGGCGTGGCTACGATAGTGAGCGGTACGCGCTCGAGAAGTCGAGTGACGACGGTCTTGGCGCTCAACATGAAGGGTACGACGAGGCCCAGGTCATAACCGTCCGCGACCAGATCTACCGGTCGCTCGGTGAGAGTTACATCCAGATCGACTTCGGAATACTTGCGCTTGAAGGTCGAGATCAGCGGTACGAGTCGAAGCACCGTCGCCGTAGTATGGGCGACGAGTCGGAGCACACCACCGGGCTGCACTGTCTGCATCGACGCTTCAACCTCCAGCACCTCCAGATCGTCCAGAATGCGGGAGCACCCGGCATAGAAGCGTTCCGCCGCCTCCGTCATCGAAATCTGCCGCGACGTGCGATGGAACAGACGGCTGCCCAGCCGAGTCTCGAGTCTTGAAATGGCGCGTGACACGGCCGGTACGCTAGTACCCAGTATGTCTGCTGCCCGCGTAAAACTCTTAGCCTCGACGACAGAGCGGAATGCTCGCAAACTATCAAGGTAGTCCATATAGTCCCCTTAGTGGCAGCGCTTGCAACGCGCTTCGTGATGATCCATCCCACAAGGGTTGCCATCCAGCCTCGTCGGAGACAGCTGTCGTTTGGATCATGGATGGGTGGCGCACGCCGGGCAGCGTTGCGTCATGTTGGCATGCGGCTGTAAGAAGCGCGAGGGCCCCCCTCTCACCGGGGCTACGCTCGCGCTGGACGTGCCTAGCCGCGCGTCTGATCACGCATCGCCACCTTCTTCGCAGCCGGCTGTGCAGTCTTCGCCTGCGCCGTCATCTCGTTCTGCCCGATGATCTTCGCGATCTCCGCATCGGCTTCTTCGCCGTACTGCGCGAACACATCGGTGTGATAGGTCGTGTTCACCGCAGCGGCGAGCTGCGTGCCGGAGTCGTCGCGCGTGTCGGCGTCGACGTTCATCGACAGCCCGATGCGAAGCGGATGCGCCGCCAACTCCTTCGGGTCGAGGGCGATACGCACCGGCAAGCGCTGCACGATCTTGATCCAGTTGCCGGTCGCGTTCTGCGCCGGCAATGTCGCAAACGCGCTGCCCGTTCCCGCCGAGAAGCCGATCACCCGTCCGTGGTACTTGACGCTTGAACCGTAGACATCCGCCGTCATCGTGACGGGCTCACCGATGCGCATCCGGCGCAGTTGCACTTCCTTGAAGTTCGCATCGACCCAGACGCCGTCGAGCGGCACGATCGACATCAGCGGCGTGCCCGGTGAGACGCGCTCGCCAACTTGCACCGAGCGCTGTGCGACGTAGCCCGTCACCGGCGCCGGCAGTGTGTTGCGTGCGTAGTCGAGATAGGCGTCGCGGACCTTTGCGGCGGCGGCTTGCACGTTCGGATGCTGTTCGATCGACGTGCGGTCGGTCAGCGCATGGTTCGATTGCGCCTGCTGGCGGGCGGCGTCGAGCGCAGCCTGCGCGGCGGCCACGGCATCGCGGGCGTGCGAGACGTCTTCGGCCGACACCGCGCCGGTGCTGGCCACCGCGACACGGCGCTGCAGATCGTCCTGCGCGCGGGCCAGGTCCGACTCGCGCTGCGCGATGTTGGCCGCGTAGTAGTCGTTGTTCACGTAGAGCGTGCTCACCTGGCGCACGGCCTGGCCGAGCGCCGCCTCGGCGTTCAGGAGCGCGATCCTCGAATCGGCCGGGTCCAGCGTGACGACCGGGTCGCCCGCTTTCACGATCTGCGTGTCGTCCGAGTTGACCGCGTTGACCGTGCCGGTCACTTGCGGCGTGAGCTGCACGAGGTTGCCGTTGACGTACGCGTCGTCGGTCGACTCGTGATATTGCCCATACGAGAAGTAGTACGCGCCATACGCTGCGCCTGCAACCGCGACGCCGATGCCCAGCAGCGCGAGCCACAGCTTGCGTTTGCCTGAGGCGCCGGGCGGCGTCGCATTCGGCGAGGTGCCCGCGGGGGCATCGTGTGCATCGTTGCTGTTCGATTGGACCGGGTCCACGCTGGCGCGGTCGGACGTGATGGTATCGCTCATGTCAATTCTCCTGAGAGTTTGCGAACGTGCCGGTTCAGCGCGCGGCGACGACGGGGTTGGAAGGCGCGGCGGAATCCGCGCTGCGTGTTGCTTGGGATGACGTATCGACGTAGCCGCCGCCGAGCGCCGATGCGAGCGCGATCTGCTGGTCGCGCCGGTTCATCACCAGGTTAGCGACGGCCTGATCGGCCTGCAGTGCGTTCATGTCGGCGTTGAGCACCGTCAGCTGATTCGTCAAGCCGCCCTTGTACTGCGTGATCGCCAGAGCGTCGGCTTGGCGCGCGGCTTGCTGCGCCGTTTGCGCATCGCCAAGCTGCGCGTCGCTCGAGCGGATCTGCGCGAGTTGCGTCGCCACGCCGCTCAAGGCGCTGATCAGCGTCTGGTTGTAAGTCGCGACGGCGTCGTCGAAATCCGCGTAACGGCCCTTCAATTGCGCACGCAGCGCACCCCCGTCGAAAATCGGCAGATGGATCGCCGCACCCGCGTTGGCCGTGCGGCTCGCCGCCGTCAGGAAGCGGCCGAAGCCGAACGCGTCCAGGCCAATCGCGGCGCTCAGATTGATGTCCGGGTAGAACTCTGCCTTCGCTTCCTTCACTTCGTGCGTAATCGCATCGACGCGCCAGCGGGCCGCGACGATGTCCGGGCGGCGGCTCACGAGGTCGGCGGGCAGGTTGTCGGGCAGACGCACCTCGTCGCTGACGCCAAGCGCAGGCCGCGCGATCGCGAGCCCGCGGTCCGGGCCTTCGCCCATGAGCGCGGCCAACTGGTAGCGGGTCGTCAGGATGCTGCCGTCGAGTGCGGCGAGCGCCGAGCGGGCGGTTGCGAGATTCGCCTGCGCCGTCTTGCGCTCGACTTCGGTATCGAGCCCGGTCGCGATGCGGCCGGCCGTGATGCGGTCGATCTGTTCGCGGCGCTCGACTTCCTGCTGTGCGATATCGTGCAGCACGTAAAGCCGCGCAAGCTGGTTATAGGCGCTGGCGACCGCAGTCGTGAGCGTGAGCTTGACGACCTCCGCGTCGGCCTCGCTTGCCTGCGCCTGGGAGACCGCCGCCTTCAGCGCTTCGCGATTCTTGCCCCACAGATCCAGATCGTATGAAGCGGTCAACAGTCCGGTGTTCTGCGTTTGCCAGCTGCCCGCGTAGGGCGGCGGCACCTGCGCCGTGCCGCTGAACTGCTTGCGCGCCAGCGAGTAATCCGCGTCGACGTGCGGCATCGTGCTGGCCTTCGCGGTTTCCGCAAAGGCTTGCGCCCCGGCGATGCGGGCGCGCGCCCGTGCAATCGTCGGGCTGCCCTTGAGCGCTTCCTCGAGCAAGGCCTTCAGTTGCGCGTCGCCGAACTGGTCCGCCCAGTCGGGCGCCGGCCAGTGACCGCTTTCGGCCGGCAGGCTTTGCGTCGTGTTGAACTGTTGCGGCTGGGCCATCTGCTGGTCGCTGTGAATGCCCGCATAGTTGGCGCATGCCGAGAGCACCGCCACCAGGATCGCCGACAGCCCCGCTTTCATCGCACGGGTACCGCTGGAGGATTTAGTAATCTGCGCTTTCATTGTCTGACCTGTCAGATTAATGATTAAAAAAAGGGGGCGCCGGGGCGCTCACTCTCCAATGAACTTGTTAAGCAGACGGCACAACTCTTCGAACTCCGCCTTCGTGAACTTCTTCAACCGCGCGTTGAGCACTTCCGGCGCGATTTGCGGAATCTCGGCCGCGATTTCTTCGCCTTTCTTCGTCAGCACCAGGTTGACCACCCGGCGATCGTCCACGCTGCGCGAGCGTTCCAGCAGCCCCTTCGTTTCCAGCTTGTCCAGCATCCGCGTCATCAGTCCGGTGTCGACGGACAACAACTTCGAGAGCTCGAACGGCGTGGAGGCCAGGCCGCGCTCCATCGCAAGGAAAATGCCCATCTGCGAGCCGGTGACGTCCAGATCCTTGAGGGCCGTGTCCACTTCCGCAGTGATCAGGTTGCGAGCCTTGGTCAGCAAATACCCGACGCTTTGCGTCAGGGAGAAACTTTCAGGTGTGTAGTGCTTCACGGCGTGTCCTCCGTATGAATGACTATGACAATAACTGCAAAGTCAGTAGTATGCAAGAAGAATTTTGCAATGTCTTCGCGTCCGTGCGGCGTGCTGTTCAGTGACCGCCCGCGCCCGCTGCGTTCTTTGCGCCGTCCTTGCTGGGCTTGGTGATCCAGATGAGCGGAATGATCACGACAAAGATCACCGCCGACAGCCAGAACACATCGTTCAGGCCGAGCATCGACGCCTGCGCGCTCAATTGGGTTTCGAAAAAGGCCTGGGCTTTGAAGAGACTTGCGTGCAGCGTCGTCTGAATATCGGCGAGCGCGTGCACATAGGACGGGTTGTTCAAGCTGGTTTGCTCGGCGAGTTGCGCATGGTGCTGGATCGTCCGGTCGTTCCAGACGGTGCTCATGAGCGACGTGCCCGCCGCGCCGGCGAAGATCCGTGCGAAGTTCGACAGACCCGCGGCCGCCGGGATTTTCTCCGGCGGCAAGCCGGACAGGATGATCGCCGTGAGCGGTGTGAAGAACAGCGCCATCGGGATGCCCTGCAGCAGCGTCGGCAGAACGAGCGTGTAGGCGTCGACGCCCGTCGTGTACCACGAGCGCATCAGGAACACGCCCGCAAAGCCGAGGAAAGCGAGCGTCGCCAGCACACGCGCGTCCGATTTCGGCATGACCTTGCCCATTATCGGCGCAAGCAACACGGCGAAGATGCCGAGCGGCGCTGTCACGAGCCCCGCATCGACGGCCCGGTAGCCCAGGAACTCCTGAATCCACGTCGGCAGGATCACGAGGTTGGCGAAGAAGACCGCGTATGCGATCGATATCGCGATGGTGCCGCCCAGGAAGTTGCGTCCGGTAAAGAGGCGCAGGTCGACGATCGGCTTGGCCTCGGTCAACTCCCAGATCACGAAGAACAGGAACGCGACCAGCGCGACGATCGTGAGCGCCCAGATCACCGGCGAATTGAACCAGTCGAGATCCTTGCCCTTGTCGAGCATGATCTGCAGCGCGCCCACCCATACGATCAGCGAGAGGAGCCCCACCTTGTCGACCGGCAGCTTGCGCGACGGCGTTTCGCGCTTGCGGTAGAGCACCCAGATCACCGCGGCGGCGAAGAGGCCGACGGGCACATTGATGTAGAAGATCCACGACCAGTTGTAGTTGTCGGTGATCCAGCCGCCCAAGGCTGGCCCGGCGATCGGCCCCACCGTTGCGGTCATCGCCCACAGCGACAGCGCGCTCGAACTCTTTTCCCGCGGAAACGAAGCAAGCAAGAGTGCTTGCGACAAGGGCACCAGCGGCCCCGCCACTGCGCCCTGCACGATGCGGGCCACGAGCAGCACAGGCAGGTTGGGCGCGAGGCCGCACGCGGCGGACGCCACTACGAAAAGCAGGATCGCCGCCACGAAGAGCTTGACCTGCCCGACCCGCTGCGTCAGCCAGCCGGTCAGCGGAATCGACACCGCATTGGCCGCGGCGAACAGCGTGATGACCCATGTGCCTTCGTCGACCGACACGCCCAGGTCACCGGACAGCGTCGGGATCGCGACGTTGGCGATCGACGAGTCCAGCACATTCATGAAGGTGGCGAGGGCCACCGCGAAGGTGCCGAGTGCGAACTGCCAGCCAGTCAATGGCGCCGGAGCGCTCGGGTTTTTTGGCGGGTTCATGTTGCGTCCTTTTAGAGGCTTGATGGACGGCTGTTCTCAAGCCGTCGCCGGGTATCTGATATGTCAGATATTTGGTTAAAAAAATGGCTCATTCATCCACCAGCCTGCCGAGCAGACTGCTTAAGGCTGCGAATTCCAGCGGGGTAAAGCCCGACTGGCGTCGGTTCAACACCGCCGGCACAATCTCTGCGATCCGCGCGGCAACATTCCGACCGGCTTCGGTCAACGTCAGGTTGACCACCCGCCGGTCCGGATTGTCGCGGTCCCGGCGCACGAGGCCTTGGCTTTCCAGACGGTCGATTATTCGTGTGACGAATCCCGGATCGACGCCCAGCAGTCTGGACAACCCGACCGACGTGCACGCAATGCCCAGGGAAAGGAGCAACAGTGCGCCGACGTGCGAACTACCGACGCCCGTGCCCGCAAATGCGGCGTGCATGTCCGCGGTGAGCAGGTGGCGGGCTTTGCTCAACGCAGAGACGATGCGTTGGACCGGCAAAAAACTGTCTTCGTGATAGAGGCTCATAGCTGATATCTCCGTGTCTGATGCGGACTATATCTGACCTATCAGATACATGCAAAGATTTTTTTAAGACGCCACGGATAGTGGCCGCAATGGCGCAGGACGGGCAACTCCTCGACTGGTCGGCGCTCGGCAAACTAGCTGCATTCAAGGCGGGTGCTTGCCGGCGTGTCAGGGCTCAGCGTTGGTTGCCGCACGATTCGCATGGGCTTCGCCAGTGGGCCGCCAACGCTACATCCCGCCGCTATCTCACAACCGCGGCTCCGCTGTTGAATCGGAACGTGCGGGAGAGCAGGGGCGCGGCTTTCTGTAGTCGCAAGCGAAGTCCAAATTCTCGCGCTTCGAAGTGCGCATGAGACCGGAGAGATCAAGACCTTGATCGACGTGTCGGCTCAGAAAGTCGAGCGCGGCAATAGCCTTGTTGCCCAGGCGGGACAAGCAGCAACCCTGCAAGCCGATTTCGATTTGTTCTCGCGGCGCAACACTGTTAGTCCAGGGTGGGTATGCGAGACCTGAGTCAATGCGCCTACATTTGCTTCCACTGGGCCATTGACCGATAGGTCCTGGCGCATTTAGCTATCTACTGGAGAAACGACAAATGAAATTCTCACTGAAAGATGAAATTCGCTCTGACGATATTGCAACCATTGAACATGCGATGAAGACCGTCGACGCCGACGCCAAGGTCAACGTTGACATCGGCACGAAGACGGTCAGCGTTGATTCGTGGCTGATGCCTGAAGAGTTTCTTGTCGCGTTCGTCGATGAAGACTATGACGTGACCATTGCCGAAGCGTAACCAGGCATTTGAAAGGGCCCGGTGAGGGCATAAACGTAAACTGTTTCGGAGGCATGGCGCGGGCAGCGGCGGACAGCGCTGCGGCAGCACCCGCATCCCCTCCAGGAGAGAAGTATGAGCGAAGCAAATCAAGTCGGCGAGCGCGTGCGCGAGCTGAGTCATTTCATCGACGGTCAACGCGCCCCTGGCGCAAGCGGGCAGTTCGCCAACGTCTTCGATCCGGCGCAAGGCCGGGTGACGGCCCGCGTGCCGGTCGCCAACGCCGCTGAAGTCGACGCCGCCGTCGCCGCTGCGAAAGCCGCGTTCCTGACCTGGAGCGAAACCGCGCCGCTGAAGCGCGCTCGTTTGATGTTCAGGTTCAAGGAGCTGCTTGAAGCGCATTCAGATGAACTCGCCGAGCTCATTACGCGCGACCACGGCAAGCTGTTCGAGGATGCAAAGGGCGAGGTGGTGCGCGGTATCGAAATCGTCGAATTCGCTTGCGGCATTCCGAACCTGCTCAAGACCGATTTCACCGATCAGATCGTCGGCGGCATGGACGCCTGGAATCTACGTCAGCCAGTGGGTGTGGCCGTGGGCGTCACGCCGTTCAATTTCCCGATGGTGGTGCCGTGCTGGATGTTCGTGATGGCGGCCGCGACCGGCAACACCTTCATACTCAAGCCCTCGGAGCGCACGCCGTCAGCATCGATCCGGCTTGCCGAACTGTTCATCGAGGCGGGCTTTCCCAAAGGTGTGTTCAATGTCGTGCATGGCAGCAAGGCCGTGGTCGATGCGCTGATGCAGCACCCCGATGTGGCGGCGGTATCTGCTGTGGCCTCGACGCCGGTTGCCGAATACATCTACAGTGAAAGCGCAAAGCGCGGCAAGCGCGTGCAGGCGCTGGGCAGTGCGAAGAACCATCTCGTCGTCATGCCCGACGCCAATCTCGACCAGACGGTCGATGCGGTGATCAACTCGGCGTATGGCTCGGCCGGCGAGCGCTGCATGGCGACCTCCGTCGTGGTGGCGGTAGGGAATGTTGCCGATGAGCTGATCGGGCGTCTCGCGCCGCGCGTGCACTCGCTCAGGATCGGCGGCGGCATGGAGCCCGATCTGGACATGGGGCCGCTCATCAGCGCCGCGCATCGCACCAGGGTGCTGGGCTATATCGATGCGGGCGTCGCGGCAGGTGCCAGGCTGGTCGTCGATGGTCGCGCTCATACCGTGCCCGGCCACGAAGAGGGCTTCTTTCTCGGCGGCTCGCTCTTTGACGACGTGACGCCGGATATGAGCATCTATCGGGAAGAGATTTTCGGGCCGGTCCTGTCGGTTGTGCGCATGCCTGATCTCGCGAGTGCGATCGCACTCGTCAACGCGCACGAACTGGGGAACTGCGTATCGCTTTTCACATCCGACGGCGGCGCGGCGCGCGCATTCTCCCGGCAGATTCAGGTGGGTATGGTGGGCATCAACGTGCCGAGCCCGGTGCCGTCGGCGTGGCATTCGTTCGGGGGCTGGAAGCGATCGCTGTTCGGCGACCATCACGCATACGGCGAGGAAGCTGTGCGCTTTTACACGCGCTACAAGAGCGTCATGGAGCGCTGGCCCGACAGCATCGCCAAAGGCGCGGAATTCGCGATGCCCGTGGCCAGGTAAGCCGACACGCGCATTGCCACGCCTTTCATTCATCCACTAAAAAGCCCGGGCGAATTCAACGGCTGAGCGTTCGATTCCGACACGCTGTGGCCACTGTGCAGCAGAGTACCGCTGGCACGCATGCCCGGACTTTAAAGACGAGACGTCACCTGACGTCACTACTGGAGAGATAGTTGAAGATCGATCAAATCCGTAAAGATGCTTTTGCGATGCCCGTCCACAATCCTTCGTACCCCCGGCCGCCGTTTCGCTTCCTCAATCGCGAATATTTCATCATTTCGTATGAGACTGCCGTGGACGCGTTGCGCGCGGTGGTCCCGGAACCACTGACAGTCGCAAGCCCCATCGTGCACTACGAATTCATCCGCATGCCGGATTCGTCGGGCTTCGGCGACTACACCGAGAGCGGCCGGGTTATCTCGGTGAAAGATGAAACCGGAGCGACAGGCAGCTACACGCATGCGATGTACCTCGATGACGAAGGCCCGATTGCTGGTGGTCGCGAGATCTGGGGCTTTCCCAAGAAACTGGCGAGCCCGAGACTGCACGTTGACGGCAACGACACGCTGCTGGGCACGGTCGACTACGGTACCCAGCGCATTGCCACCGGCACGATGGGCTACAAGTACGAGCCGCTTGACCTCGAAGTCGAACGAAAAAAGCTGGCAGATACACCGAACTACCTGCTGAAGGTCATTCCACACGTTGACGGTTCGGCCCGTGTTTGCGAGCTCGTGCGTTTCTTCCTGCGGGACGTCACTGTGCTCGGCGCGCGGGGCGGTCCGGCTGCGCTTGAGTTGCGCCCACACGCCCTGGCCCCCGTCGCGGACTTGCCGGTGCGAAAAATCATCGGCCCGGCAAGTCATCGCGAATCTCACACTCGACATCGGGGAAGTGGTCTTCGACTACCTCGCCGAGGCGCCGGCGCTCAGGCTTGCCGCAAATCGGTAAGCACCCTCTGACAGATTAAGGTGAAAGCATGTCCGTAAAAGATAAGGTCGCGTCCATTGTCGTCAGCCGCGGCTGGTCGATGCACTAAGGAGTCGCCCAATGCGCCAAAATCAAGACACATCAGACTCGCTTCGCAAGCCTTTCAAGCTTCCGGCCTATGCCGAAGTCGCCCTCGTGCTACAGGGTGGCGGTGCGCTGGGCTCCTATCAGGCCGGCGTCTACGAAGGCCTCGAGGAAGCTGGCATTCATCCAGGGTGGATTTCCGGCATCTCCATCGGTGCGCTTAACACCGCCATCATCGCGGGCAACGCCCCGGGCAAACGTACCGAGGCATTGCGCGGTTTCTGGAACACCATCTGCCAGCCGGCGGACATGCTCACGCACATGGGTGCATGGCTGCCCCGCGCAATGGGCATGTACGAACTGTCGCGCAAGTGGTCGAGCTTCCTGGCGGCAGGGCGCGCACTCGCCGAAGGGCAGCGGGGCTTTTTCTCGCCGCGCCTTTCGGTGCCCATCCCTGGCTTGGGCAAGCGCTCGCCCAAAGAGGTGAGCTTCTACGATACCGCTGCGCTTCGCGCTACCCTTCTGGAATTTGCCGATTTCGAGCGCATCAACGACGGGGATATTCGCGTCTCCGTCGGCGCAGTCAACGTGCGCACGGGTAACCTCGTCTACTTCGACAACACGCAGATGCGCCTTGCGCCCGAGCACTTCATGGCCTCGGGTGCGCTCCCGCCTGGCTTTCCTGCCGTCGAGATTGACGGCGAATACTACTGGGACGGTGGCCTGGTGTCGAACACCCCATTGACCGAGGTTATAGGCGACCCGCACCACAGGGACACTCTGGTCTTCCAGGTTGACCTCTGGAGCGCAGGCGGCGGGCTGCCCGGCGACCTGATGGACGTGTCCGCGCGCACCAAGGACATCCAGTATTCCAGCCGGACCCGCGCTATCACCGCGATGCTCGGGTCGAAGCAGCGTCATGCACAACTCATCAAAGAGTTGCTCAGACACGTACCGCAGGGGGTGGACGAGCAGCATCCGCTTATCCAGGAGGCACGGGAAGTTGCAGATGGTAGTGCGGTCAATGTTGTGCACCTTATCTACAAGAACAAGGCTTACGAGGGGCATTACAAGGATTTCGAATTCAGCGTCGACACGATGGGAGAGCACTGGCAGACGGGGCTTGACGACATTCGCGCGTCGTTTGAGCATCCGGACTGGTTTGCGATACCCAGCCACGATTCCGGTTTCGTGACGCACGATGTGCATCGCCTCGGGGGCGCGCCTGAAAAGACACGCCTGAAGGCCGCGACCGAGCTGGCGTATCACTTGCGCGGGCGCAATAGAGCAGGAGTTGCGCAACCACAGTTCGAAGTGGTACCGCCGAAGTCCGTTCCACCTGGGGAGATCGAGAAGGAGACAGAGCAGGAAACGATGGGTCGATAGCTGGTGTGGGACCAGCGCGTCCGGTCCTTAGTAACTAAAAAGGGATCTTCGCGGAAAGGTGTGATGAAAAATCGCCATTTTTCAGATTCGAGGCAGCATGCAAGTGAGGATCTTCAGGCGCAGATATTCCTCATCTCGCAATCCGTACGCGCGTCGCTGGATAACCCGAACCTTGTTGTTGAGTCCCTCAACGAATCCGAGCGGCACCTTGTTTTCTGGCTTGCAATAGGAAGCAATCCCGTCCCAATGACGCTCGACCATCGCGGCAAACTTCTCGTAGGGCTTCAAACGCTGCCACTTCAAGCTGGATTTCCAGTTCTCGAAGAAGCGACGTGCCCAGCCTTCGCGCTCGTAGTCCCACAACTGCCCGAACGACTCCTTGAGCAGGTACGCGGTATTCAGACGTCGGTTCGCTGCGAGCAGCGTCTTCAACGAGTTCCTGCCTTCCATCGACAGGTTCTCGCGATGACTGAGCAGAACGTACTTCTGGCCTTTGATGTAGCGCCGCTGCTCGCCTTGCAGGCGAGCGTATTCGCTCTTGCGCACTTCATCCAGGGCTTCGTTGAGCTGCTTTATGACGTGGAATTTGTCGTACAGGATGGCCGCATGCGGCACGCGTTCCTGCGCGACGTTGTAAAACGGTCGCCACATGTCCATCACGACAAGCCGGATGCCGCGGGCTTTTTTCTCGCCCAGCCAGTCATAGAACTGATGCATGCTGGCCTCCTTTCGATCTTCGCCACCAAACCAGATTGCACGGCCCCGTATCAGGTCGCTCACAACAATGCGGTACGTCTGTCCCTTGCCAATCGAAATCTCGTCGATGCCGATGACCTTCGGCCCGGGCGTGCCGAACCGCTCCAGTTGCGCCCGCATGTACTGCATCTCGAGGTCCTTGACCGTGTGCCAGTGCAATTGCAGTTCGTCAGCCACGTCCTTGATCGTGCTGTCGCGACAGCGGCGACCGACGTACCACGCGAAGCGCTTCGTGTAGTGAGGGTTGTCCGCCAGAAAGCTCAGTCGTTCGCCTTTCACGCTGCCATCGCATCGACAGCGGACCCGACGAGCTTCGAGTTCCAGGTAAATCCGTACATCGCCGTTCGGCAGATCTCGAACGCGACGCACCCTGCGATCGTGGATCGAGCACCGCCGACCACATCCCTTGCAGGCCGTTTTTTTGAGCGCCGAAACAGCGTGACGACGCGTGCCATGCGATCACCGAAGACACCGCGCAGCGCTTCGCAAGGACGGAACCCGTCGAACCGGTATGCGTCGGAAAGACGCTTGAGTTTGCGTGAAGTAGCCATCGCGAAATCATGCCCGATTTCGAGAGGCCATCAAGACGCGCAAACCCTTGCCCAGATTGGCTCTCCGACATTTTCATCATGAAAAACCATCACACTTTTCCGCGAAGACCCCTAAAAAGTTAAGTCTTCGCGATTTGTGAGAAGACTTCAGTGTGCTGCGGCCAGAATTGGAACGATGTTGAAACGGGTGAGAGAACAGGCAGCAGCGATGGCGGCGCGGCCCAGACGCGTGAGGTAGTAGCGGTAGGTATGGGCCACCTTCTTGATCAAGCCGAGTGTGCGCAGTCGCGAGAGCTGTCGGGACAGCACCGGGGCGCTCATGTCCACATGCCTGGCCAGATCGGCACGGCGCAGGCCATGCACGTTGAACTCGCCGCGCTGCAAGGCACGCAGCAGTGCTTGCTCGCCGCCGTTGAAGAAGTTGAGTCCTTTGACCCTGCGCTCATTACTGCCCACGCGGGACTGGCTCAAACGTTGAAGGTCGCGCTCACCTGCGCTGGGGTCATCCAGACTCGACAAAAACGCGAGGTAGCGCTGGTTGCAGCCCAGCATGATCTCGCGCAGGTCGAACAGGCTGTAGATGGTTTTCCTCAACGCTGCGAGTTCGTAGGTGCTTTGGCCATTCCTGTGTTCCACCTTGCGGTGGTGTTTGAAGAAGCTCACGTCGTTGATGGTGGTTTCTATCCGCAACACATGGGAGAACTTGTCGTAAACCTTGACGCTGGCAACGCCCATATGGTGCTTGATGCAGCGTCCCTCGATGCGGGTGGACAGCCGCGAGCCGATCTCCTGCGCCAATTGCGGCGTGACCTTCTTGCCCAGGAAGCCGGCTACTTTCCCGGCGTGCGCGGCCAGCACCGCCTGACGCGACAGCACGTCGTACAGCGGCACCAGCGTCTGTTGGCTGCGGAACATCAGGTCAGTGGAATACTCGGCCTGCCGCAGGCTCCAGTGGTAGGTCTGGCCGAACACGTCGAGCACCGGGCACAGCCACTGCGCGTAGCGGTCCAGTCGCTCATGCAGCATATCGGGGCTCAGCGCGTCGGCGATGGCCTGTGCACGGTCCATATCGGCAATGCGCAAAAAGGCGTTGTCGGCCTGCACGAACCCGATGCCCTCGCGCTTGAGCGCACGGGCCACGGCGCCGTGGCCATTGCAGTAGAACTGCAAGCCGAACGGTGCCCAGGTCGGGACCCTGAGGTAGCACAGCCCGAGTTCGTCATCGATGAAGTAGAAGTAGTAGTGCAGACACTTGCCCGTCTCGGGGCGCAGGTAGGTCTTGCCGCTGCTCTTGTCGTGCCACGGCTTGTAGCTCGGGCAGGCCTCCATCGCCGAGATGACGTGCACCAGCCCGGGTGCATCGCCACGCCCCTGCAGCACGCGTGCCACCAGATCTTCCTTGCGGATGTGGCTCTTGTTGACGTGCTCAATCTCGATGCCGGCGGCAGCGCAGACCTCTTGCGCGCGCACACGGATGCGTTCGCGCAGCGGTTCGGCGAACCTGGCGTAGTCGAATAGGCGAATGCCGTTGGCGTTCAGAAAACTCGTCATGCCCGCTGCGTAGCACGCGCCGGGCAGCGTGCCCGTGATCAGGATTCGGTCAAAGCACGACAGCACGCCGTACAGATTCGCCGCGTAACGCTCAATCAGATCGGCCTTCATGGTTCACTTCGGCATCGGCTGGCTATATGGCTACGCATCGTACTACCTGTTTGGTTCCGGCTCGTCCGGCTTAGGAGACTGCCATGGCGAACACCCGATCGCTTCAACTCACCGGTTTCGACTGGCTCGCCAACGGACCGCTTGCTCCGCACATTGATGCATTCAAGCGGTACCTGACCGAGCGCGGCCACGCTACGACCACGTTCACCAACTGCTTGGGCAGCGTGCCCACTTTGGTCAATGGCTGCACGGTCACCGTCTGCGCGTTGCGCAGATTGATGAGGCTGTTGTTGCGGAGTTCCTCGACGATCATCTTCCTCGATGCAGGTGCACAGGTCCGGTTCAGCGCGATCGACGCAATCTGAGCGCTGCCTTGGGCCATCTGCTGATTGTGTTGCGCGCCCAAGGTGCTGTGAACCCGCCGAGGTTGCACAGAACTCCGGTTGATGAGGAACTGCTCCGTTACGACGAGTACATGGGCCATGTGCGTGGTCTGGCGCCCAAGACCCGGAGCACGGGTTTGCGAATCGTGGGGCGACTGCTGGCTTCGCGCTTCGGCGACGGCGCCATCGACATCACGGCAGTCAAACCCGATCATGTCCGGCGCTTCTTCGCGAAACAGTCCAGGCTATACAGCAAGCCGGCGAACGCCGGTACGGTGGTCGCAGCCTTGCGCGGGTACTTTCGATATCGCGCGTCGCTTGGTGACGTGGTGCACGGACTGATCGGCGCGCTTTCGTATCCAGCCAACTGGCAGTTAGCATCACTTCCGCAGGCACTGACCGCCGAGGAAGTCGAGCAACTGGTCGCCTCGCTCGGCAAACCGGGACGCTCGCTGCGGCGCGCCGACGCTATCGTGCGCTGCGCCCTGGATCTCGGGCTTCGCAGTGGTGAGATTGCCCGGCTCAGCCTCGAAGACATTGACTGGCGCGCCGGAACGCTCACGCTGCGTCATACCAAGGGCCGCCGCGATGATGTACTGCCCTTGCCGGCAACGACCGGCAAGGCCATCGCGGCGTACCTGAAGTACGAACGTCCGAAGACATGTAACCGCGCGGTCTTCGTCCGCCACGTGGCACCACGCGATCAGCCCGTCGGCCCCGACTGCGTCCGCAAGGCCATCCGTCAGACCTTTGCGCGCGCGGGCTTGCCCTACACGCGATCGCACCTGCTGCGACACACGATGGCCAATCGTCTATTGGCAAGCGGCTCCTCCCTCAAGGAGGTGGCCGATGTTCTGCGCCACCGCTCCCTGAATACCACGTTGATTTACGCCAAACTCGACAGCCGGAAGCTTGTCGAGGTGGCCTTGCCGTGGCCGGGGAGCGCAGCATGAGCACCAGCACCTCCCTGCAACGATTCGTTGAGCACTATCTGACTGAGCGTCGCCGATTGGGCTTCGCCTTGCGCAGTGAAGGCTATGCCCTACGCAGCTTCGCGCGTCATGTACAGGCCGTCGATCACCGCGGAGCATTGAACGAGGAAGTCATGACCGACTGGGCTCGACGCGATAGCCACGCCAGCGAAGATCCGCGCACGTGGGCGCGCCGGCTGAAGCGGTTGCGCTCCTTCACGCGTTGGCTGCAGCAGTTCGAGCCACGCACCGAAGTGCCCGACGAGGCGATCTTCGGTCGGCTGCCGGAACGGCAGGCTCCACACATCTACAACGAACGCGAGATCGTTGATTTGCTGGCCGCCGCGCGGCGACTGGGACCGGCTCCAGGCTTGCGGGGCGTCGTCTACGAAACGCTGTTCGGTCTGCTTGCCAGTACTGGCCTACGGATCTCGGAAGCGCTGGCTCTGCGCAACTACGATGTTGATCTGAGACGCGGCATGCTCACCGTCGAGCGGACCAAGTTCGCCAAGTCTCGTCAGGTACCCATGCACCCGAGCACAGTTGAAGCGTTGCGTCGCTATCGCTGGATGCGCGATCTCGCCGGTGCGTCAGCGCAGGACGATGCTCCGTTCTTCGTCGGCACGCGTGGGCAACGACGTGGATTGCCACTGAACACGCACCACGTGGAACGCGTCTTCGCGGCCCTGCGCAAGCAATTGGGCTGGCGCAATCGCGGTACTCACCATGCCCCGCGCATCCACGACCTGAGGCACACCTTCATCGTGCGCCGCATCGTGCTGTGGCAAGCACAGGGCATCGACATCGATCAGTCGATGTTGTCGCTATCGACCTACGTCGGACACGCCATGGTTACCAACACCTACTGGTACCTCTCGGCAGTGCCCGAGCTGATGTCGTTGGCTGCACAGCGCTTTGCGTCATTCAGTTTACAGACGGAGGCTCCAGATGCGTAATGCCGCCGCACCGAAATCACCGTCGTTTGCAGCGCTGGTCCAGACGTTCTTCACCGAATATCTTGTTGCCCAGCGTGCGGTCAGTCCGCGTACGGTGGCCTGCTACCGCGATGCGCTGATGCTGTTCCTGGACTTTGCCAGTCGCAAGCTGGGTAAGGCGCCGACCACCTTACGGCTGACCGACATCCAGCCAGAGATAATTCTGGCGTTCCTGGACCATCTGGAGCACGAGCGCAGTTCCTGACGCGAGAGGAGATGGTTGCGGTGCTGAGGCAAACAGGTGCGACCTGGACCTCGCAACGCGACCACTTGCTGCTGGCGTTGCTTTACAACACAGGCGCACGGGTGTCGGAAATCATCGGCGTGCGTGTGAGCGATGTCGTCCTCGACAGTGCTGCCTGCGTCCATTTACGCGGCAAGGGTCGCAAGCAGCGATCGGTGCCGTTGTGGAAGACCACGGGGCAAGAAATTCGCGCATGGCTACGTCTGAATCCCGGACTCCGTGACGGGGCCGCCTTACTGCCCAATCGTGACGGGCAGGCGATGTCCAGGTCTAACGTCGCGCAGCGTCTGGCACTCGCTGTCGCCCGGGCATCCGCTCAGGAGCCCAGCCTGCTGAAGAAGCACGTTTCGCCTCACACGGTTCGCCACACCGTGGCAATGCATCTGCTGCAGTCGGGCGTGCCGTTTAACGTCATCGCGCTTTGGCTTGGTCACGAGAGCACTACCACCACTCACCGTTACGTCGAGGCTGACCTCGCAATGAAAGAGAAAGCACTTGCACGACTGGAACCGCCCGAGACCACCATGCGTCGGTTCCGCGCGCCAGACTCACTCATGCGGTTCCTGAGCACGCTGTAACTATGTGCAGACGGTGCCGACCTGAATCCCCACCGAATCTAGGCCGCCGCCGTCAACCTGATGGCACGTGCGCATAGTTTCGACCTGAACATGGGGCTCGCAAGTACTCGTTCACTGGCAACGGTACCTGACATTCGCGGCTACGACGGCGCGAATGGCGACAAAGCGCCTATGATCTGTCTCTCAGTGGCCGGCACGTCAACGTCAGCCAGGGCCGAACTGTGCTCATAGGCTATCAGGCAGGTTTCCGATGCGGACTGGCCTTGGCATCCATGGACCGAACGCGCTGTACACCGTCCGGGAACATGTACTGGCGGCAGCGTCAAACGCCAATGTGGCTGCGGTGGCGAGTGGCGGCCATCCTCAGTTCATCTTCACCTACGACTTCTTCTCGGCGTTCGCCCGGATGGGCGGACAGAATCACCAACTTCGAGTTTTCGGGAATGACAGGGCTTTATGAAGAATCCACTGAGCGATGCCGGCCTCGATCTTCTGTTTCGCGAGGCGCGCACCTACAACGGATGGCTGGAAGGACCTGTCTCGCACGAAAACTCTGCGCCAGCTTTACGACCTGCCGAGGCGGGCCCCGACGAGCGCCAACTGCAACCCGATGCGCGTAGTGTTCCTGCGTACGAAGGAAAGGCCCGGCTGAGACCGGCGCTCGCCCCCGGCAATGTCGACAAGGTCATGAGCGCCCCGGTCACCGCCATCATTGCATATGACCTCAATTTCTACGAGAAGCTGCCTGTGCTGTTTCCGCATAACCCCGGCATGCTTGACCACTTCGCGCATTCACCCGAACTCGTCGAGACGACGGCAAAGCGCAACTCGAGCTTGCAGGGCACTTATCTGATCCTGGCCGCGCGGGCACTGGGACTCGGTTGCGGTCCGATGTCGGGATTCGACAACGCCAAGGTCGACGAGGCGTTCTTTGGAGCAGGCAAGAGCGACGAGGGCAGCGACCAGGAGTTTTTCCCGGAAGGACATATCAAGTCGAATTTCCTTTGCAATCTTCGATACGGAGACGACTCGTGACTCTTTCCGCGCGGACCGTGGCTTGAGTTCGAGCAGGCCTGCACGCTCAAGTGAGTGAAGTTGTTTCCGAAACGTGCTGGCATCGTCGGCGGTCTCCAGGTACGTCTGACGCCGGCGACGTGGGCAGAGCGTCCATTCTGGAGCGCGGTGGCACTGATCCCGCCACGAGCGAGATGCATAGGCGGGGCGTTTGACGCATCGACGGTGGCCAGTTCAACGCGATGCGACGTCGTTGCTTGAATGCAACGCGTAAGCCCCCGCTCAAAAATTGGGGGTCAACACCGCAGCGCTTTGTCACTCGCATCGAGCCGGAACTATTGCAAATTTGTGAACGGGAAGAAATAGACATTGTGTCGTCGCGGACACGAGATCGTCAGATTTCTGCTTCTATACTCGCGACACTATTTTTCCCCCATTTGCATTACAACGCACTGGAGTTGTTAATGAAAAAGATCTCTATCGCCGTCGCCGTCTCCGGTGCACTCGCCGCATCGGCCGTCCATGCGCAGAGCTCGGTCACGCTTTATGGCTTGATTGATGCCGGTCTGATGTACACGAACAACGTCGTCAAGGGCACCTCGCACGGTGCGCTGTTCCAGGCAACGAGCGGCAACATCAACGGCAGCCGGTTCGGTCTGCGCGGCGCCGAGGACCTCGGTGGCGGTCTGAAGGCCATCTTCGTGCTGGAAAACGGTTTCAACGTGCAGAACGGCAACCTCGGCCAGCACAGCCGCCTGTTTGGTCGCCAGGCCTATGTGGGCCTGAGCAGCAACGAGTTCGGTACGGTGACGCTGGGCCGCCAGTATGATTCGCTGGTCGACTTCGTCGCGCCGCTGTCCGCCACGGCTGGGACGTTCGGCGACACCGGCTTTGCGCACCCGTTCGACAACGACAACCTGAACCACTCGCTGCGGATGAGCAACGCGGTCAAGTACACGAGCAACAACTACTCAGGCCTGAAGTTCGGCGGCCTCTACGCGTTCTCGAACAGCACCCAGTTTGCAGTCAACCGTGCCTACAGCGCCGGCGCGAGCTTCAACTATGGCCCGTTCAACGTGGCCGCCGGCTACCTGCAGATCAACGGCTCGAACAGCGCCACGAACACCGGCGGCGCAGTTGACGTGCTGGAATCTACTGCGAACGGTACGGGCGGCTTCCTGGTCGGGGCGGACGTTCAGCGCGTGATCGGTGCGGGCCTGAACTATGCCTTCGGCCCGGCGCTGATCGGCTTCGTGTATACGAACAGCCATTTCCAGGGCACGAACTCGTTCAACCTGAACAACGGTTCGCAGCGCTTCGACAACTATGAACTGAACTTCAAATACACGCTGACACCGGCGGTCACGCTCGGCATCGCGGACACGTACACCGATGGCCATCTGTCAGGTGCGACTGTTGCGGGCAAGACTCCGTTCGCCACGGATCCGAAGTTCAATCAGGTCAATGTGCAGGCCGTCTACGCGTTTTCGAAGCGCACGGACGTGTACGCCGAAGGCATGTATCAGCGCGCCATCGGCCAGAACTATGTCGCCTTCATTAATACCGCGGGTGGCGCGTCGTCGACGGGCAACCAGGTGGTCGGTACCGTGGGACTGCGCACCCGCTTCTAAGGAAACGTCTGAAGCGTAACGGGTTGCGCCCTGCCTCCAAGGCGCAACAGAAATGCGTCGGGTGTGGTCTTCGAATAGATATGATGCAACCAGGGTCAGCAGCCCCGATATCACACCCGTCACGGCCGCCTCGGCAACAGGGATGCCATAGTGATTCGAATGGTGGCAGGCATCGCCCAACCTCGTCAGCAAGCGGTGGCATCGCCGATAGCATCTTCATCAGTGTCGCAGGGGATGCCGCCGAAGGCGCAATGGCGTGGGAATACGGACGGCCTGTCGAGTCGCTCCCTCAGGGAAAAGCATTTGCGGAAAAATTCAAGAAGAGATTTGGCGCAGACACCTTGACTTATGCACCATTCGCGTACGACTGTGCCTGGTTGGCTATCAACGCGATGAAACAGGCGAATTCGGCAAAGCCCGAGGTGTTTATGCCTGCGCTGCGAACAACCCAGTACGACGGCATCACGGGGAAGATCGTGTTCGATTCGTACGGAGACTTGAAACACCCGACCTCAACGCTCTATCAGGTTAAAGGCGCGAGGTGGATGCCTGTGACGACCATAGGCGCCGAGTGACCTGGTGAGCGGATGAGCACGTTCCCGGCGCCGGCACTATCCGCTTCTACAGCGACGCGAACAGTTGTCTCATCGCTGCAGGCCACTGGAAGAACTCGACACCCACGGATACAGATACAAGCCAACTGTGTATGCCGTGTCGCCGGACACGCGCCATTCGGGTCGTGGTGAGCAGCGACCGCCTGTCAGAACCAATCAGTCAGGCAGAAGCGTGACCGTTGCCATCGGATGATGAATATTGCTTGCCATGCCGATGTGATAATCGAGGTGAAAGTGCTGCTCGAAGCTGAACTTCGAAAAGCGGGCTGCGCTGAGCACGAGACCCGGCACATCGGGGGCTTGTTGATACTCGACAGCATCAGCCATTGAAAGAAGGAACGGTTTGCCTCGCTAGAAAGCTCCGAGTATACAAGCCCCACCTTTGGCATGTCGCGCCAGGTTCGTATTGGCAGTCTTGGACCGAGGCGATGAGGCGGCGGCCAGCTTTCTCGCAAGTAGTCTGGACGGCAGCTTGCACCCATAGGGAGGAACCTCCGCTTAAGTCGAACGACCGGTTCCCGAGGCGGAGCAGCCAATTGGGCGCGTCGGCGCTGGTATGGCGAACGGCGGAAAATGGCCAACACGTTCTTCGCACCTATCCCGTTCTGGAATGAGCCCTATCCCGTTCCGCCCGTTCCCGCGCTTGTTGCGAATGGATACATTGCACAGTGAGGCTGGCCGATATCCAGATGTCGAGCCGCAGCCGAAAACGAACCGGTATCGACGACACGGATGAAGATTTCGATCGCTGCGAGGCGGTCCATCGCGATTCTCCCTCACTCAGTTGGTGGCGATCAGCTCATCCGCTCTCGACAGAAACATCTTCAGCACGGGCGATGCATTTGAGCGACTGTAGCCGATCGCGAGATCGATGGTCGGCGCCTCGCCTTCCAGCGGCCGGCTCACCACCGACCACGGCAGCAGATTGTTCGCGTACTCCGGCATCAGCGACAGCCCGCGCGTCGAAGCGACGAGCGACATGGCCATCGCAAGATTGTCGACTCCATGCTCGGGCTTCGGGTCGAGCCCGTTCTCGTGCAGATAGCGCGCGACTACATCGTGCAGTACGCGCGCCTTGTTCGACGCCATCACAAACGTCTCGCCTTGCAGGTCTGACGGGTGAATGGCTTGCTTCGCCGTCAGCCGATGATCGCTCGGCATCAGCACGACAAGTTTCTCGCGATAGACGACGCGGTAGTCGAGATCCAGCCCCGGCTCGGTGCGCACGAACGCAAGGTCGAGCTTGCCGCGCGCCACGGCGTCGGCGAGATCGGGCGAATAGCCGCTCGACACCGTCACGTCGATCTTCGGCAACTCGTCGCGCAACACCTGCATCGCCCGGGGCAGCCAGGTCATTTCCTGGCCCGTCAGAAAGCCGAGTGCGAAGATCTGCTTCGCGGGACGCGCCGCACGGCGCGCCGCTTCGATCGCGGCGTCGACCTGCGCGAGCGCAAGCCGCGCATGGTCGAGAAACGCCTTGCCGGACGCAGTCAACTCGACGCCGCGCGCACTGCGGCTGAACAGTTCCGCGCGAACTTCGTCCTCGAGATCGCGGATCTGCCGGCTCAGCGATGGCTGCGACGTATGCAGCCGCTGCTCGGCGGCGACGGTGAGGCTGCCCGTTTCCGCGACGGCAATGAAATAGCGCAGATGACGTAGCTCCATGCTTTCTCCTGTTTTGCCCCGTAGGTTCGCCCGCTTTCCGCGCCATGCTTCCAAGGCATGCCAGCAAGCCTACAAAGTCTTTTTCCGTTACGCAAGCAAAGGCTAGATTCGGTGCCAGCAGTCACATCGAGCACCACGAAAGCCGGCAGCACAGCTTCGCAGTCGTAGCTGCCTGCTATCGCTGAACGGCTCGTCGATCAACCCTACGGAGCTTCGCCATGAATGACCTCGCAGGAAAAACCGCGCTCGTCACGGGCGCATCTCGCGGCATCGGCCGCGCCATCGCGCTCGCCCTCGGCCACGCCGGCGCGCAGGTGCTCGTGCACTACAGCAGCAACGAAGCGGCCGCCGATTCGGCCGTCGCCGACATCATCGCAAGCGGTGGCCACGCACAGAAAATCGTCGCGGATCTAAGCACCGCCGACGGCCCGCTTACGCTCGCCCGACGCGTGCGTGCCGTCGTCGGCGGACGGCTGGATGTGCTCGTCGCGAATGCGGGCATCGCCACCGCTGCGAGCATCGAAGATACGACCGTTGAAGACTTCGACGACCTCTTTGCCGTCAACGTGCGCGCGCCATACTTCCTCGTCCAGCAGCTTCTGCCGATGCTGTGCAAAGGCAGCAGCGTCGTGCTGCTTTCGTCGCTGGCGGCGCGCGCGTCGGTTGGCGAACTGGCCGCGTACGCAGCGACCAAAGGCGCAGTCGATACGCTCGTGAGCCATTTCGCCTCCGCGCTCGGCGAGCGCGGCGTGCGCGTGAATGGCGTCGCGCCCGGCGTCGTCGCGACCGACATGTCGAGCTTCGTCACAACCGACGAAGGCCGCGATTACGCGCTGAACCTGCAGGCCTTGAAGCGCGTCGCGCAGCCTGAGGACATCGCCGGCGCGGTGACCTTTCTTGCTTCCGACAGGGCGAACTGGATCACGGGCGACACGCTGCGCGTCGACGGCGGATCGAAGCTCTGAGCCATCACGCGACAACCGTAACGGATTCGCTCCATGCCAATCGATAAGGTATCGAGAATGACTGACACAAATCTCAAATTGCTCTCGCCGACGACGGCAGGACGCCTGCAGCTGTCACATCGCGTCGTACACGCACCGATGACGCGCCTGCGCTCCAATCCCGACGACAGCCCGAGCGCGATGATGGTCGAGTACTACCGGCAGCGCGCATCGCAACGCGGCATGCTGATCACCGAACGCGCGCATCCTTCGTACGACAGCCGTGGCTATCTCGGCGCGCCGGGCATCTACACAGACGAGCACGTCGAGGCGTGGAAGGAGATCACCGACGCCGTTCACGCGAAAGGCGCGCACATCTTCATGCAGATCGCGCACGACGGCCGTCAGTCGCACGTCGATCTGAGCTGGGGCAACGCGCCCATTGCGCCCTCTGTCGTGCCGTACGAAACCACCGTGTTCACGCAGAACGGCTGGGTGCCGAACTCGCCGCATCGCGAACTGGAGATCGGCGAAATCCCGGCCATCGTCGAGTCGTTCCGTCGCGCGGCGGAGCGCGCGAAAGCAGCGGGTTTCGACGGCGTCGAACTGCACAACGCGAACGGCTATCTCGCCGATACGTTCCTGCAGGACGGCACGAACAAACGCACGGACGCTTATGGCGGCACGCTCAAAAAGCGCGCGCGCTTCTCGCTGGAACTGGTGGATGCGTTCGCGTCCGTGTGGGGCGCGGATCGCGTGGGTGTGCGCGTATCGCCGAGCGGCCGCTGGGGCGCAATCTCCGACAGCAATCCCGAAGCGACCTTCGGCCATTTCGCCGCGCGGCTGAACGGATATGGCCTCGCGTATCTGCATGTCATCGAACCGCGCGTGATGGGGACGGAAACGCTTGACGAAGGCCAGGCACCCGTTGCGTCGTCGTTCCTGCGCAAGGTGTTCGACGGGCCGATCATCGCTGCCGGCGGTTTCGATCGCGCAGGCGCAGAGCAGATTTTGCAAAGCGGCGATGCCGATCTCGTCGCATTCGGCCGCTGGTTTTCGTCGAACCCGGATTTGCCAGAGCGCCTGCGCCGCAACCTGCCACTCACGCCGTATCGGCGCGACGCTTTTTGGGGCGGCGACGAACGCGCCTATACCGACTTTTCCGTCTACGACGACGCGCGCAGCGATGCTTCCGTCGAACCGTCGACACATGAAGCTGCCTGATTCAAGGAGTCAAATCATGTCCACCAGCAACGCGCCGAACACGGCGAAAACCGTGAAGATTCCCGGCTCCGATCATCCGATCACGATCGAGCGCAGTCCTTCGCGCGTCGTGGTCAAGGTCGCAGGCCGCGCGATCGCCGACACGCGCGACGCGCTGACATTGCTTGAAGCGCACTATCCGCGCGTGTTCTACATCCCGAGAAAAGATGTCGACATGGCGCTGCTCGAACGCACCGGCCATTCGACGTACTGCCCCTACAAAGGCGATGCCGCGTACTTCTCGATCCCGTCGGGTGGCGAGCGCGCTGTCAATGCGATCTGGACTTACGAGTCGCCCTATGCCGCCGTCGAGCCGATCCGCGATCACCTCGCGTTCTATGCCGACCGTGTCGATTCGATCGAAGAACACGCATAAGGAACCGACATGAACGAACAGCCAGTGGTGCTCGTCACGGGCGCATTGAGCAGCATCGGTCGCGCGACCGCTCTCGTCTTCGCGCGCTCGAAGGCCAGCGTCGTGATGCTCGACAGGCTTACGCAGACGTCCGAGCGCAAGGCCGCGTTTCTCGACACCGTGCCGCTCAAACGCGCCGGCACGCCCGAGGAAATCGCCCAAGCGATCGTGTACGTGGCGTCGGCCAGCTTCATGACGGGCGAAGTGCTGCGCGTGAACGGCGGCCGGACGGCGTCGTGAGGCATGCCTCGGGGCCATGCCTCTCAGGCATGCCGCACAGCCTATAAAGTCTTTTTCCTCGCGGTTCGACGCGCCTACATTACCTCTCAGGACGGCGTTGCGTGAAGCGAAGACGGGTCGTGCCGACTCAGCAAGACCTGGCCGCCTCATGCGTTTCAGCTATACCGCGCCGCATGACCTTCAATCGTTTCTGAAAGGACAAAACTGCCATGACCCACCATACCCACCAGACTGCGCCGACCCAGTTCGTCGAAGCCAATGGCATCCGCTTCGCGTATCGCCGCTTCGGCAATCCCGGCGGCGTGCCGCTCGTGATGAACATCCACTTCACGGGCACGATGGATCACTGGGACCCTGCCGTCACCGACGGTCTCGCGCAAAACCGCGAAGTGATCCTGTTCAACAACGCCGGCATTTCGAGTAGCTCGGGCACCGTACCGGAGTCGATCGAAGAGATGGCCGCCAATGCCGCCGCGTTCATCGAAGCGCTCGGGCTCAAGCAGGTCGACGTCCTCGGCTTTTCGATGGGCGGACTGATCGCACAGGAACTCGCGATCGCGAAGCCTCAGCTGGTGCGCCGCGTCATTCTCGTCGGCACGGGCCCGCGCAGCGGCGAAGGCATGGCGACGCTCACACCGGAAGCACAAGAGATATTCGGCGCTTCGTATGCGCATCCCGACGACCTGTGGTTGCGTGTGCACTTCGCGCCCTCGGAAGCGAGCCAGGCGGCGGGCCGTGGTTTTGTCGAACGGTTCCGTCTGCGCGCCGAAAACCGCGATCCCGAAGCCGACGATACGGTCGCGCCCGCGCAACTTGCCGCGCTCACGAAGTGGGGCGCGCCGCGCGAGAACCCGTATGACTACCTCGACGCGCTGAAGCAGCCGACGCTCGTCGTCAACGGCGACAACGACGTGATCATCTACGCGATCAATTCGTGGCACTTGCAGCAGCACATTCCCAACGCGCAACTGATCCTCTATCCGGATGCCAATCACGGCTCGCTGTACCAGTACCCGGAGCGCTTCGTCGCGCACGTCGATCAGTTCCTCCTGGAAGCGGACGCGCCTCAGGCGTAACACCCTCTCATACGACATCAAACGGAATTTCATCATGACCAACCTGACAGGCAAAACCGCGCTCGTGACGGGCGCATCCCGTGGCATCGGCCGCGCCACGGCTATCGCGCTCGCCAAAGCGGGCGCGCGCGTGCTGGTCCACTACAGCAACGCCGAGCAGGCCGCCGACTCGGTCGTCGCGACAATCCGCGCAGCAGGCGGGCAGGCCGACAAGGTCGCCGCCGATCTGCGCGACGCGCACGGGCAGCATGAACTGGCGAAGCGCGTGCGCTCGCTGACAGGCGAGCGGCTCGATATTCTCGTCGCGAACGCGGGCATCTCGAAGGCCGCGCCGATCGAAGAAACGACGGTCGAGGACTTCGACAACCAGTTCGCCGTCAATGTACGCGCGCCGTTCTTCCTCGTGCAGCAATTGCTGCCCGTGCTAGGCGACGGCAGCAGCGTCGTGTTGCTGTCGTCGCTCGCGGCACGCGCGTCCGTGAACAATCTGTCTGCGTACCGAGCGACCAAAGGCGCCGTCGACACACTCGTGCGCCACTTTGCGTCCGCGCTCGGCGAGCGTGGCATCCGCGTCAACGCGATCGCGCCGGGCGTCGTCGAAACGGACATGTCGAACTTCGCGAAGACGGACGCGGGCCGCGATTTCACGCTGGGCATGCAGGCGCTCAAACGCGTCGCGCAGCCTGACGATATCGCGGGCGCCGCCGTGTTCCTCGCCTCCGACGACGCGCGCTGGGTAACCGGCGATACGTTGCGCGTCGACGGCGGATCACAGCTCTGATGCGCTCACGCTCGCGTGCCGCCTTCTGGATCGAGGCGTGCGTGATGGTTCAGACGTTGTGGACGAGCGCGGCGCCCGCAATGAGCTACGCCTGGTATGCGCGCGCCTGGCACGCGAGCAACGCGACGATCTCCGCGATCTTCGCCGAGTACCCTGTCGTCGTCGCGCTCACGCTGTTGGCGCTCGGCGGCATGTCCGACGCGATCGGGCGACGCTCGACCGTGCTGCTCGGTCGAGCGGCATCGATTGTCGGCGTAACTGCGTTCGCAGTGGCCGGGAGCGTCGGCGCGCTGTTCGTCGGGCGGCTTTTCACGGGACTGGGCGTCGGGCTGGCGGCAGGTCCGGCCTCGGCGGCGGTGCTCGATGACACGCCCGCAGGCGACCGCGCGTTTGCGAGCGCAATCAACTCCACTGCGCAAGCTTCAGGGCTTGCCGCTGCCGCGATCGTCGGCGGCGCACTGATCGAGTACGCGTCCGATCCGGCGCACCGCACTTTCGAGGTGCTGCTGCTGTTGCTTGTCGTTCTGTTCGTCGTGTGCTGGCTGTATCTGCCGCGCGGCGCGCAGTTTGCGTCGACGGATCCTGGTCCGCGCGCTGCGCGTCTGCCAAGCGAGATGCGCGCGATCTTGCTGCGCGCCGCGCCCTCCGTGATGACCGCGTTCGTCGTCGGCACCGTGATGCTCTCGCTGGGCGCGCAGATCGCACGTGATCTCATACGCTCGCAAAACATGCTGATCAATGGCGCGGTGATTGCGTCGTTTGCGATCGTCTGGGGCGTGACCAGTCTTCTCTTCAAGCGTCTGCCTGCTCTCGCCGCAATTCGTGCAGGCGGTAGCACCGCAGCCGTATCGATGCTGTTGCTCGCACTCGCCGCGCGCGTTCATTCGTTGCCGCTCCTGATCGTCTCCGTCATCGCGGCGGGCATTGGGTACGCGCTGCTCTTCATGGGCGGCCTCGCGCTGGTCAGCGATCGCATCGATCATCGGCACAGGGCCTTGTCGCTATCGACTCTCTATTTCGCAGGCTACGCGATGCAGGCGATCACCGCTCTTGCGCTCGGCATTGCGGCGTCCCGCGTCGGACTGCGCGATGCCGTCACCTATGGCGCAATCGCGATAGTCGTAGCGTGCGTGATGACCGCAGCAGGCTCGGGAGCGTTCGGAACATCTCGCAGCGACCGCGGCGGGCAAGCTGTCTGAACGAGCAGTTGCCCACACCATCGCTACGCATGCGTGCTTCTCGCGGCGTGCCCGATGTGCTGAAAAACGCGCCGGGCCTTCGTCCGCAAGACATGCCTGGCAGGCATGCCATCCAGCCTGGAAAGTCTTTTTCATGGCGGCAAGAGACGCCTAAAGTTAGCTCAGTCATGCTCACCGAGCAGCGTGACACAACCAACGTGTCGTGAACCCAACTCACAGGAGCCTCAAATGAACCAACCCGTCGTTCTCATCACTGGCGCCCTTACGGGCATTGGCCGCGCAACCGCCTTTGCGTTCGCCCGTTCAGGCGCGCGGCTCGTCGTATCGGGCCGCCGTGTAGCCGAAGGCGCCGCGCTTGAAGCCGAACTTCGCGAAGCCGGCGCCGAAGCGCTCTTCGTACAGGCTGACGTGCGCCGCGACGAAGAAGTCCGCAACCTGGTGGATCAAACCGTCGCGCGCTATGGCCGGCTGGATGTGGCCGTCAACAACGCCGGCACCGAAGGTCGGCCTGGGCCCGTCGTCGAGCAGACCGCCGATAGTTATGCCGACACGTTCGACACTAACGTCCTCGGAACGCTGCTGAGTCTCAAGCATGAACTGCGGGTGATGACTGCGCAGAAGGCCGGCAGCATCGTCAACATCTCGTCGACTTACGGTCACGAAGGCGCTGCGTTCGCATCGGTCTATGCAGGCAGCAAGCACGCCGTCGAAGGCATCACGAAATCGGCCGCGCTTGAAGTTGCGTCGACGGGTGTTCGGGTCAACGCCGTCGCACCGGGACCGACCGATACGGGAATGCTGGACCGCTTCACCAGCACGCCCGAAAACAAGGCAGCGCTCGCCGCCTCGGTACCGCTCGCGCGCATCGGCAAGCCCGACGACATCGCCGCGGCGGTGCTCTATCTCTCTGCCGATGGCGCCGCGTTCATCACAGGTCAGATCCTGACTGTCGACGGCGGCAAGACGGCAGGTTAAAGCGAACTGACATGCTCGCCTGCATGCTCACTGCTTCGCGGGCGACTCAAATCTTCTTATATGGAAATGGACCCGTACATGAATACCGATCTCACGCTTTACGAATCCAAGGCTTCCCCCAACGCTCGCCGGGTTCGAATTTTTCTTGCCGAGAAGGGCATCGAGATTCCGACGAAAGCAGTGGACCTCGGCGCGAAAGAGCAATTTTCCGATGTGTATGCTGCAATCAATCCGCGCCGGCAGGTTCCGACACTTGTATTGGAAAACGGCACGGCGATCGGTGAAGTCCTTGCAATCTGGCGCTACATCGACGAAACGCGACGAACGTCTGAAGACGGTGCCTTTCGTGGCAGGCGACGAGTTCTCGGCGGCCGATATCACAACGCTGGTGACCATCGACTTTGCGGCAGGCGGCATGAAGATGAGCGTTCCCGCGGAATTCGATGCACTGCAAGCGTGGTACGACAAGGTGTCGAATCGCCCTGCTTCGAAGGCATAACGGACCAAGGCACTGAAGGCGATGCCCGATGTTTGGACATCGCTACGTTGGCTGCAAAGTCCGCTTCAAACCCTCGAAAGTGAAAGTCCCGCAATCGCGGTTCGGAACACCGTGACCGGCGGGATCCTATGTTCGTCGTCCACCGCCGCTTATCCCGGCGTCCGGTTCCCGAGTGGAACAGCCAATTGAGTGTCCTGGCGGCGCCCCCGTCGAACGGCCGAAAGTGGCAGAACCCGGTCCAACGATGGGGCTATCGACTCAAGAGACGGCCCCAAAGAGGACCTCCACCTCGGGCTCAATGGATGAACGGCGGTGGCGGGCTGTGCAGCACGATCTCCTCGGGACGGTGCGGCGCGTGCTTCTCGACGAATACGCTCGTCAGAATGCGCTCTGCCCAGGCGCGGTTCACGACCCTTTCGATTTCCGGCTCACGCGCGGCGAAACGTCGGGGGCCATCCTCCGTGTCCAATGCGAAACCGCAGAAGTCGCCGAAGCGGTCGTAGACAACGCTCGCCACTTTGCCCGTGAACGCCTCGCGCCGCTCCCCCGGCTCGCAGACAGGTCGCCCCGGCCTGTAGCCGCCGAGGGAGGGCGGGATGGCGCCGGGATCGCCGCCGATGCCCTGCAGGCGCCCCGCAATGAGGTCGACATAGCGCAGCAGCACGGGATACCACGGGCTCGCCTTCGGCCAGCCCTCGAGCCGCGCCTTCAGGATCGCCAGCGTCGTTTCCTCGGCCGGCCGCATGGCCGCGCCGGTGGAGACGGGAATCTTTACCTGGAAAGACCCGACAATGTAGCGCTCCCAGACTTGAGGCGCCGCAACCGCCTGAGCGGGCGCCGGCGCGTGCGCGTGACGCTCACCGCCCCTGGCTTTGCCGGAAGCCGCGATCTGCGGCCCGGGCGGCGGAGGCGGTGGCGCGGCGGGGCGCAGCCTTTTGTTCACGCGCCGCACCACGACGTTGAATTCCTGTCCCGTCCTGACCGTCAGCGGCAGATCGATGCTGAACAGTCCCGCATAGACCGCCGCCGCGCCCACGGGGATCGGCACGAAGGTGACGCCCTTCGCCGTTTTGAGCTCGATCGTATGCGGGTCGGCGGCGCGCAGCGGATGCACGCCGTACATCCAGTCGGCGAGCGCGATTACCTCGTCCGCCGAGACGCCCGGCCAGTAGATCTGCGCCGTCGAGCCCACCGGCGTGTCGCCCCAGAAGATCAACAGCTCGTCGGGCCGTCCCGCGAGCGCTCCCGTAGACGGCGGCGGCGCGCTTGGCTTGACCGCGAAGGTTTGGGGAACCCGGTGCGCGGAAGCGGGGCCGGGATTGTCCGAGGTGGTCACCTGCAGGTTGCGCTGCGCGAGCAACCCGCTGCCTTCCGGCGTCGGCGTCACGCCGTTGACGATTTCGATCGGCGTGCCCGCAAAGGCGATCTCCGCGACGAGACAATGATGCGTTCCCGGAAACGCCTGCCAGATCGGCGTGCTGTTGACGACGTTGCCGGGATCGTTGACGTCGAGATAGCTGCCGAAATAGGCCCATTGCGTATCGCCGGTCGCAATGGCGATGGTCTGATTGTTCGCGCCAGTGCCTGTGCTGCCGCCTGTCCTGTATTCGGGATCGTTGGGGTCGCTGAAATTGGGCTGCTGGCTAGTTGCGAAGAAGGGAATGGTGTGGTCGTCGGCAGGGGCCTTCGGCCAGATTGGATTGCCGCCGCCGTCCTTCTGGCTCGGATAGGTGGCGACCGGATCCCACCCGGTGTCGGCGGTCTGGGTTCCCCACAAGCGGAAGAACACTTTCACGTTCGCCGCGCTCGTTGTCCCAGCGATCCCCTTCAGGCGCACTCGGGCGACGGCGAAGCTGTAGTTGTTGTACGTGACGCCGTTGACGTTCGTAAACGGCGTCACCGAGGAATCGGCGTCGAGCTGGCCGTCCTGCTGCGGGATCACCCCGCTGGCGGGCGCGAACGGATCATTCGATCCCTCCTTGCCGAAATTCTGGTTGAGATAGATCAGCAGTGCCTTGATATATTTATAGGCACCTGCTGTGTCGAAGCCGCCGGCGGACGTGTTCTCGACGAACTGCGGCCCGCCCGGCACGGGGGTCTGCGCGGCGAGCGATGCGCCCGGCGTCGCCGTGAACACCCGGAGATCCTCGCTGAGCCAGGGCACGTTGAGCTGGGTCGGATTGGCGGGATCGGAGGGCACGACATTGGTGAAATAGGGCGCCGCGCCGGCCGTGAAGAAGAACTCCGTCGTCGCCGGAATTCCTTTGCCGAGCACGGTGATCCCGGAATTGACCGCCGCCGGCGTCTCGCCCGTCGCGGGAAAGGCGCCAAGCGGATTGGCGAACAACACATCGTAGGCGAACAGGATCTGCTGGGGAACGTTGCCGTTGTCGCTCTGATGGAAGATGTTCGGCAGCGTCGTCGACAGACCCGTCGTCACGCCCTGGAACGCGACAGTGGGAACCGACGGCGTCGTCGCGCCCAGCACGTTGAGGCTGAAGCCGTCGAGGGCGAGCAGGAAGCCGTCCGGATAGGTCCCGCCCTTGCCGATGACGTCGGTGATCTCGTCCTTGCCCCAGACGTTCTTGGCGCCGACGAAGCTAAGGCCGCCGAGCGGCCAGGGATCGTCAACGTTCGGCCCCGAAATGTTTGCGACCTGATCGGGCGGATAGGCGACGGCGAGCAGACTCGCGAAATAGGGAAACGGGTCGGAACTGTCACCCGTCAGACTGTTGTAAACGCCCTTCAGGCAAGAGCCGCCGATCACGTTGTTGCTGGAATCGACGCCCGGCGCAGCGGCAATGATCTGCGGGATCGAGGTGAACTGGAGCTGGTGAAACAGATAATAGAGGAACGCCATGCAGCAGCCGGTCGCCGGACCGTTGCCGGCCCACGGCTTGACGCTGCCGACATAGTCCTGTCGCGAACCGTAGTGCGTGCCCGTCGACGGTCCTCCGAACTGGCCGGTCGAATCAAATTCCGTCGAGGCTGGGTTGCTTGCCGCCAGCGAGGTGTTGAGCCAGGTCGATGGCGTGCCGTTCATAAACCAGGTCGTGCCCAGCCCTTGTGAAAGTTGGAACTGCACGGCCAGAAACAGCGAGAGCGCTTCGCCGCAGCTCTCCTCGTCGCCGACGCCGTTGGAGTAGCCCCAACCTTTGTGCTGCGCCTGCATGAAAACTTCAGACACTTCGGTGATGAACATCGAGCGCAAAAGCGTCGCGGGGTTGGTTCCCGCGTTCATGACCAATGGCCAGCCCCAGCTCGCGCTGTAACCGTTTTCGACGACGGCGGTCACCTGGACCGGGATTGGAAAGCTTCGGGCCTTGGTCATGTCGACGCCAGCGAACTGCGCCTGCAGCCAATCGAAATCGTTTTCGATGACCGGCTTGCCGCCCGCGCCGGCCGCGAGCAGCTGATTGATGCGCGCAGGCTCGACGCCTCCCGCCCCGCCGAGGCTCGGATCGTAGAAGAAGTTGAAGTGCGTCGTGACGCCGCCGGTGGTGAGGCCCGTCGTCACGCCCCAGGTGGCGAAAAGCGTCAGATTGGTGTTCTGGTTCGGGAACGTGTTGGGGCCGGGGGGGAAGATATTCCCGGCCCCGTCTTTCCAGTAGAAGAAAGGGCTGCTTCCCAGGCTCAGGCTGCCGGGCGACGCAACGGTAAAGGGGGCGCCAGGCGCGTAGTTGGTGTTGTCGACGGGGACCGATCCGCCCGTGTTGCCGTTTCCCTGGTAGATGACATTGGGCATGAGCTTACCTCCGGACGCCAATAAACGCATTGTCGATCGCATCGGACACGGCGTCCTCCTGTTTCAAGGTGCAACAGTTTGGGCGCGGGGAAAGTGGTTCCCGGTCTGGACCGAGTATAGGAATGACGAGCGACACAGCTTCCTTTTGAAACCACGCGATTCGCAGAGAAGCGTTGGCTGAACAGCAGAGCGTTAAAGCACCGGCTCTACGGAAGGGCCAAACGTCGTCAGTCACTCTCAGCGCCATCCCAGCACAGATACTTGACCTCGAGAAACTCATGGATGCCAGGATGCGAGCCTTCGCGCCCGAGTCCGCTTTGCTTCACCCCGCCGAACGGCGCGAGTTCGTTCGAAGTCAACCCGCAGTTGATGCCAAGCATCCCCGACTCGATACGGGCGGCCGCGCGCCAGATGCGTTGCGCGTCGCGGCTGTACAGGTAGGCGGCGAGTCCGAACTCGGTATCGTTGGCAATCGCGAACGCTTCTTCGTCCGCGTCGAAGCGCAATAGCGGCGCGGCAGGTCCGAACGTTTCTTCCCGCGCGATCTGCATCACAGGCGTGACGTTTCTGAGCACCGTCGGCTGGAAAAAGGAGCCTCCCCCTTGTGATGACGCGTCAGGAGGGTGGTGCTAAGTGTGTCTTCAGGCGCGCTGATGCGCTTACTCACAGCGGGGGCGGCAATGTGTTCACGCTCAGCAGCTGCTGCGATGCTTCCTTCCTCAACCACAGCGATAAACAGACTAAGGGAGACCGGATCGAGCTTCATAACAGCGCTAGTAGTTTAAGAGATGCCCCATATTACGGCATCTGAATCTCCAATCGTCAGTCTGGTGCGACCGTCGAGCGCCGTAGTCGCTGGTCCCGCGAAGGACCATGTCAATCGGTGAGGCACCGTGGCTGCACGGCAACAAGACGATATGGAATGCGAAGTATGGTTTTGATTTTCCATGATGAGTGGAGAGATACGCCGCCGTTCACCGTGGCCGGCAGCAAGGCACAGCCGTGCGCGTCGACATCGAGGCGTCCTTCCAGATACTGCTTGCGCCAGTCGAATACCTGATTGGCGTTCACCGCGTGACTGCGGGCAATCTCCACTACGGAACGTCCACTGGATAACGTCTCTTCGACGATCTCGCGGTTCTCGTCTGGCGTGCGCCGCCGACACTTGCGGGCGCCTTTTAATTCAGTGGATTCGGTCACTGTGTCCATGATTCCTTTATGGGCACAGTGATATTTGTGTCCATGATTCCTTTATGGGCACAGTGATATTTGTGCCACAGGGAAAGCATGGCGCAGCATCCATCAGGCGTCTACACGGTCACGGTCGGACAGTTACAAACAGAGCTATGGTATATAACCTTATTCAGCCGTTCCCGCAGCAGGAATTTAACCACGAACCACTTAGAGGTCGCTATTCAAAGGCGAAACTTCATACGGACGGGGGCCGCCGCGCTCGCGGTCACTGGTCTTTCATTCACGGTTTGGACAGCTTCGATGAGCCATGCTGTGGCCAGCGAGACTAACGCAGCGAAGCGGCGGTCAATCGACGCCAAGGTCCGGGGCACCATGTCGCGACTCTTCTCGACCGTCAAGGGTTCGCGGGAGCTTGTCGCAAAGGCGAATGGTGTGCTCGTGTTTCCCTCCGTACTTCAGGCCGGCTTCGTCGTGGGCGGTCAGTATGGCGAAGGCGCGTTGCTCGTAGGCGGGAAGCCGGTGGGCTACTACAGTACGGTATCTGGATCGTTCGGCTTCCAGGCGGGTGCCCAGTCGAAGGCCATCATCTTCCTGTTTATGACACGGGAAGCGCTCGACGGCTTTCGGAACTCCGACGGCTGGGCAGTCGGGGGCGAAGGATCGGTCGCGCTTGTGAAGGTAGGTGTGAACGGGGTGATCGATACGAATACGGCAACCGCGCCGGTCCAGGCGTTCGTGCTGACGAATGCCGGTCTGATGGGCGATGTTTCCCTCTCGGGTACCAAGGTCTCGCGTCTGAAAATCTGACGACGGAATTGGCACTGTGGTTTCGCGCGGTCGTCACTCGACTTTCCAGGGAACCAGTCAATTCTGACCGGAGGAGTCTGACGAGAGAGCTAAGACGCCACCCGGAGGTTCGCCGTAGCCAGAAACGCGCCGTACGCGTTTGTGAAGTTTGAAAGCGGACATTGCCGACCAACCGGAAATCTGTCGCGACCGCCGACCGGACTACTAGCCTGAGTAAGGGCGCTGCAGGGGATTTCCTTGAAGTCCCATTGCGATTCACTATGCGGCGCTGGCACCAGGCTCAGAGCACCAGACGGCTTGTCATCGGGCGTCGCGAGCGACGGTGGTACGCTTCTCTCGCCAAAACTCACCGGGGCGCCATGACGCGCAGTACAGGACGTCCGTCGACGTTCTTCAGCGGGAAATAGGCACGATGCGTTGATGGATCGATACCAACCACATGCGCGTTGGGCCCGATGCGACCTTCGCCGATTTTCGACACGGTTGAGGGGCCCACGGTGAACATCGACACGATGCCTGCTTCGCCAGCGACATAAAGCGTGCCCGGACCTGGATCGAATGCGAGCACATCGGGATGACCGCCAACGTCGAATGACTGGACGATCTGTCTGGTAAGCAGGTTCAGCGTCAGCAGTCTGTCGTTGTCTTCGCATGCGATAAACGCGAGGTGTTGTTGCGGAACGATATAGAGGCCGTGGTTGCCTTGTGCGCCCTGCAGATCGATCCGCGCAACGATCGCGTCGTTTGACGGATCGATTTCGACGAGTTGTCGTCGTGACTGGACATTGACGAAGATATGGCGCGACGCGGCGTCGTACTGGGTGTTGCCGGCTTCGCCGCCCAACGGGATCACGTTGGTGCGGCGATTGGATTGGGTATCGATCACGGTTTCAGTCCCACCCGTTTCGTCCGATACATAGAGTTTCCGGGTGACCGGTACATAGGCCATTCCATCCGGATAGACGCCGCCAGCCATGCGTGCGGTTATTTTCAAGGTGGCCTCGTCGATGGCAACGATTTCGTTTGTGCCCGTCGCGGACGCGTACACTCGCGACTGTTCAAGTACCACCAGGACGCCATGAACAGCGGCGATGTTGCCAATGCGGGCGACAACACGTGAGTTTTGCGTGTCGAAGACGATTACTTCGCTGTCGCCCAGGTGTGCGATGAACAGCAGATGCCGGTCAGGGTCGTAGCTTGCGTAATCGAGCCGGGAGGCGCGACCTGGCAACGGGATGTCGGCGACATGCGTCAACGGCAGTTCCATCGCGGGTGGCTGGCCCGCAGCAGTCGCGCTGCGATGGACGACCAGTGCGGCGATTTCGACCATCAAAAGAATGACGAGCAACGCCGCAGGGTAGCGACGGTTCGTGTCGATACGATCTTTCATGACGAATCTCCGCCGGGCCTGACGTGACTAAACGCGGCGAGCAGCGAAAGATCGTATGCAATCTTCAGCACGCCGCACGCAACTAGCGGAGCACCAAGCCACCCGAGGCCCAGCAGTACCCCTGAAAGGGTGGGCGCGAGCGCTGCAGCCAGGCTTCGCGGAACCGCGGTAAAGCTCGCCGCTGCGGGACGCTCTCCGGGCGTGACGACCGACATCACGTAGGCGCTGCGCGTAGGCACGTCCATCTGTGAAAGAGCACTGCGTGCGAGGAGGAGCGCGAGAGTCAGCGTGAGGGAGGGCGAAAACGCTGCGGCAATCAGGCATACGCTCGAGGGGATATGCGTAAACACCATCGTGTTGAGCAGGCCGATCCGGCGCGACAACGGTGCCGCGGCCAATTGAGAGCCAGCGCTAAGCAGCCCTGCCCAGAAAAAGAACTGGCCGGCTGCGCCGAGCGAAAGACCGAACCGCTGGATCAACCACAAGGTCAGCAGCGAGTTGACGAGAAGTCCGCCTGCAAAGGCGTCAACGCTGAAGAGCAGCGCAAGGCGCATGACGATTCCGCGCGAAGGCCCAAGCGGCACGCGCTGCGTGTCGGTCCTGGACTCGCGTGCCGGCAGACGCCGGTAGAGGAGCAGGATGACGAATCCTGCAGTCGCGTAGACGGTGAACATCGCGCGTATCGCCGTGAGTGGCGAAACGCCTGAGCGGACACTGATCGAATCGGGCAGGCCGGCCGCGAGGGCGCCGACTGCGGCGGACAGCCCGCCGACGAGGCTATATCGTGCAAACAGGGCGGTCCGTGCGTCACCCGTTGCGGATTCGGCGAGCCTTGCATGCTCGAGCGGAAGAAACAGGCTGACATCGCCGGAACTCGGGTTCAGCGTGCCGATGAACGCGACGACGAGTAGCGGCCACAGCGAAGACAGGCCTGCGAAAGAAAGACCTGTTGCCGTCATCAGCGTCGCCGCGAAGAGCAACAGGCCCCGCTGTGCAAAGCGATTTCCTACGAGGCCCACCAGGGCGGTCGCGATGGCCGACCCGAACAACGTGGTCGTGCTGATGAGCCCGACAGCCAGTTGCCCAAAGCCGAGCGCCAGCAGATATCCGGGTAGCAGCACCGCGATAAAACCATCGCAGATGCCGCGCAGTCCGCGGGCAACAAGCAGGATCGAGGCGCCCGGGTCGACGCCTTCGGGACGGAGCAATGTAGACAACCGTGCCCTGACTGCTCGCCTGGCCGTGCATCCAGGTATGTGCATCGCCGTTGCACCATGCAAAGATATGCTTCATAGAGGAGCATGCCATAACGCAGCGATTCGTGACCGTTCGTTAAGGAGCGTGCAACCCAATGGGTATCGCGCGCAGGCCAGGTGTTTCCGGGACAGGGCTTATGGATATCGAACGCATTTCCTTCAAATTCGTCGTGGTTGATGCGAGGAGCGATGTTCACCCGGGACGACGATGTCTCGCGTACTCGAGTGGTGGCAGAGGGTTGCGGATTCAACCGGTGGATGCCTTGGCTCCCTTCGCAAGCGGTCACTCGTCGAGGGTCGGACGCAACCGAGTGCGACTGACCGCAGTGGCCGATGACTTGCCGGCTTCCACGAGCGGTTGAATCCGCACTTGGAAACGGCCATTGTGATAACGCCAGCACGTAAGGCCGCTTCGGGTCACTCCAGTCCCAGGCGTTTTTCGGAAGCGACCGTTCGGAGCGCGCCATGTTCTGCTCAGTGCCAAAGGCCGCACGGCATGCGGTGAACTGAAATTCGCTACCGAAATCAACGGCTCTGTAATCTCGAACCAACTGTGGATATGTCAGCGAATGCCATGACCCTATCTCCCTTAGGAGATCGCTGATGCGCCCCCTTCATGCCAGCGATCGTCTTTCGATGATTAAATAAGCATTTCTTATTGCATAGTGGGGACATGCGGCGCAATCGCCGCATGCCGGCTTGCGTCAGACGTTACAGCTTGCGTTCGAAGACCCCCACTTTGTTGCTCGCGTTCAGGTACACGAAAATGCGATGCGTTTTCGTGTCCACCGTAAGCGTATGCGCGTTTTTCTCGGCGGCGAGGTGATCGACAACCTGGTTGGTATCGAGATCGACGACCTCGATGCTGCCCGTCTTGTCGCCGAGGAAAGCCCGGCGCTGCGCAGTATCGATGGCGGTCTGGTCGACGGCGCCGGCCACGGGGATAGTCGTCACCAGCGTACCGCTCCTGGCATCGACGACGAGCATCTTCTGGTCGCCTGTTCCGAAGATCAGATGGTGGGTCTTCTCGTCGTATACACCTCCTTTCGTGCTGCTCTTCACGCCGAAGTCCCAGACCGCGACAATCTTGTTCGTGTTCGGATCGATGACGTCGACGTTGCCTCCCACGGGTTGGTACAGACGATCCATGGGCCGGACATACAGTGCGACGTCTGGCCCGTCCTTGGAATCTTCCGGTTTGAGCTTGAAGACGGCCGTACGCGTGAACGGCGTGTTGCCGTCGAAAACGGCCACATTGTTGCTGTCGTCGTTGGCCACGAAAACCTTGCCGGTGCGGGTATCGACGTTGACTCCGTCGGGCGTCTTGCCGCCGCTATCGACGGTAGCCACTGTTTTGAACGTTCGCTTGTCCACGACGAGAAGCTTGCCCGTCGTGGCGTCGGTGACGAACGCGTAGCGCTGGTCGATGTCAATGCCGTTTCCGGAATCCACGCCGGAGATCGTGCTCCTGACGGAGAGCGTTTTCGCATCGATAACCACGACGTTATGGTTCGGGGACTGCGCGAGCCAGACGGTTTGGGTATCGGGATCGTATGTCACCCAGTCGCCGTGGCCGCCCGTCGCGCCCGGCAAGTCGATCGTCTTGATCAATTCGTATTGCGACGATTGCGCACCTGCCACCGACGAAAAGAGACCGGCAATTGCCGCGCTAATGACCAGACGCCTGAATTTAAAGAAAGATGGCATGTATCCTCCAATCGAATGTTTAGTTTTGTGCGGGTAATATTATTTACGGCGGTTTAAAGAATCGATTTCCAAATCGCAAGGCAGGCGTTTCAAGACCAGCTAGAACTTATGGACGATGCCGATGATCAATGCCACCTGATTCGGCGTGCCCGAACTGGATGTCAAGTCGCCCACCGTGCCGCCGGCCGGGACAAGCGTCGCTCCATCGGCGCTGAATGTTGTACCGCTCGCATGCGAATAAGCGGCTGTGGCGTAAAAGGTGGTGCGCTTGCTCAGGCCGTATGACGAAGTTGCGGCAACGGTGTGGTATGTCGCGGATGAGTCGCCGCTCGATTTCGTATAGTTGTAGCCAATGGCCAGCAACGCGGCAGGCGTGAGCTGATAGCCCAAAGACGTGCCGGCGATATTGAAGGTCTGGGTGCGGTTGAAAGCGCCGTAGTTCAGGTAGGGCTTGTACTGGGCGTTGCTGTAGCGCGCGTTGGCCGTAAGATTACCGACGACGTATTGCACGGCGACTTGCGCAATCTGACGCGAGCCGACCATGCCCACAGAGCCGAAAAGCGGGGTGACTGAGTTGTTCTGCGTCAGATCGGCAGAGCCCGCTCCATTGGGGCCGTCGTTCTTTGCGAACAGATAGCCGGCCGCCAGGCTCAGCCCGCCGTTGTTGTACAGTGCCGCCGCCGAGTATGTGTGCCCGGAGGATATGCTACCCGCCACGCCGCCGAGGGCGTACATCAATTCATATTGAAACCCTGCGTAGGTCGGGCTCGCGTACTTGATCGCGTTGTCGATCCAGACCGTTCCGTCATTGTTGTCGGCATCGCCAGGCGTCGCGAAAGCGGGACCGTAACTGTCGGCCGTGATGCCTTGAACCAGATCGACCGTCGGATCGTATTGCCTCCCCAGCGTCACGGTGCCCAGTCCGCTGCTCGCCAGACCGACATACGCCTTGCGCCCGAATAGACGGCCGCCGTTCTGAAGCTGCCCGGAAGTGACGTCGAAGCCGCTTTCCAGAGCAAAAATCGCTTTCAGTTCACCGCCGAGATCCTCGTTGCCCTGCAGTCCCCAGTAGCTTGACTGGAAAGCGGCATTTTGCAGCTGGAGTACCGAAGCGTGTCCGGTATTGTTGTAATACGCGAGGGCTTCATCGATCGATCCGTAAAGCGTAACGCTGCTCTGTGCACTAGCTCCTGAAGCCGCCGCGAAGAAAGTAAGTGCACAAGCATGATACTTTATGCTTCCCACAACGTCTCCTTGTATATACTGTTATTCGCCAGTCTTGCCTGGTTTTAAACAGCGCGATTCGTCATTCGGTTGCACAGGGCGCGATTAAATACGGCCCGCGCATTCGCGTGGAATCACGTCAATTTCCAGAAAGATTGCCTTCCAGTCGATTCAGATCCGTGCCACGTAACTTAATCACGCTGCAATCTTGACAATGACCATATATTACGGATAGTTAAATAATATTATGATTACGATAAGTGTTTGTTTATCGTTGTATTATTAACGTAATGTAAATTTCATTGCCGAAACTTCCAGGCTGTCAGGTTTCGTGTGAGCGGCGAGCTATTTCGACGGCCGGTTCTTCCTGTGCGAGCGAGGAGCAGAACAGCGCCAGTCGGTTCGCATTCTTTAGCAATCTTTTGAAGAAACGAGGAATCTCGGGCCAGAGCTGAAATGCAATGTTATTGGAATGCAAGGTGACGGGGAGGCTGGATCCCTGTGGAAGCGCGGAGCGTGGTTGAAGATTACGGGAAACTACTTATGTATTGCTAATGCAGCGTCTATGGTGCCCTCTGCACGATCGATACGACGTGCGGGTTCGTCGGCATGCCCGCTTGCGATCGTGCTGATGCTTGTGTTTGCCGAGTACTTCAGGGCGGTGCGACGGTTCGCGGTCGCGCCGGTCCGCGTCGCGCTACGCCTTGCTCTCTTTGGCATCGAGGAGCAGGCCCCCGCTCGGCTGGGATGGCTGGGGTTCGCGCGAATGACCCACGCCTACCTCGATTCGTTGCCGGGCATGATCGTCCCCACCATCCCGTGCTGCGTCGCGATGCGAGCTTCGGCCGCCTGGATATCGGCGGGATATTTGCCAATGTCCCGTCTTCCCGGGTTGTATCCGGCCTTGACGACCTGGGCCAGTTCGGCGCGCACCTGAGCACGGGTAAGTGGCTCGTTCGGTTGCTGAGCGAACGAAGCGACCGGTACCGCCAGCATGACGGTGACGGCAATCTGCAGTATGGACTTCACGGTGTTTCTCCTTGTTTTCTGGTCACTGCCGCGAACAGCCCTGTTCGCAACAAGTGACTACCAGCATACGTAAGCAGACTTAACGCACGCTAACGCGGAGATTACTTTGACGTTATCTTCGGCACTGAAAGGCGGCAAAGCGAAACGCCCGCTTTGGGGGCAGCAGCCTGCGCGGAATGGGTCCGGTGCACGGGCCGTGACGATCTCGTCCGACCGCCGAAATGGCTCGCCTCCTGCACGAAACTCAAAGGCCGAAGGCTTCGGTAATCAGATCAATATTGAAGCTATATCAACGAACATTTATTAAAATAATAATATCATTCAATTATTCGAAATCCATTGTCATTGCCAACATTGCGGCCGTGACTAAATTGGGTGATTGCGTGGCACTCAGACTGCATCGATGGCGTGGGGAAGTGCATCGAGAATTGTGTATCCTGATTGATAGTCATTTGAAATGGAGTCGCGTCAATGGCCGAGGCAGCCTCATTGGCTACCGACAGCAGTCTGCCGGTAGCCGATAGAGGAATGAGCTTTACCCTGACCGGGTGATAGGGTTACTTCTGCAGCGACGCTACAGCCTGACTGGCTGCCGAACGGATGATGTCGAGAAACTGTCCCGCGTCGAGCGAAGCGTCGCCTACCAGTGCGCCATCAACGTCACCTTGTGCAAACAGTTCCGATGCTGTCGCTGGTTTCACGCTGCCTCCGTACAAGGATGGAGATGTTCGCGAGCGCCTCTGCCCGTCTTTGGAGTACCTGGCGAATGAAACGACCGGAAAAGAGCGAAGCGATGAGGTTGAGAGTCAATCCGACGCATCGCTTCTCGCCCGCAACTGACTAACGGGACGTGATGTGCGGCTTTAACGCACGCAGCCAGCAGGCAACGGCGACCGCCCCTCCATCGGGTGAGCCGAGCGCACGCGCTCCAAGGTAACTGGCCCGACCTGCGCGGGGCGACATTTGCGCCGTGTTCTGAGCGCCAGACTCCGCTGCGGTGACCGCAGCCACCCACGCTCCGGGAGCATCCGGGCCGGACTTTAAGCCGCCTTCAAAAGCCTCGATTGCGGGCACAAGGGCATCAAGCATCGTGCGATCTCCTGGCTTTGCCCCACCTAGCTCGTCGAGCCTGAACAATTCGGCGAGCCTCGTGCAGCGGGGCTTTGAGGCCGAAATGGTGTTGTGAGATTTGCAGGAACCTGGCACATTAACGTGAGAATCCTGCAAATTCTGATGAGGTGCGGATGGGTCCCAAGACGCCTGTGAAAGAAGGAGATTTCTTCCGGCAGCCGCTGCGTGAACAGATCAATCTGAAACATCCGCTGGTACGGCTGGCTGACCTGATCAACTGGAATCGGCTGGGCGTCGCGATGAGCGAAAGCTTCGTGTCGCGCAAGGGGCGACCGGCGACATCGCCCAGGCTGATCGCCGGTCTGCTGTATCTGCAGCACGCATTTGACCTGTCTGACGAAGAGGTCGTCTGGCAATGGGTGGAAAACCCGTATTGGCAAGTGTTCACCGGCGAAACGCACCTGCAGACCGAACCGCCAATCGATCCATCGAGCCTGACGCGCTGGCGCAAGCGGCTGGGCGAAGCCGGCGTTGAGGAGTTGCTGGCCGAAACGATCGACGCAGCCAAAAGGGCGGGCGTGATCAGGGCTGCGAGCGTCAAGCGCGTGATCGTAGACACTACTGTCATGCAAAAGGAGGTCGCGCACCCGACGGATTCACGCCTGCTCGAGCGGTGTCGCGAACATCTGGTGAAGGCTGCAGCGCGCCACGGCCTGAAGCTGCGGCAGAACTACAACCGCGAGGCGCCGCACCTGGCGCGTCAGATTGGCCGTTACGCACATGCGAAGCAGTAGAAGCGCATGAAGAAAGTGTTGCGTACGCTGCGCTCGCGTGTGGGTCGGGTGATGCGTGACGTGGAGAGGCAGATAGATTCGGTATCCGAAGGAAGTCGCGTGATTCTGCAGGAACTGGTTGGGCGCACAAAGCGCATCCTGTCGCAAAAGCCGAAGGACAAAAACAAGCTCTACGCACTGCACGCGCCCGAAGTTGAGTGTCTGGCCAAAGGCAAGGCGCATACGCCCTACGAGTTCGGCGTGAAGGTGTCGATCACGACAACGCACAAGGAAGGCCTGGTCGTTGGGATGCGCTCGATGCCGGGCAATCCGTACGATGGCCACACCCTGGCAGAAGCACTGGAGCAGGCAGCGATCCTGAGCGACGTCACGCCAGAAATCGCCGTCGTCGACCGTGGCTACAAGGGCGTGGACATCGAAGGGGTGAAGATCTACCACCCAGGGCTGCGGCGCGGCATTACGCGGGGATTGCGGGCAATGATCCGACGGCGCAGTGCGATCGAGCCAGCGATCGGCCACATGAAAACGGACGGAAAGCTCGACCGGAACTGGCTAAAAGGTACGCTCGGCGACGCGATGCACGCGGTGCTGTGCGGCGCTGGCCACAACCTGCGGATGATCCTCAGGAAGCTGCGGCTTTTTTGCGCCCTCGTTCTTGTCGCGTGGTTCATTTCTATCGATCAGACAACGCCCGCCGTTTGACGCCGACGACGGACAAAACGCTTTATTCAGGGCGGACGAAGTAAACAACGTCAAAAAATCGACATGACGTGAGGTGCTCGCCGGGGCGTAGCCGCGGCGAGCACTGTTGATCAGGGTGTCCAGCGATAAATGATGACGCTGGTCCCGTTGTAGTTGTCCTTCGTGATCACATACTCCCCGGTCGATCGACGGTACGATCTCAGGCCGTACATCGAATCCACGTCATTGCCGACGTACACGGTGTTGGGGTTGCTGTTGATCAACGTGGTGTCCAGGCTGCCTGTGGTCAGATTGAAGGCATCGATGTTGGGCACGGTGTGTACGTATCCGACGAAGAGATAGTTGCCGGCTGCCGTAATCGACTTGGGATTGGCGCTGGTGAGGTTGATCACCGGATTGGGAACAGTTGTGTTGCCTGCGAGCCAGCCGTGATACACCTCGATCCGCGTTCCGATCGACGTCCAGTCCGTGCTCCCGACAGTTCCCTGTGCCAGGATCATCGTGTCGCTTTCAGGCAGGTAGATGATCCGCGTCAATGGCGTGATCGTGCCCGGAATGGGCGTTGCAATCCCTGCTCCCCAACTCGGCTGACCGTTGGCATCGAAGCCGGTCAGCGGATAGTGCCAGATGGCATTCGTCTTGTCCAAACCGGCCCAGACGTCCCCTTTGCTGTCGAGGCAGAATCCGTCCCTGACCGGTGCGGTCGTATTGAACGCCGTACCCGGAAGCGTGGCGTCCGGGATTGCGATGTAGCCATTCGGAGCATTGAAGTGGAAGAAGTAAAAGGTATCGGGATTCTGGCCGGACGCCACGAGGATCCGGTTGGCGCCGGCGGTGGCAAGTTGACCGAAGTGCTCATCCCGTGAGCGATCGTTGATGTTGACACGTGGATCGGATGGATAGTCGATCGGATCGACAGTGTTCGCTACGAAACGTCCCCCAGCGGTGCCGGTGTATACGTTGGTACCTCCATAAAAGTACGTGCCGTCAGTGCTCGGGTCCGGAGCGGCGCTCCCCTCGAAGTTGAGAGACTGAAGCGTCCATTGCAGGTGGCCGGAAATGCTGTAGGAGTGAATGTCGGTGCCGCCGTCGCGGCCGAGGTCCCAGCTTCCGCCCCACGGGTTGTTGAGCACGTACAGGTTGCCGGCGGCATCTTTGCCGATGCCGGTGACGCGGGTAAAACGCTTATCGCCAACCTGGCCTTTGATTCCCGTTGTCGTATCGAGATATCCCCCCTGAATGCCAAATGTACTGACCGAAAATGGAATGCCCAAGACGTTATAGATCTTGATGTTCATGTCGGGGCCCTCGTCGCCGATCATGAGACACCCGGTCGACGAATCGAAATACAGTGAGGACGGTCGAGCGGCGACAGACATCTGAATGGTGCTTACGAGCACGCCGGCCGGATTGAATTCGAGGATCGCGCCCGCACTTTTCTGTGCAACCCAGATGTTTCCTGCGCTGTCCACCGCGAGCGCGCCAGGGTATGAGACAGCGATATCCTGCCGCCAGACGCCGTCGGTCGTGTAGACGCGGACGCGATTTCCAGGAAAGTCGCTCACATAAAGGAGCGAGCCTGACGTCGCGAGTCCCGTGATGACATCAGCCCGCTGCTCAGTCGTTGTCGCGCTGACCGAGATGAGAAAGTCGCGAGTTTGGGTGGTTCGGTTGTACCGCGCTACCGTGCCGCTGCCATAAGTAGAATTAAAATGCAGAGCGGCGAAAATCGAAGTTGCATTACCCGTGATGGCGCTGCCCTGGAACTCGCCGTGACCTCCTATGGACCCCAGGCTTTGGCCGTTCTGATATATCGCGACACCACCTTCGTTTTCGTCCCACATCGAAGCCGTGTAGATGACGCCCTCGGGCGCTATCCACATGGAGCGCGCGACGCTACCCACGCGGGTAGCGTTGGTCCCAAACGTGTTGGCCACCCAGTCGGTGGCGTACTGTCCCTGGCACTCCGGTGCAAGCGTAGCGGCCAGCAGTGCGGTGAGGAACGTGGCATAGATTCGTTTCATGATCGTGAAGCGTGCCCTCCTGAGGCACCGGAATTGGGGGATTGCACGTTGACCCATGCCCGTAACCTTGACGACCTGATAGGTTTTGCCTGGGGACCGACTGCCGGTTCCTGTGGCTGCTTTCCGTGTCGTGCTGGCATGCGCGCAATGGGGTGGAAGGGTCTTTGATCGGGAAGGGTCGTCTTCGAAGCGTGCCCGGCGTCGCTCGCCCGTTCGGCGAGCGGCGTTTCGCAGGCAACTGTCCTTGTCTACTCGCCGCTCCGGCAAGTGTCGCGTCTGTCCAACTCAACCCTGCGTTCGAGTGTTATATCGGCAAGGTGCGGAAAAGGTTGAGCTGTTCGCGTTTCCAGTACAGGCAAACGCGCTAGACCCCAGCCCGAGCAGCGCTTTCAGCCGGCCCGCGAGGTGGATGAGCGTTCACGTGCCAACCGGCGGTTCGGGGTGGCAAGCGTGGACCGCGAGCGGGTGATTTCTTGCGAGGCGAAGGTGCGGCTAGGGCCGACTACCGAAGTTCGCGGCGGAGGGGCGTCCGACCGGACTCGGTCGGCTGCCGGTCTTCGGCCGACCGCATCGGGCAGTAGTCGGCCATAAAGGCGACGTCCGCCGATGTAAGTAGAATCGTCGACAATCGGGCGCTCGATTATGTACCGTTTACGAATTGCGAGGCGAAGGATGAAAGTAACGATCGCGTATATCGAAGAACCCCCATTCGGCTGGACAGACTCGGATGGGGCGGCTATCGGAGCGGACCTTGATTTGGCCGATGCTGTCCTTCGGGCTATCGGCGTTACCCAGATCGAGCATCACCTGACAACTTTCAGCGAACTGCTGCCAGGGGTTGGAGCCGGCCGCTGGGATATGAATGTTCCGCTTTTCGTCACGCCTGAACGGGCCAATCTGGTTGCATTCAGCTTGCCGGTATGGGCGATCGGGGACGGTTTCTTGATTCGGACAGGAAATCCAAAGGCGCTCAATAGCTATGCGTCACTCGCCGCACGTCGCGATGCGCGCCTCGGCATCATCGCCGGGCAGGTGCAACACGAGTCGGCGAGAGCGGCAGGGGTAAGCGAAGACCAGATCGTCAGTTTCGAGCAGCAGGCCGACGCAATTGAAGCGGTTCGCTCAGGGGCGATCGACGCGTATGCGAGCACCGCCGTGGGAAATCGCATACTGGCCGACCGTATCGGCGGCTCTGTAGAGGCGGTCGATCACGAACCCGGAGAGGATGGGAGTCAATGCCCCCCGATCGGAGCATTCTCGTTTAACAAGAGCAACGGCGATCTGATCAACGCGGTAAACCAGCAGCTTCGTTTATATCTAGGGTCCCCCGACCATCGCGCTCGCATGGCGAAATTCGGCCTCACACACAAGGAGATCGATCCCGCACTTGTCTGTTGAGCCGTGTCAAGCTGTCACGGCGCTCATGGCAAGACCGTTCCGGAACCGGCCCATGAAGCAACACTCGCTACCGCTCGGTTTGAACATTCGTACGCCCGGTTCGACCTCAAACCCGCCATTCTGATTTCGCGGTTTGGCACGCTCGAACGAGTCCTGGCGCCACTCCTGCTGACCGCAGCCGTGCCTGGAACATGAACTCGTGCTCCGGCGCGACTTGACTGTAGATCGACGCCGCCTTGAAGGATTAATACCCTTTTGTATAGAGCGTCAGATGGTTACTCACCGACGTGACACCCGGCACGCCCTTCGCCACTTCCGCGGCCTGCTGGATCTGCGGACCGTCCGGCACGCTGCCGGATAATGTCACGACACCGTCGCGCGCCTTGACGAATACGTTCGACACGTTGAAGTTGGGCGCTTTCGATAGCGCCTTGCGTACATCGCGAGCCAGGTTCTTGTCCGCTGGCGTCGCCTTGCCTGAACTTGCAGCCGGACTCGACGCCATCGACATGGCGTTGCTGGCTTGCGCGTAGACATTCGACGTCAGCGTCACGCATCCCACGACGACGAGCAGATTCACAAAGTTGCATGCTTTCATGATTGCCTCTCTTGTTCGGCCTCGCAGATCGTGAGTCTTATTCCGCTTCTAACAAAGCCGCCTGCACGATTAAGGGAAAACCCGCATCCGGACGCACGCCTGTTGGCAAGCCCGGAGGCAAGGGCATCAGATCTCGTCGTCTTCGCCGAAAAGCTTGTGGCGCACCGCATAGCGTACGAGCGCGGCTTCGTGCGGCATCTGCATTTTTTCGAGGATGCGCGTCTTGTAGGTGCTGACCGTCTTTGCGCTGACACACAGCTCCTGGGCGATTTCGGAGATCGTCTGGCCGGCCGCAATGCGTCGGAACACGTCGAATTCGCGGTCCGACAGCCGCTGGTGAGGCAGCGTATCGACCGGTTCGTTCAGGCTCTGCGCAAACTGCTCCGCCATCGCAAGGCTCACGTAAACGCCGCCACTTGCGACCTTGGCGACCGCCGCGACCAGTTCGGCGCTGGCGCTTTCCTTCGTCAGGTAGCCGGACGCGCCAGCCTTGAAGGCACGCACCGCATATTGCTGTTCCGCGTGCATGGTCAGCACGAGGATGCGCAAGGCAGGCTTTTCGTCCTTGATCTGCCGGATGAGTTCGACGCCGTTGCGGCCGGGCATCGACAGATCGAGCACCAGCACATGGGCCTCGGTGCCGCGGATCAGCGCGATCGTGCTCGCGCCGTCGTTCGCCTCGCCGACCACGTCGAAGCCGCTGGCATTCTGCAGGATATGCCGCAGGCCATCGCGCACCAGCGTGTGATCGTCGGCTATCAGCACCTTCGTCATGGTTGAGCCTCTTCGAGTTTTATCGTCTGGAGCGGGAAGGTGACCGTGATCGCGAAGCCTTTCCCGTTCGCCGTGTCGATTTCGACCGACCCGCCCAGCATGTGCACCCGCTCGCGGATGCCCAGCAGGCCGAACGACTTTTCCGCCCGCGGGTCGTGCTCGCCCGCGCCGTGTCCGTTGTCGGCGATCCGCAGCACACAGGAGTCGTCCTCGATGCGCAGGGTCAGCATCACGAGGGTCGCGTCGGCATGCTTCGCGACGTTGGTCAGCGCTTCCTGCACGATGCGGAACAGTGCCGTCGCGCCGTCGCGCGTGAAGCGGGTTTCGCCGGTTTCGATGCGGCGTTCGACGTCGATGCCGTAACGGCTCGTGAAATCGCTGGCGAGCCACTCGATTGCCGGAATCAGGCCGAGGTCATCCAGCATCACCGGCCGCAGGTCGGCGGCGATCCGGCGGACGGATGCGACCGTCGCGTCGATCAGGCGGCGCATGCCGCGCAGCTGGTCAGCCAGTTCCGGCTTCAGCGCCGGATCGGCGCTGAGCGCCCTCTCGACCGACGAGAGATCCATCTTGAGCGCCGTCAACTGCTGGCCGAGATCGTCGTGCAACTCGCGGGCGATACGGTTTTTTTCCTCTTCACGCACATTCTGCAGATTCGCGGACAGCTCGCGCAACTCTTCGCGGGCGCGCTTCTGGGCATTATCGGCTTTGACGCGTTCCGTCACGTCGCGCAGCATCACCGTGTACAGCTTGCCGCTCGCCTCGCGAATCTGCGAAATCGACGCTTCGATCGGGAATTCCTCGCCGTTCGCCCGAAGTCCGAACAGCACCCGCTGCCGGCCCATCTGGCGATCCGATACGCCCGTCACGCCGAACTGGTCGACGTGCCGCGCGTGGGCGGCACGAAACCGCTCGGGGATGAACCGGGACAGCGGGGTGCCGATCGCATCCATCGCCGGGCAGCCGAACAGCTGCTCGGCCATCGGATTGAAGATGACGATGCGCTGGCTTTCATCGATGGTAATGATCGCTTCCATCGACGAGCGGATGATGCCCATCATGCGCGCTTCGTTGAGTGTCGAGCGGGTCGGGTCCTCGTGGTTCGCGCGAGCCGCACCGGCACGTTCGCGGGCGACGAGGAACGCGACGGCAGCGAGCAGCACGGCGGCCGCCAGCCCTAGGATCAGCACGAGCGAACCCGCGTCGCCGGCGGCCGCGCGCAACTCGCGTTCGCTCGTGGTGTAGACGAGCGTGAGGGGCTCACCGCCAAGGTTCAGCGTCGCGGTATGGCGAACCACCGGCGATGAGTCGGCGACATCGTCGCCAGCCGGTTCGAAGCTGTAAATCTGGGTCGCGGACGTCCCGGCGAGCACCTGCAGGTCGATACCTTTCTGCCCGGCCATGGTCTGGTCGAAGAGCCGTCCGATATCCAGAATCGCTACGAGCACGCCCTCCGCGTTTGCGCGCCGGGCGGCCGGGGTAGGCGGGGCCGCGGGCGCGGCAAGTAACGTCTGGCGTTCCACAAACTGCGAGGCGCTGATCGTGGCGGCGACGCCGGCCACAAGCACGGCGATAGCGATCGCCATGGGCCATCGGATGGGAAGGACGCCCCCAGGCAGGTGGGGTTGCATTCGAGCATTTTGCGTTTTGTCTTTTAACGCCATGCGGGTTCGCCTGAGCAAGATCATTCCGTGGGCGGCGAAGCCGCTGCGGATCGGAAATTCGTTTTCGCGCCGTCGCCTGACCCTGCGGGATACGGTCGTTCTAATTTTGCCTCCTTTAGACGCATGCTGCCAGTATGGAAATACATCTGGCGTGCGCCCGTGACGTCCAATGGGCAAGCAAAGCAGCGGTTGATCCTTGTCAAACATGACATCCATGGTGTCGGCAAACTGAGTACTCAGGCAGGGCTGAGACGGCCTCGCCATCAAAGGATAAGGGCGCAAGTCCAGGAGGCGGCCATGTACAAGCGAATCTTCGCCGCGATCGACGGCAGTGCGTCGGCGCAGCTCGCGCTCGAGGAAGCGGTGAGGCTGGCGCAGGCAGCAGACGCCACGGTGACGGCTGTGTGTGTCGTGCAGCACACAACGCGACTGAGCGATCTCGGTCCCGTTTTTGTCGACGAGCAGCAGATCCACGCCGTCGCCACCGATGCGGTGACGGAGACGCTAAAAGACGCAGACGAATGCTTTCAGCAAGCTCAGGTACGCGGCGTCGCCCGTGCCATCGATGCGCGGGGCGAAGAGATCGCCAGCGTTCTCAGTCGCGCGGCTGATGAGTGCGAGGCCGATCTCGTCGTCATGGGCACCCACGGACGCCGCGGCTGGCGGCGGATGCTAATGGGCAGTGTTGCCGAGTCTCTCGTCCGGCTGACCCATCTGCCCGTATTGCTCGTCCGGCACGATCCCGACATCAAGCCGATCCCATCAGGTCTGTGAGACTGCGAGCGGGAGCTGGATGTGGCGTTTCGCGTCGCGTCGTGCGCGCGGGCTGCCATTCTGGCGGACTCCAGGCGGGGGCGTACGCCGCTCCACGTGTGACCGGCGTACGATGCCAGTTTTCAGACGACGGCCGCTTCCTTCGAGGCAACCCGATCCGCGCTCAATGGTCCCAGCAACGACTTCCAGTACCGAAGGTGATGGAATGAGTCGGGCGGCACATCCGTATCGAAGCTGACTGTCATCAGGCATTCTTCGGGGGACAGGGGCTCCTCGTTGGCCAGTTGCCGGACCAGCACCAGCGTACCCGCGTCCGATGGCTGGAATGGGCCAGCTGCTCGTCCCCTCACACGTTCGACCAGTGTTCGCGGGCTCGCGTAAAAGTCCAGAATGAAGACGGGCATCGACAACGTATTCGCAAGCTCGATAAAACGCCTGCGGTCGTGCTCCTTGAGGAACGTGGCATCGACCAGCATCGGATAGCCCGCGAGTAATGCGTCACGTGTGATGGCGAGCAGCGCGGTGTAGTGAGTGTGGATCGCGTGCGAAGTGTACGCGGCGGCGGGCAGCGCGCGAAGCACCGGTGGCGAAAGCGGGCGTTCGCGTTTGCGCTCTACGTCGCTGGACAGGCGGACCGCGCCGATCAGCGGTGCGAGCGCTGCGCTGGCTGCGGATTTTCCCGACCCTGAATAACCGTGGCAGAGCAGCAGCCAGGGAGAATCGGCCCGCACGGTGCGCCGGGCAAATGCCACATAGGCACGTGCCGCTGCAACACTATCGGTAGACCGCGCGACGGGCGCCTTCAACATCGCGACAAGCGCGCGCACCAGCGCGCGGTAGACCATATAGAAGCGCATCACCGACAGCGCCCCGAAGTCCCCCGTGAACTGAAGCCAGTCGTTCAGCAGGTGAGCCGCAAGATCATCGCGACCGTGAACCTTAAGGTCCATCAGCGGAAACGCGAGGTCACTGGCCACGTCGATCCAGCGCAACGTGTCGCTGAATTCAATGCAGTCGAACATCACGACATCGCTGCCCTTGCGCATGATGTTGTCGAGATGCAGGTCGCCGTGACACTCGCGTACGAAACCCATGCGGCGTCGCGCGTCGAAGTGCGGGGCGAGTCGCGCTGCCTCCTGCTGGCACCACAGGCGCACCTCGGCGGGCACCAGAGCGGGCGCTTCACGTTCAAGTGCGTCTAGCACGCCTGTCATCTGTTCGCGCACGCGTGCGGATGATGCGAACGCTGTACGCGCCGGTGCGCAGGAAGCGCGGACGTGAAATGCGGCCAGCTCGCACGCGAGACGGGCAACGTGCGGGACATCCAGTTCGCCGCGTTCCAGCAGGTGCGAAAACACGTCCGCTTCGGCGAAACGTCTCATCCGCACCGCATGCCCGGCAACTTTTCCGGGACCACCCACCTTGAAGGTTCTGCCGCTCGAGACGATCGGCTGCACATCGAGATACAGCCCGCGCGCAAGACGCCGGTTGAGCCGGACCTCTTCGTTGCAGTACCGCTGCCGCGCGGCCGGCGAGGTGAGATCAACGAAGCCCGGATTGACCGGCTTTCTGACCTTATAGGCGTAACGTCCAGCGAGATAGATCACGGAAATATGGGTTTCGATCCTGTGTATCTGACCTGCCGGATGACGATACGAGGCTGCGCGCTGCATTGCGTCGTCGATGCTGCGCCAGCCGCGTCGCGCTGCATGTTCGCGCTGCGCAATGTGCAGAGGCCGGCGGCGTGACAGTGGTTGATTGGTGCGCATGGACGGCTCCACGATTTTTCAGGGTGCAGGTCCAGCATGGGCGTTGCAGGTGCCGCACGATTTGATCAGAGTCAGTTTCAACGCATCGCGCGCACAGCGCGTAACAGTTGATGCACGTCAAGGGTCGCGCCGCGCTCCGATCTAAAGTGGTTTCGTAGAGATGGACGCGTCGTCGAAACGACCTGCCCCGCTGCGGGATCATCGTCGACGAATGGAGCCTGGCCGCGTCCGCGTGATGTGGCACCAGACAGGTTTGATGTAGTGCAGATCCATGGTGATCGTGGATCATTCAAGGAGCCGATGTCATGAGCAACGTAACACGTGCCAACTAGATTCGCTAACCCGAGTGAGGAGGAATAGTCATGTATGCATCAGACGTTATGAGCACGCCCGCCATATCCGTCGAGCCTGAAATGACGGTACGTGAAGTTGCGAAGGTGTTTGTGGAGCAGAAGATCAGCGGTGCTCCAGTTGTCGACGCGGCGGGACATATCGTCGGCATGATCAGCGAAGGCGATCTGATTCATCGCACCGAGCTTGATACCGACAAACCTCAGCGCCGTGGGTGGCTCGATCTGTTCTCGTTGGGCCGCGATGCGAACGAGTACGTGAAGTCGCACGGGAGGAAGGTAGCCGACCTGATGACCACGGATGTCATTTCGGTTGACGAAGCGACACCGCTAGCCAAGGTTGCCGATCTTATGGAAACGAGGCGCATCAAGCGCGTTCCAGTGACACGAGAAGGGAACCTCGTGGGTATCGTGACGCGTGCCAATCTCGTCCAGGCACTGGCCTCTATGGCGGAAGAGCCCGCGCTGGATGCCGCACCGACTGACCGCGAGATACGGGCGATGCTGATGGGCGAACTGGCTGGTCGCAGCTGGGCCTTCGCGGGGCGCAACATCGTCGTCAGGGACGGGGTCGTTCACCTGTGGGGCATGTTTCAGTCGGCAGACGCAGTGAATGCTGTACGTGTCGCAGCGGAGGCCACGCCTGGAGTGAAGCGCGTCGAAGATCATACCGAGACTTACCCGGTAGTTGTATCGGGTCTTTAGACGCACTGTTGCAGGACGGGAAAAGTCAGTTCCTCAATTGAGCGCTCCATCGTATGCGGTGCTGCCCGATCGACGCCGGGCGTGAAGGCGGTGGTCGACCGCCTGACTGTCGAGCGGGCCGCGTAATTGCTGCATCCGGGGCACCCAGACCAACTCACGCAGCCAGCGTGACTTCGCCGAAAGGCTCGTTCGTGGAATGTCGGCAGTCGTAGATGTCGTGAATTGGCTCCATGTTCACGCGGCGGCTTATTGGACAGCATTGAAAGAAACAGCGCTGCGACGCTCTGGCGATGTTCGTCGCGCGAATTCCGCGAGGTAGCCGTCGGCACCGGCGATGGAATCGTGAGATTGACCGGCACAGTCGGTTAGTTGATGGAAAAGGCACCGGGCAATAACGACATGATGTGCGTCGCCGTGGCTGTCGACGAATTCCCTTCGTCGCGGGGAATAGCCATGTCTTTCGCGGCGGCGATCGCGCAGGATGTCCGGCGCGGTCCCGTTCGGGAGCGGACCTCGCTCAATGCGAACGGCCGTGGCCGCCGCCTGTCGCCCAGTAGTGGCCGCCACCACCGCTCCAGCCAGCGTGGGTGCCGCCCCAGTAACCGTGACCGCCGCCCCAGTAGCCGTGACCGCCACCCCAGTTACCGTGGCCACCCCAATAGCCATAATGACCCCAGTGGCCGTAGTAGCCGTAATGGCCATAGTGGTCGTAGTGGCTGTGACCGCAGCACCCGCCAAAGAATGCGAAGCCGACCGACACCGACGGCCACCAGAAACCTGGCCAGCCATAAGCGTAGTACGGGTACGGATAGGCATACGGGTAGGGATAGGCGATCGGATAGTATGCCGGCGCGCCGCCGTAGGCCGACGCCATGTCATAGGTTGGGGGCGACCCGTCGGGCGACGTGCCGTCAGGCATCGCGAATTGCGTTTGCCCCGGAACTTGCGAAGAGTCGCCGGGCGCGATGGGGACATCTTGCTGCGTGGCCGCCGTCGGTACGGCAGGATAGGCGGGGTAGTACCCGTAGCCCGGGTAGTAGCCGTACGGTACGTAGTAGCAACCGGACAGTGCCCCGGACAACACCAGCACTGCAACGGCGCTGCCGGCGCGCAACGTTGCATCGAGCGGTTTCATGACGTGCTCCTCGTTATCGCACCGCAACAAACGCGGCGCGCTTTATGTATTGAGCTTACGTCAGGTTTACGTGATGCACGTCACAAAGTGGTAACGGCGCGTTTCACGGACGGTCTGATGCAGGCCGCGGGGGGCGAGGGATACTCGAGACACCGCGAGTGACGCAGTTCGTGACAGTCAAGCGCGCGTTTTGGCAAGGCGATGAAGTCGTCATGCAAGGCTGCCGAACGTGCCGCGGAAGATCGAGCGCCAAGGAGCGCAATAATCACCTGATCATTCGGCATGCTGGCTTCGGCCGCGATGCAACGTCCTGCCTCATGGGTATAGCCGGACCTCGCTGTGCCCGACGTCGTACACGATCGCGCTGCGTGAATAGAGGTGGGGCGTTCCGGTGGATGCTAAAAGCGGTGTCGCGGCGAGAAGCAGCACGCCGGCGAGTTTCTTCATGTCGATCACACCCGCGATGGCAATCGGGCGACCAGGCGATTACGGGTCCAACGTGCAGAATCGCCCCTGACAACTAAACTGTAGTTGTTCACCGCCGGAATGAGTGGTGAAAGAGGACGGATTCTGTCCGTGGAGGTCAGCTATCATGAAACGTTTGCTCTATGCAGTCTTTACCGTCTCGGTTCTGGCGGCTCCGGCCGTATCGTCCGCTCAGCAATCCGGTTCGACCGTCACGCGGGAACAGGTGAAAGCAGAACTGATACAACTCGAAAAGGCCGGCTACAATCCTGCCCGCCGTGACCCCAACTATCCGGACGACATCCGCGCCGCGCAGGCGCGCGTTGCTGCGCAGAGTGGCGCGGCGCCGGGTCAAACCAGTTACGGTCCCGCGAACGGTGGTACGTCGCAGTCGGGCGTCCCCGGTAAGTAACGGCGCGGATAATCGGATCGCGTCAACCGCTCACACCATCAACCAATACATCGGTGGAGTCCCTATCGAACCAGTCACTTAGCATCACCCTGGTGGCTGGGGGCCCGGGAGCGTTAAAAGCTGTCATCTAGCGCCAACAGTCAGCCGCCCCGGTGGGAACGAGGCGTCCTTGCCCCCACCTTTCCCGGTGAGACCGGGCCGCCAGGCAAGGACCGATTCGCACTGCGCGAAGTGGCTACAGACGCGGGCCCGGTAACGGGTGGCCTGCTGACTGGTCCGTTGTACTGCCCGGACGCTACCAACCCGGAAGAAACCTCCTTCAGGAGACCGATGACGATGCGCAGCGCGGGAGTCATCGAGCCCTGATGCGCGCTTGCCAGGGTGACGAAACGGGTGATGTTCGGCCGGACAATTCGTGCGGGCTGCAACGGCCGGCACGCACATCCGTCAAGGCTCTTGAGCCTGGCCAGGCCAGCAAGGGTGGACAGGCGTATGCAGCGAGCCAGACAGAGTTGTCACGTTGTTGATGTGCGGCCAAACGAAAATGCAGCGCGCGAGGGACGACGAACTCACGCGGCGAGACGTCCGGGCATCGAGACGCGCGTCACCCTTTCCCAAGCCTCGAAGGCCGGGGTGTGCATCTCTCTCTTCTGTTGCGCGTTCGTGTTGTAGCGGCAGCGCAAGAACAGGTTGCCCACCTGATCACGCACCGAAGCGAATCGTTGCAGTCGACGCACTGACTTGAAGCGGCGCATCACATCCTCGCGTACCCGTTTTGGCTGGTGCGAGTTCTCTGTCCTGTTGTTCAATCCTTTGTGCTGGTGGTGTTCGACGTTCAGCCCCAGATCTTTGTTCGCCACGGCGTAGCTCTTGAGCTTGTCGGTGATCAGTACATGCGGAGCGCGCCGTTTGAGGAAGTTGACATTTTTCTCGGGCGGCGTATATGATGTCTTCACGCGGTCGACCGACCAGTCGGTCCGCGCACTAAATAAAGTCGAGCGCAGTGGAAAAAAATGAACCACTCGCCCTCCATGAGAATTCGAACAGTAGGATGGCGACTATTGAATCGGAGGAGAAGAGACAATGCTATTTAGGAATGCTTGGCAGAAGAGATTTGCGGGATTTCCTGAGTCGTCTGGACGAAAAGCGAGAGTGCCTTTCTTGCGTGCGCTCCTCATTCTTGCGCCGCTTCTGCTGGGTGCCGGATCAGGTCTCGCGCAGCAACAAGGCCCGGGCGTCACTGACAAAGAGATCAAGATCGGCGCATGGATGCCGCTGACTGGGCCGGTGGCGGCCTACGGTGTTCCGCAACGCGCCGGTTTTGAAGCTTACCTCTCGATGATCAACGACCGGGGTGGCATAAAGGGCCGAAAGTTCAACCTCATTGTGGAAGACAACGGCTTTAATGCGCAGCGCACCGTGGCTGCGGCGCGTAAATTGACCTCGCGTGATGGGGTTCTGGCAATTGTATGCCCGAACGGAACCGCCAATACCGCTGCCACCTTCTCCTATCTGCTCGATGAGGCCAAGGTGCCGATCATCAATCCATACGGTGGCGCCGAAGACTGGTACAACCCGGCTCGGGCCAATCTGTTTGGCGCGCAGGTGCTGTACGAAGCCCAGGCGCAGGCAATCGGTCGATGGGCCGCCAAGGATGGCCATCGGAAAATGATCGTGGTGTATTCGTCGGTGGCCGCATTTGAAAACGTTGCGAACAAGATCGGCCCAAGCGTAAAAGCCATAAGGCCTGACGCTACCGTCGATCTCTATCCGACCAAGCTCAACACCCAGGACTACGGGCCGATCGCCCTGGAAATCGCGCAGAAGAAGCCCGACGCGCTGTTGCTCATCCTCACGCAGCCAGAGATCGTCGCCCTGGCTAAAGAACTTCAGCAGCAGGGTTTTCATCCAGCGCTCTATAGCTACGCGCCGACTGTTTCGAATGCACTCATCGAACTCGCCGGACCGGCTGTCGAGGGCATGAAGTCGGTGTCCTGGACGGTCCCCCCCACACTGGATACGCCTGCGGTGCGCGAATACCGAGAGGCCCTCGCGAAGTATGCGCCCACCGAGAAGCCGGACTACCTTTCATTGTTCGGATTCGGGATGGCCAAGATCTTCGTTGAAGCGGTACGCCGAATCGAAGGTCCGATAACCCGCGAGTCGCTGGTCAAAGCGATGTACTCGATTCGCAACTACGACAGCGGGATCTTTCCGCCGGTTTCTTACGGTCCGAACCAGCATCTGGGCGTCACCGCATTACAGCGCGTCCAGATCTCCGCCAGCAAGTGGCAAGCTGTCGGCGAGCCAATAGACAGCGCAAAAGCCTGGTGACAGGCCCCATGTCGCCCCGGCAGCACGTGACGCATCCGCGGGCCTGAACATCGCGTGGTAACCACGGGCGGTCGAGGAATTCGAGCGTTGCGTGTTTCTTGAATACACCGACCTGAAGACCTGCCGCTGATTGGTTGCCAACTCGTACGATTTCACCGGGAGCATGCTGACGATCGTCGCAGGCCGACTGGCGATCGATAGCTCCGCTTCAATGCGGCTCTGAATTGCGCTTGGGCACGTGCAAGGCCTGGCATTACTAAAAAGGAGACGATGGATGGAACAATTTTCTGGCCGCGTCGCGGTCGTTACAGGTGCGGCGAGTGGGATCGGCCGCGCACTGGCCGAGCGCTTTGCCGTTGAAGGCATGAAGATCGTGCTGGCTGATGTCGAAGCCAACCCCCTCAAACAGGCCGAGTCCGAAATGAGGGCGGCAGGTCACGAGGTGTTTGCGGTACGCACAGATGTCTCAAAAGCACGCAGCGTCGCGACGCTCGCTCGAAAGACGCTTGAGCGCTACGGCGCCGTTCATATCCTTTGCAATAACGCGGGAGTCGTTCCTCCGCAGCGCTACGCGCCTGTTTGGGAGTTTACGCTCGAAGATTGGAAGTGGGCGCTCGACGTCAATCTCTGGGGCGTCGTGCATGGCATTCAAAGCTTTCTTCCCCTCATGCTTGAGCGTGGCGAGGAAGGCCACATCGTTAACACCGCGTCGGTCTCGGGGCTGATCAGCGGCTCCGAAGCTGGAGTTTATGGTGTCACCAAGCATGGCGTGGTGCGCCTGACCGAGGCGATCTATGCCAGCTTGCGCGAGCGCGGCGAAAAAATCGGCGTGTCCGTGCTTTGTCCGGGCGTGGTCTCGACGGGAATCTACAACTCCGAACGCAATCGCCCCGGATCCAGGCGCAGCGAAGGCGACAAGGCACCGACCGCCTACCATGAAATAGCCAAAAACCTCTATCGCACCGCTATGACGCCGCAGCAGGTTGCCGAGCAAGTGGTGGGAGCAATCCGTGACCGCCAGCTCTATGTCATCACCACGCGGGCCTTCGACGGCGCCATACGTGAGCGCATGGAATCGATTCTCGAGCGACGCAATCCTGAATTCCCGGATTTGCTGGCGCTATCGAAGCTCGACAGCTGCGTGACCTGAATGGTGTGCAGGTAAGCGTCAGGCGTATCGCGGGCCTTCGTTGCAATCCACGCAAAGGATATCGTCATGGGTGATCTTCCCGCTGTTGTTGTCTCAGGAATAGCGAGCGGCTCGGCTTACGCCTTGCTCGCCCTCGGACTTGTCATTATTTTCCGGTCAACCGACACCGTGAATTTCGGCATCGGCGATATTGGTACCTTGTCGGTCTTTATCTCAGCCTCGACGATCGCAGCCGGCGTGCCCGTCGCGGTAGGGCTGATCATATCTATCGTCGTGGCCGGCCTCATTGGCGTGGCGACCGAGCGGGTGTTGATCCGGCCACTTGGCCTTGGACGCAACAGGCTATTCATCTCGCTGGTGGTCACGATTGGATTGGGTTTGCTGATCAATGCATTGATTTACTGGGGGTGGGGAACGCGTTCTCTGCCCTTCAAAGGACTTGCCGCCGGAACAGTCGATCTCGGCGGCATGGCACTCTCCTGGAACAGGGTGCTCGCTACGGTGCTCGCGGCAACAGCCATGTTTGCCGTGGCCTGGTTCTTCCGGACGACGCGATTCGGGATGGCGATGCGTGCCACGGCAGAGGATCAGTTCGCCGCGCGCATGGTTGGTATCGATGCAGGCCGGGTTTCGGCACTCGCATGGTTTCTCGGTTGCGGCCTGGCTGCTGTCGCCTCGTTCTTCCTCGCAGCTGATAACTCGCTCAATCCCAACCTCACGCTCGGACCGTTGTTTCGGGCATTCGCCGGCGTGTTTCTCGGTGGCTTGACCAGCATGCCGGGCGCCGTCATCGGTGGCTTCGCGGTCGGCGTGCTCGACAACCTGGCTGGCCGCTACGTATCGGCCAACTATCGCGACACCATCGTCTTCGCCATCATCGTCCTGGTACTCTTCCTGCGCCCGGCAGGGGTGCTCGGCGCTGGCCGAAAGGAGCGCGTATGAGCACCAATCTGTTGAGGTGTGGCTCAATCGCGCTCGCGGGCATCGCGCTCGCACTTGCCGCTGGTCCCCTGGGTCTGATCGGCGACTACGCGCAGTTCATCATCGCTTCGATCGCGATTTACACAATCGTTGTGCTGTCGATGACGATGCTGGCCGGGTCGTGCGGAATCTGGTCATTGGGGCATCCAGTATTCATGGCTTTAGGGGCTTATGTTGCCGCGAATCTGAGCACGAAAGGAGTGCCGGTCGAGATCATCATGGTGACAGCGGTGGTCCTTTCGTCCTGCGTCGGATTCATACTCGGGCTGAGCGCGGGACGTTTCTCGGTGCTCTATTTCGGTTTGCTTACGTTGGCACTCTCGTTGACGGGCACCGAGATTGTCGGTCATTGGAGGGAAGTCACCGGCGGCGACGAGGGCATGCACGTAGGGCAGGCGGTATCCCTATTCTTGCCGCAACCGCTAGACACGAATGGCACCGTGGCATTTGGCGTGTTGCTTGCGACAGCCGTCTTCCTGTTTAGCGAGCTAATCAGTAGCGGTCGTTACGGGCGGCGCTGGCTCGCAGTGAAAGGACAGCGCATCGCCTCAACGGCGGTCGGGTTGCGACCGCATATCGAGAATGCCCGGGCTTTCGGCACGAGTGCCGGCATCGCCTCGCTGGCAGGCGTGGCAATGGCGTTCGTGATCGGTTACCTCGACCCGGAAGCGTTCAACCTCAGTGCCGGCGTGATGCTGATTGTCGCAACGGTCGTGGGCGGAATCGGCAGCTTTGTCGGAGCTCTGTTCGGTGCCTCCTTCATCACTTTGGTGCCTGAACTCGCACGCGCCTTGCCGGGCGTGTCTAGTTTCGTCTACGGCGCCGCCATGGTCCTGGTTCTGCTGCTTTTGGGTGACGGGATCGTACCGGCCACGCGCCGCCTGATTCGGTCGCGAGTGGCACGCCCAACGACTCATTCCGGTGGGGTGGCGCGTCAGGCAGTCAACGCCGAGGCCATGCGCAAGCTCGTTTCGGAATTGCTTCCTCCGGCCCGGGATACGCTCTCCCTGAAGAATGTTTCAGTGTCCTTCCAGGGCCTCAAGGCGCTTCAGGATGTATCGTTCGACGTCCCGCCAGGAACCGCAGTAGGCTTGATCGGTCCGAACGGCGCTGGCAAGACGACCTTGCTCAATGTGCTCAGCGGTTTCGTGCGGCCACTCAGTTCGGCGAGTGTCTCCCTGGGTGAGGCTGACCTGCTTGCGCTGCCTCCCTACGGTCGCGCTGCGCTCGGGTTTGGGCGAACCTTCCAGCATGCAGAACTCTTCGACGAGCTTCCGATCCGCGATATGCTCGTCACCGTCGCCGAACTTGCGGTGTCATTGCGGCGGACGCACCACATGCAGTTGCGCGATCCGGAGGCGGTGGCTGACCGGATCCTCGATGGGCTGGGACTACGTTCATTTGCAAACGCGTATCCGTCGGAACTACCGTTCGGGATTCAGAAGGTAGTCGATATCGGGCGCGTGCTGGCGATCGGGGCCTTCGTGATCACGCTGGACGAACCCTTCTCCGGTTTGGACAAGCATGAGTACGACGAACTGCGCGCCATTTTGCAAGGAATGCGCCTTGCCGGAGTGTCCTTTCTCATCATCGACCATGCCGTGCAAGAAGTCTTGAGCCTGGTCGATAAGGTTGTGGTGCTCAATTTCGGTTGCCAATTGGCGATGGGCGCGCCAGATGCAATCCGGCGTGACCCGGCAGTGATGGAAGCGTATTTCGGTTCCACGGTACCGATCGAGGGCACCATCCGTGGGGAGAGCGCGACATTTGGCGGCAGCGCCATTAGCGTGATCGATGTCGAACACCGTTACGACGGCGTGCTTGCCCTATCGGGTGTGTCGCTCGACGTTCGGCGGGGTAGCTTTACGGCGGTGCTCGGGCCAAACGGCGCGGGCAAATCCACCCTCGCGCAGATCATGGGCGGCATGCTGGCGGCAACCCGCGGGCGCGTGATCGTTGCCGACGCCGCGGGCACGCGACGCCGAACTGGACGCAGCTACGTCGATGTCGGCGCAGTACTCGTCCCGGAGCGTCGGCGCCTGTTCGGTCAACTGTCCGTGTCTGAAAATCTGCTGCTCGGCGCTTATGGCGCCGGTGTTGACCGTGCCGAGATAAATCTGCGCTTCAAGGCAACGATGGACCTCATGCCGCGCTCAGTGCAGGAAGGGCGACATCGAGCGGCCGCCACGCTGTCGGGCGGTGAGCAGCAGATGCTGGCAGTCGGCCGTGCGCTAATGGCGGCCCCCCGCGTGATCATCCTCGACGAACCCTCGCTTGGATTGGCGCCCATTCTCATCGACGCGGTCTACGAACTGCTCTCGACTCTGAACAAAACCGGCGTGACCGTCGTCGTAGTCGAGCAGATTGCCACGCACGCAATGCGCTACGCGGATCACGTCGCCGTGCTCGATCACGGCGCGATCGTGCAATCGGGCTCAATGACCGATCACACCACGACTGAGGCGCTGCGCGTTGGCTATCTTGGTTATGCGGCGTGATTGGCTCCCTGACCTCCCACGAGGGTGGAGTCCACATTGACTAACAAGTGTTCTGGCAGGTATCGCACACGACAGTGGCAGGTCTTGCCAGCACCTGCGTTTCAGTGATGCGTAATGGAGACATCAGACAAAATGGATACATCAGACATACTCGAGTGCGACCTCCTGGTTATCGGTGCCGGTATGGCAGGGCTGTCCGCCGCCGCCCGCGCAGCGGAAGGCGGCGCGAAGGTGGTGGTAATCGACAAGGCAAAGGACATCGGCGGATCAGCGATCATTTCCGGCGGCTTTGTATGGACGGTCCCGTCGACGCGTAAGATGCGGTACGTCGGCAACGGGGACCCGGCGCTTGGCGCGGTAGTCGTCGACGGCTACTCCGACGCGATTGTGTGGCTGCGGTCGCGCGATGTGCAGATGTCGGGGCCGCACAATGTGATGTATGGGCGCGGATATCAGATCGACATCATCGGTCATCTTCGATCATGTGTCGCAAGCGTCGAGCATGCAGGTGGTGTAGTAGTCCCCGAAACGGTTACCGAGCGCCTCGTCACCGACGAGCACGGTCGCGTCATCGGCGCCGACACGACACACCGCGACGGGGCGGTTCGCGTCCTGGCCAATAATACGATCATCGCGACGGGCGGGTTTCAGGGATCGGCCGATCTTCGGGCCGAATACATCCATCCGCACGCGCGCAGTATTCCGCTACGCTCGAACCCTTGCAGCACGGGCGATGGGTTGCAGCTTGGGACGGCGGTCGGCGGGCACCTCTCCGACGGTCACAACCCCGGCTTTTACGGTCACCTGCTCTGCTATCCGGCAAGCCTCGATCATCCATCGAAATTCGCTGTACTCACGCAATATCACAGCGAGTTTTCGGTGTTGCTCAACAAGCAGGGCCAGCGCTTTTGCGACGAAAGCCTGGGCGATCATCTGAACGCCCAGGAGACGCTGACCCGGACCGACGCGCTTGCCCTGCTTGTTTGGGACCAGCGCATCGAGGAAGAGTACGTCATGAAGGCGTTCGTCGAGGGCATCCCTCCCGTCGACAAGCTCGCAGTTGCCCTGGCTCAGGGTGCGAAGGGTGCGCTATGCCCGACACTCGACGACGTGGCGAGGCATGCCGATGAATGGGGATTCGACGGCGCAGCCGGACGCGCCACCTTGGAGCGGTATAGCGCGGTGGTGCGCTCCGCCCCTGAAACGCTCCACCCGTGCATAGAGGGCGCCCTGCTGCCGAACGACAAGCCACCCTATCGCGCGTTGGTGGTGCAACCCGCTATCACCTTCACGCACGCCGGCTTGGCGGCCGATGATCGTGCGCGCGCACTCGACAGTCGCGGCCAGCCCATTCCAGGTCTACTTGTTGCTGGCGCCGATGTCGGCAACACCTTTCGACGCGGCTACGCCGGCGGTCTTGCGGCTGCACTTACATTCGGGCTGCGCGCCGCACAGACCGCCACAGGTGATCGATGACCCGGTGACATTGATATCCCGCAACGGCTTTGGCGGATCACTCGAGAACGGCGATTGGTCAGGCTATCACGGTAGGGAGGGCGCAAAAAAACGGCCCGCACATGGCGGACCCTGGTGGTGGCGGGGCAAAGGCAGGCGGCGAACCTACTGGCCAGTCCCGCAGTTGCCCCGTTTTGTGGTCGCGTGCCGAAAACACCAACCACCTATACAGGATAGTCCCTACACTGGCGCGCGGCAGACTTTTTTGACCGGCGAAAGCTTTACGTAAGGCCGATGCCCTGTTGTATATCGCTGGGTGGGAAACGTCCAGTGAGGCTCGTGACCTCGGGCTTTAGGGACAAGGAACCTTACTATAATCAAGAGGCACAGGAATGCATCCGCTTGGCGGATGGCCGTTCGCCACAGTGTGACTGCCGTAGCCATCCGCGGAGCAATTTTCCCACGGAGGTATACCATGGCTACCTACGTCATCCTCAGCCGTCTCGCTCCCGACGCGTTCCAGGATCCAAAGGAACTCAAACAGATCGCCGTCACTGTGGCGGAGAAGATCAAAGCTGAATGCCCAGCCGTCACCTGGAAAAGCAGCTATCTGACACTCGGGCGATTCGACGTCGTGGACATTGTCGAATCGAACGATCTGAAACAGCTTGAGCTTGCGTCGCTGATCATCCGAGGCTATGGACACGCCGCCACCGAGACCATGCAAGCGACGGTGTGGAACGATTTTATCGCGGCGCTGTAGGAGGGCGGTTCGTCCCTTTTTGAAAGAGCGCCAGAACAAGGGCGACCACTGGGCTTTGGGTGACAAGGCGCTCTGGCGACGTACGGTGTTTCGGTCGGGCTGGCTCGCCTGTGAAACGCCGCGCCAGCCGCGTCCCCTAGCACGTGACGTGCAGAATCGCGTTGGTTCCTCTTATCTGCTCCTTGAGTCTGGCAATGGCCTCCTCCGTCGGCACGATAACGAGTTTGACTTTCCGGCGCTCGGCCTCCTGCTTTACCTCGTCCATCACCGGCAGTGCCCCGGTGCCGGTGCCGATCACGAGGCACTGGCAATTCCAGGGAATGGCCTCGGCCGTCGATACCGGCGTATGGCCGAATGCTTCGCGGAACGCCTTGGATGGCTTCTTCTTGCGTTTGCGAACCTGCCCGCGATCGATCACCACATCATGCTCGTAAGTCACGTCATCTATGCGGATGGAACCGAAGGAAAATGCATCGAAGTGCATACCGGCCTCCACTGATCCTGCAAGAGTCATGACTCATCGTATCAGGGCCAACGAGCGCCCGTCCGGCAAAACGCTAAAAGGGATCGTCGGTATGCCGGTATTGCCAGGCGGGGCGATGTTGCCTGGCGGCAACACCGCGCGCGGCACCGTAGGCCAGAGCGCGGTGCGCGGGACGACATGGCCAGTCGCCCCCTCATACATCAGAAAATTTCAAACAAGCCCGCTGCGCCCATCCCACCGCCGACGCACATCGTGACAACTCCGTATTTCGCTTTGCGGCGTCGGCCTTCAAGAAGGAGATGTCCGGTCATTCGGGCGCCAGACATTCCGTACGGATGGCCGATTGCAATCGCACCCCCTGAAACGTTCAGACGATCATCAGGAATGCCGAGCTTGTCCTGGCAGTAAAGAACCTGGCATGCGAACGCCTCGTTGAGTTCCCACAAGTCGATATCGGCAGCCGACAGTCCGGCCTGCTTCAGTAATTTGGGCACGGCAAAGACCGGACCAATGCCCATTTCATCGGGATCGCATCCGGCAACTGCCATCCCGCGGTAAGCGCCGAGCGGGGTGAGGCCTCGGCGTGCCGCTTCGCCAGCCTCCATCAGAACCAATGCCGCCGCCCCGTCGGAGAGTTGCGAAGCGTTGCCGGCCGTGATGAACTCGCCCTGCTTGAGCCGCTGGCCGCTCCTGAAAACCGGCTGGAGCTTCTTGAGATCTTCCAGCGTGGTCTGCGGCCGGTTTCCCTCGTCGATTTTCAAGGTAATGCTTTTGAGCGTGGCTTCCCCCGTGGTTTTGTCCACCACTTTCATCATGGTTGTCATAGGGACAATTTCAGCTTCGAACCGACCTTCGGCTTGCGCCTGAGCCGTCAGCCTCTGCGACCGAAGCGCATATTGGTCCTGGCGGTCACGCGAGATGCGATACCGGTCCGATACGATCTCGGCGGTTTCGAGCATGGACATGTACAGCTGCGGAATGCGTTCTTCCAGCACCGGGTCGGCGATGCGGAACTGGTTCGCAAATGCGTTCTGAACCAGCGAAACGGATTCCACGCCGCCGGCGACGGCGATCTGCATTCCGTCAAGCACGATCTGTTTGGCCGCGGTGGCCACCGCCATCAAACCTGAGCTGCACTGCCGGTCGACTGTCATGCCTGGGACCGACGCCGGGAAGCCTGCCCGCAGGGCGGCCTGACGTGCGACGTCGAAGCCGGTGCAGCCTTGCTGAAGGGCACAGCCAAGCACCACGTCGTCGACCTCGGCAGGGTCGACCTCCGCTCGTTTGACAGCGGTGCCGACGACGTGACCGGCCAATGCCTGGCCTTGCGTGTCGTTGAAGGCCCCTCGATAGGCCTTGCCGATCGGCGTGCGGGCAACGGAAACAATGACAGCTTCGCGCATGATGTGGCTTCTCCTGGTTAAATCCTGAGGATCATTGATTGACGGAACGCCTGTGGTCGAGTTGAGACCAGCGTTTCTCCCCCATGGCTGACCTGGCGAGCGATGCTGCGGGCTGCCATGAATCGCCATGAATCCGGTGGTAGGTGCGGACCGCCTCGCAGATCCGGTCCAGACCAGTTTGTTGCGCCCAGAACATCGGGCCGCCCCGATAGGTGGGAAAGCCGTATCCGTATGCGTAGACGACGTCGATGTCGCTGGCGCGCTGTGCAACGCCCGCGTCGAGGATATGCGCGCCCTCATTGACCATCGCGCACAGAAGCCTGCGCAAGACTTCGTCATCGGGAATCTCCGCGCGTATGATGCCGAGTTGGCCCGACGCGGCTTCGATCAAGGCCTCGATCTCGGGATCGGGAATTGCTTCACGGCCCTGGTAGCGGTAGTAGCCGCGCCCCGTCTTCTGGCCGAACCAGCCCCGCTCGCAGATCTGGTCCGCGATCGGTGAATAACGCTCACCCGGCGTTCGCCGGGTTGCCTGCTGCTGACGGATGCGCCAGATGACGTCCAGACCAGCCATGTCGCGCATGGCAAAGAGTCCCATCGGAAACCCGAAGTCCTGCAATACGCGATCGATCTGCCATGGCGTCGCGCCTTCTTCCAGCAGGAAATCCGCCTCGCGGCCATATGCCGCCAGAATGCGGTTGCCGATAAAGCCTTCTGCGTTCCCGGCCAGGACCGGGATCTTGCCGAGCTTCTTCGCCATCGCCATGGCCGTGGCGATGACGGCATCCGATGTATGGGCGCCGCGAACGATTTCCACCAGTTTCATCACGTTCGCGGGGCTGAAGAAATGCATACCGATCACGCGCTCAGGGCGGGCGGTCGCGGCCGCAATCTGGTCGATGTCGAGGGTGGACGTGTTGGTCGCGAGAATGGCTCCGGCCCTCGCGACAGCATCGAGCTGACGGAAAACCTCCTTTTTGATGCCGATATCCTCGAATACCGCCTCGATGATCAGATCGGCCTGGCCGATGTCTGCATAGTTCGACGTCGTTCCGATCCGCGCCAGTGCGCGATCGGCCGATGCCTGCGTGATGCTGCCGCGACTGACCGAGGTGGTGTAGTTTTTCCGGATCGTTTCGAAGCCTCGCGACAGCGCTTCCTCCGACCGGTCGACCAGGATGACGTCGAGGCCCGCGCCGGCGAATGACATGGCGATGCCGCCTCCCATGGTCCCCGCGCCGATGACGGCTACCGACGCAATCGTCATGGGTTGCACATCGGTCGCGAGAGCGAGAATTCTGGCCGCCTCGCGTTCGGCGAAGAACAGGTGTATCAATGCCTTGCTCTGAGGGCTGTGCTCGCATTCCTGGAAAGCCGCCTTTTCGAGTTCAGCGCCTTCCTCGAAGGTGAGCTTGCACGAAGCCTCGAGGCAATCGACGATTTTCCATGGCGCCAACAGGCCGCGCCATTTTCGTTGATTCTTTTTGCGGAATCCGTCGAACAAGGCGGAATCAACGTGGCGAAGGCGCTCTGAGAGCGCGGTAATGTCCCGCTTGCCCCGTCCGCTGGCAATCAACTCCTTCGCAAAAGCAACGGCGCCGCTGACGAGATCACCATCGACGATCCTGTCGATGATCCCGAGGTCTTCCGCTGCCGGTGCGCCGACAGGATGACCCGAAGTCGTAATCTCCAGGGCCGCTTCCGGACCGGCGAGCCGCAGCCACCACTGTGTACCGTGCCCGCCCGGCATCAGGCCGAGCTTCACTTCCGGCTGACCAACTTTGGCACTGGCGACGGCCACCCGCCAGTGGCAGCTCAACGCCAACTCCAGTCCGCCGCCCAGTGCCGTGCCGTGGATCGCCGCGATCACGGGCTTCCGGCAAGCCGTCAAGGCGTCGATGATTCGATACAGCGACGGTTCGACATAGGGCTTGCCGAAGTCGTTGATATCGGCGCCCGCGACAAACGTCTTGCCGCCGCCGACGATGATAAGCGCCTTGACGTTCGGATCGGCCGCTGCGCGGGCAATGGCGTCCATCAAGCCGCGTCGCACGCCCAGGCCAAGGGCGTTGACGGGAGGGTTGCTGACGGTCGCGATCGCGATGTCGTCCTGGTTCGAGTAGGTGACGAAATCCATGGTGCCTGACTAAAAGAGTGTGCGGAGTAGGTATCGGGTGGGGAACCGGTGGCCTGCACCTTCAAGCGCTCAACCGCCGCCGGGTGATTCGGGATCGGCGATCTTCACGATCAGGCGGCCGGTGTGTGTACCTTTGAAGAGGCAGTTGTAGACATCGGGAATCGTGTCGAAGCCTTCCCGGACGTCCACGTCATAGTTCAGTTTTCCCTGCTTGATCCAGCAGGCGATAACCTCCAGCATCGCGACGGTACGATCACTGCGGCCGAGAATATCGCTCACCAGGAATCCGCGGATCTGCGCGGTCTTGACGACCAGGTTCCAGAGGTTGGACGGACCACCCTCCGCATGCGCTGCGTTGTAGCGCGAGATCAGGCCGCAGATCGCGACGCGGGCATTCTTCGACAGATGATCGATCGCGGCTTCGAGAATCGCCCCACCGACACTTTCGAAATGGACGTCGATACCGTTCGGCAACGCATGACCAATGGCGCCGCTCAGATCCTCAACTGCCTTGTAGTCGATGCACGAGTCATAGCCGTAGCGCTCGACAGCAAGAGCACACTTGGCTGCACCTCCGGCAATTCCGACGACGCGCGACGCACCCTTGATCTTCGCGATCTGCCCGACCAGAGAGCCCACTGCACCCGCTGCCGCACTCACGAGTACGGTATCGCCCGGAGCCAGGGCGGCGATATCGATCAACCCGTAGTAGGCGGTCAGGCCAATCGTTCCCAGCACGTGCGCGTAGGCCGGCAGGTCAAAATCGGCATCGAGCGAAACAGGATGGAACTGCGTCGCCGGCCCGGACACGTAATCGCTCCAGCTGCCAAAACCCCAGACAACCTGTCCTTCAGAAAGGGTCGTGCTGCGGCTCCGGACAACCTGACCAAGAACCATTCCCCGTACCGGATCGCCAATCGCCACCGGCGCGGCATAGTTGCCCGTCGCGTTCATGAATCCGCGGATCGCCGGATCCATCGCCAGATACAGGACGCGCACCAGAACCTCGTCATCACCGGGAAGCAGGAGGGGCCGGCTGGTTCTCTCCAGATCAGTCCGCTTGAGCGCTCCTCGCGGGCGATTGACCAACACCCAATGGCGGCTCGTCATGCCAGAGTTCATGATGCTCAAAGATGTGCCGCGGCGCCGACCCAGGCCGCAATGCCGGCGGACGGGACCGCGCACAGAATGGCTTCGGCTAGTTCGTGATCGGTTGCGCCGGCCGTTCGGGCCGCCTTGACGTGCGTTGCGATCATCGGGCTGTAATCGGAAGCCAGAACCGTCACCAGGAGCAGTTCCGCATATTTGCTTTCAAGCGAGTTGCATTCGATCGTGCCCTTACGCATCAGGTAGTAGCCGTCCGCGCCCTTGGGCGACAGTTCGAGCAATTTGACCAGCGGCCCAGGGACGGTGCCGAAGTATTGCTTGAAGTTATTCTCGGCTTCGCCGGGCTCGACCGGCAGGGCACGGCGCGAGGGTTGCCCGGGCGCCTGCCGGGAAGGGTAGACCGTGTCCAGAACTGCCTGAAACGACATAGCGGCGCCTTCGCCTCGCAGGCTGCTCAGGAGAATCAGGCCTGCCGCGGCCTCCTTCAGAGTCAGCCCGAGGCTGCTGGCGCGCGTAATCTCACGGCGCGCCAGCTCGCTATAACCCTTGTTGGTCGCGGCAACGGCGACAAAGAGACTCTTGAGCTTTGCGGGTATCGCTCCGTCGATCTCGATGATTTCGCGAATCAGCCCGTACCCGGACACGGTGTACGGAGCAATCTCGCGCAGCATGGCCGACTCGAGCAAGGGGTTTACGTATTCCATTCCATATCCTCGTCAATTCGAAATTGAATTTGCACGACGCATCCCTGAAGGTGCGAAAGCTCAGTAACAGACGGAAACCAACATCAGCGTAAAAGGCAAAACCACCCACATATTTGATGTCCCATGCTATCGACCGACCGGTCGGGTGTCAACGGGTTTGTGCGCTTCGATTCCACTCATTCCGGACTCCATCGTGCCGTCTTCGCCAGTGGCTTGCTGCGACGGCTCTTGCAAGAAATCCCATGGTTGACGAAACGAAGCACCTCTGAAAATATGCATCAGACTCACTTGACGCCCGACCGGTCGGTCGAGTATCGTGAGTTTACTGCTCGAACGCCTCCCCCGGAATGTCCCCTGCGATTGGCGTGTGGACTGGTGGCGCTGGCCTGTTGATCATGGAATGAGGAGCCTTGAAGTGCATTTCGAACAATCGAAAAAATCAATCGAGTGGATGGGGCGTGTTCGGAGCTTCATGGATGAGTACATCTATCCGGCAGTTCCCACTTACCATGAGCAGGCCTCGAAGCTGGATCGCTGGAACGAGACGCCGGCGATCTTCGAGGAGCTGAAGGCGAAGGCGCGAAAAGCCGGGCTATGGAACATGTTCATGCCGCCGTCCGAACATGACGACGAATTCTTCACCAGTGTCGGTCTCACCAACGTTGAATATGCGCCGATCGCCGAGCTTATGGGGCGGGTTTCGTTCGCGTCCGAAGTTTTCAACTGCATGGCACCGGATACGGGAAACTTCGAGGTGCTGCATCGTTACGGAACGCCAGAGCAGAAGCGAAAATTCATGCTCCCCCTGGCCAACGGCGAGATTCGCTCTGCATTCCTGATGACGGAACCCGCTGTCGCCTCCTCGGACGCAAGGAACATCCGCACCGAGATTCGCCGCGAGGGAGACGAATACGTCATCAACGGCCACAAATGGTGGTCCTCCGGTGCCGGTCACCCGAAGTGCGGCTTCTTCATCGTGATGGGGAAGACGGATCCGACGGCGGAAACCTATCGTCAACAGTCGATGATCGTCGTCCCAGCCGGAACTCCGGGCGTGAGAATCGTGCGGCACCTGAACGTGTTTGGCTATGATCATGCGCCCCACGGCCACTTCGAGGTCATCCTCGACAACGTCAAGGTTCCCGCCGGGAACCTGATTCTTGGTGAGGGGCGCGGCTTCGAAATCGCCCAGGGACGTCTTGGGCCGGGGCGGATTCACCATGCCATGCGCACCATTGCATCGGCGGAGGTCGCACTCGAAAGAATGTGCGTGCGCCTGATGTCCCGGGAGGCCTTTGGCAAGCGCATACATGAGCACTCCGTCTGGGAAGAGCGGATTGCCCATGCGCGAATCGATATCGAGATGGTGCGGCTGCTGTGCCTCAAAGCCGCGCACATGATGGACACAGTAGGGAACAAGGATGCCCGGGGCGAGATTGCGATGATCAAGGTCATCGCACCCCGCGTCGCCGCGCGCATCATCGACGATGCGATCCAGGCCCACGGCGGTGGCGGCGTGAGTCAGGACTTCGGGCTTGCGGAGCTCTATGCGAATACCCGCATCGTGCGCCTGACAGATGGACCCGATGAAGTTCACTGCCGCACCATTGCAAAGCTCGAATTCGAGAAGCATCGCGGGCGGCAGTACAGCGATATCCGCGCCTATTCGAAGTAAGGCGTCGATCGCCGTTGTCGCGCACCTCGATACCACTAATCATGATCGGCCAATCTCTTATGTCAGACATTACGACATCCACTGCTCGCGATAGCGAACGTGCTCGTCATACGCCCTCGGATCAAAGCAACGAGGCCAGGAGGTACATCGGGGAAACCGGTCTGGTTCGCGACGGCGACCGCTTTGATGAAAAGCGTCTGGCCGGATACCTGCACGATACGGTCCCGGGCTTCAAGGGTCCTCTTGTCGTGAGGCAGTTTGAAGGAGGGCAATCAAACCCCACCTTTCTTCTCGATACGCCGGATGCGAAGTATGTGTTGCGCCGTAAGCCTGCGGGTACGCTGCTCAAGTCAGCGCATGCGGTCGACAGGGAGTTCCGGATCATCCGGGCGCTGTCGAGCGTAGACGGGATTGCGGTCCCCGAAGCGCTCGTGCTTTGCAGCGACGATAGCGTCATCGGCAGCATGTTCTATGTCATGCGATATGTGCCGGGACGAATTTTCTGGAACTGCCAGATGCCCGATCTCAATCGGGAAGAGCGGGCGGCGTTGTACGACTCCGCCAATGAAACGCTGGCGCGACTGCATACGGTCGATTACGCGGCACTCGGTCTCGCGGACTACGGACGGCCCGGCAACTATTTCTCGCGGCAGATTTCGCGCTGGTCTCGGCAATACGAGTCGTCGAGGACCGAAGACATTCCGGAAATGGACAGGCTGATGGCATGGCTGCCGGGCGCGGTGAGCGCGGACGACGATTTGTCGTGCATCACCCACGGCGACTATTCATTCCATAACCTTCTCGTCCACCCGACAGAGCCGAGGGTCGTGGCGGTCGTCGATTGGGAACTGTCGACGATCGGTCACCCTCTGGGCGATTTGATGTATCACACGATGGAGTGGTACCGGCCGGCCGGGGTCGATGCGCGCGGCACGCTGAACGGAGCAGACCTCACCGCCTTGGGAATCCCCAGCCTGGAGCGATATGTCGCGCGCTACTGCGAGCGAACCGGCTTCACGCTCAGCGGGAATCTCGACTTCTATCGGGCGTACAACCTGTTTCGGGTCGCCGCGATTCTTCAAGGCGTTGCGCAACGCTCGATGAACGGAAACGCGGCATCCGCCAACGCCGACGAAATCACCCAGTTGATCAAGCCACTGGCAAGGGCGGCATGGAGGTTCGCCATCGCGGGAGGCGCGGCTTAGGGCAAGCTGCTTCGCACGATGCTGGCGTGGCGCAGGTAGATTTTTTCAAATCAACTCGACTTCGCAACAGGCACTATGGACCATTCGATAACAGCTGCTCGCCAGCGGGCCCAGCAGTTGAAGGTGGAGATCCTTCAGTTCTGCGAGCACGAAATGCCCGCCGATCTTCTCGGCAAATCGCGGCGCCATCAGGTGCTGAGCAAGGACGACTACGTTCGCTGGATGCGCCTGCTGCATGAGAAAGGCTGGAGCATCGCGCACTGGCCGGGCGAGCTGGGCGGGCGCGACTGGTCACCCCTGGAGCGATTTACCTTCGAGGATCAGCTCGCGCGGCTGGGATGCCCCTGGGTGATCCCGTTTGGCGTCAAGTACGTGGGACCGGTGATTTACACCTATGGCTCCGAGGCCCAGAAACAGCGCTTCCTGCCGCGGATCGCGAATAGCGAGGACTTCTGGGCGCAAGGGTACTCGGAACCGGGAGCCGGCTCGGATCTGGCGGGTTTGCGCACGCAGGCGGTCCGCGATGGAAACGAGTACGTCGTCAACGGCCAGAAAGTATGGACCACCTACGCGCAGTGGGCGGACTGGATGTTCTGCCTCGTGCGGACCGACCGGACCAGTCTGGACAAGCGTCCGCAGAGTGGCATCTCCTTCCTGCTGGTCGATATGCGCAGTCCGGGGATTTCGGTCAAGCCGATCGCGACCATGGACGGTTATCACCACGTCAATGAAGTGTGGCTTGAAGATGTCCGGGTGCCTGTAGGGAATCTCGTGGGCGAGGAGGGGCAGGGATGGACCTACGCGAAGTTTCTGCTCAAGAACGAGCGGACAGCGGGCGCTATCGTTGGAATGGCCTGGCATGCGCTGCACCGGCTCGAGCAGCTCGCTGCGGACACGGTTGCCGGCGGCTCCCGTCTTGTCGAGCAACCATTGCTGCGCAATCGCATCGGAGAATTCGAGCTCCGCTTTCTGGCCCTGGAAGAGGCCGCCTATCAAGCCGTTGAAGCCATGATGACCGGATCGGAGACCGGCGGCGAAGCATCATTGATAAAAATTCGCGGCACCGAGTTGTATCAGGAGATAGCCGAAGCGACGGTCGATGCGCTCGGCCTGGCAGGAATCGCCTATGACACTGGCGCGCTTCACGAAGGCGGACTGCCGCCGCTCGGGCCCGACGACGCCGGGGGCATCCTCAAGGACCATTTCTACAATCGGGCCGCGACGATCTTTGGCGGGGCCTCGGAAATTCAACGCAACATCATTGCTAAGGTGGTTCTCGGGCTATGAGTACGGATCATGAAATGATCGCGCTCCTGAGCGAAAGCGCCGGACGTTATGTCACCGATCACTATGGCTTTCTGCAGCGCCGGGCGGTGCTAGACGATCCTTCTGGATATAGTGCGAAGGCCTGGCGCGACTACGCGGAATTCGGCTGGCTCGCCATGCGGCTGCCGGAGACGCACGGCGGCCTGGATGCCGATGCGGTGGCGATCGGTGCGGTCATGGAAGTGGTCGGCAGCCATTTGCTGATGGAGCCTGTCCTCGCGAGTATGGTGGTCGGCACGGGATTGGTGATCAAAGAGGCCAGCGACGAGCAAAAGGCTGCCTTGCTGCCGGTTTTGGCCGACGGGTCGCTCAAGCTCGCCTTCGCCTCCGGGGCCGGTCCGCTAGCGGCCGGGGCATGTGTCGTGTGCGGCAACACACTGAGCGGCGTGGCAACCGCTGTTCTTCACGGCGATATCGCGGACAGGTTCATCGTCTCCGCCCGTACTGCAGATGCCGGAGGCGAGTTGGCGCTGTTTCTGGTGGATGCCAGTTCGTCCCGGGTGAACCGCAGGCACTACCGGCTGGTCGACGGACGTGGCGCCGCAACTATCCGTTTCGACAATGCCGATGCGGAGCGCCTTGGAGCGCCGGGAAATACCCCGGCCGAGGCGACGATTACCGAGGTCGGCGACGAGGCAGTCGTCGCGCTTTGTGCCGAGACCCTCGGGATCGTGCGAGCCCTGATGGCAAGGACTTGCGAATACCTGAAGGTGCGCACGCAGTTCGGCAAGCCGATTGGCGTGAATCAGGCCTTGCAGCATCGTGCGGCAGACATGTTCCTGATGCAGCAGGAAATCAGCGCGCTGACCAGAGCCGCGCAGCGTGCCATGTGCCTTCCTCACGCCCAGAGAGCGCGGATCGTCAGTGGCGCGAGAGCGTACATTGGCCGCGCAGCCCGACACGTGGCCAACGAGGCAGTGCAGATGCACGGTGGTCTTGGCGTCACCGACGAAATGGACGTGAGTCACTATTTCCGGCGGCTGATGGTCAATGCCGCGCTGTTCGGAAGCCTTGACGAGCATTTCACGCGGTTTGTCGACGCGACGTTGCCGCCCGCTGCCCGGGCGCCTCAGGCGCGCGAAGTCGGCGCGACACACGATTACGCTGTGGCTGCGGCGTAGGAAGGAGACGAACAGTGAACGAACAGAATGCCGCTGTACAGATACAGCGCGACGGCGCGGTCGCGGAGATCGTGCTCAATCGCCCTGAGGTCCTGAATGCCGCCGATTTGCAGTTGGCCGAGGCTTTCCTGGCGGTATGTCGAAGCATCGCCGCGGACCCCAGCGTCAGAATTGTGGTGCTGCGCGGAGCGGGCAAGGCGTTCATGGGCGGCGGCGATCTTGCGGGATTCCGCGCCGCCCCGGAACGAGCGGCCCAGACTGCCGACGCGCTGATCACGCCGCTGAACGAAGCAGTCACGATTCTGGCCGGGTTGCCGGTGCCAGTCGTGGCGAGCGTGCATGGTGCCGTCGCCGGCGCAGGCGTGAGCCTGGCACTGGCTTGCGATCTCGTGATTGCGGCCGACAACGCGAAGTTCAATCTGGCCTATTCGCGCATCGGGGCAAGCCCCGACCTCTCGGCATCGTGGTTTCTCCCGCGCGTGGTCGGCTTGCAAAAGGCGATGGAAATCGCGCTTCTCGCCGAAAGCTTCGACGCGGCGGAGGCCTTGCGTCTGGGGGTCGTGAATCGTGTCGTTCCGGCTTCCAGTCTGGCGACGGAGACAGCAGCCCTGGCATGCCGCCTCGCAGCCGGGCCCGCTGCGTCCTATCGGGCAATCAAGAGCCTGATTCGTGCCTCATACGAACGCGACCTGCGCGGACAACTGGAAGCTGAGCGGATGGCCTTTTGCGAGTGTGCGCGCACCCATGACTTCAGGGAAGGGGTCGCCGCATTCTATGAAAGGCGCGCAGCCACGTTCACCGGTTCGTAAAGCCGGATGCCAGCCCCGGTCTTCCCTATGCCCGCTATGCACACTACTCAATTCTTCGGCCGCGATGGTCTGCGCCTTGCCGCCGATGTCGTCGGAAATCCGCAGAACCCTCCGGCCATTTTGCTGCACGGCGGCGGTCAGACGCGATTCTCCTGGGGCGACACGGCCAACGCGTTGGCCAGCAACGGCTTCTATGTCGTCTCGCTCGATTTGCGCGGACATGGCGGCAGCGGCTGGTCACCCGATGGTGTATATGACATCGACCACTATGTCGACGACCTGCGCCTCGTGTGCGCGACCCTTGGGCGGCCCGCCGCGCTCATTGGCGCGTCGCTGGGCGGGCTGACGTCGTTGCTGGCTGTCGGGGAGGGCGATGCACCGATCGCTACGGCTTTGGTCCTGGTCGACGTCGCACCGCGCATCAATCCCTCCGGTTCGGAGAACATCGTCAGGTTCATGCGCAGCGCGCCTGACGGATTCAGCTCGCTGGACGAAGCGGCAGAGGCAATCTCGGCTTATCTACCACACCGACCCCGCCCAACCGATCTTTCCGGTCTGCGCAGGAACCTCCGCCTGGGCGACGACGGACGTCTGCGTTGGCATTGGGACCCGATGACGCTGGCAGGCAATGTGACTTCCCTTGCCGACGCCTATGTCCGCTTGTCCAGTGCAGCCCGGAAGATCCGGATCCCGGTGCTCCTTGTCCGCGGTGAAAAGAGTGACGTGGTGACCGATGAGAGCGTAAGGGATTTTCAGGAGCTGGTTCCCAAGGCGGAGTACACCGTAATAAGCGGCGCATACCACATGGTAGCTGGGGACCGCAATACCGGCTTCGGCGCAGCAGTGATCGATTTCATGCGCCGACGATGTGGCGGCGGCACGATGCCGCTATCCGAACGGCCCGGAAAGCCAGGCTGACTGGAAGCGAGGAGGTCGCCAGGCAGATCGATTCAGCCATGATCAATCTAAGTATTTTCGTCATGCTAACTAAAATCAAATAGCCACCGGATCAACGTGTGAAGGTGCAAGGAGGAGCAATGAATGCCAGAGGAGTCGGGAAAGTGTCATTGGCGGATATACGTTGCCGTCGAACCGGTGGAGCCGATGGAGGATGGCCGGTCCGGCACCGTGGATCGCGGGAAAAATACGAGGTAAGTACGAGGTAACGCGCGTCAGGCTGATGTCGGCTATTTCATGCGGCCGACGATACATACGTCTGGGCAACATGTCTCTGACTGGAGCGAAATGATGATCAGCACGACGCAGCGTCGCTATGTTCTTTTCCTGTTGTTCATGGTATCGGTGTTCAATTACATTGATCGTACGATCCTGTCTGTCCTTCAGATCCCGATCAAAGCTGATCTGCGGCTGTCCGATGCACAACTCGGAGCGTTGACGGGATTGGCGTTCGCATTGTTTTACGCAACACTCGGGGTGCCTCTTGGGCGACTCGCCGATCGCTGGAACCGCAAGGGACTCATCGCCGGCGCGCTGGCAGTGTGGAGTGGCATGACCGCGATGACCGGGCTTACGAACAACTTCACGAGCCTGGTGTTCTATCGGGTCGGCGTGGCGGTGGGCGAAGCGGGCAGCATACCTGCGACGCATTCCCTGATCTCGGACCTCTATCCTCCGACTGCACGCGCCACCGCGTTGTCCATTTGGGGCTTATCGCTACCTGTAGGCATGTTGTTCGGCTATTCCGTCGCAGGCTCGCTCGCGGGGGCGGTCGGGTGGCGCATGGCATTTGCTGTCGTCGGTATCGCCGGGCTTGTGCTTGCCCCGATCCTTCTGCTGACGATGCCCGAGCCGACCCGAGGCCGATTCGATCCCGTTCCGGTAGCGGGCTCGACAACACCGTCCTTGAAGCAGGCGTTGCGTCAACTCTGGGAAAAGAAGGCGTTCCGATATCTGGTTGCAGCAGGCGCATTTCATGCGTTCGCGTGGTATTCGGTCAATAGCTGGAACGCACCGTTTTATGTGCGGGTGCATGGGATGTCCCTGGCGAAGACGTCGCTCTATCTGGCCCTGGTGAACGGCATTGGAAGCGCGGTGGGCATGTACCTGGGCGGACGCCTTGCGGATCACTTTGGAAGAAACGATCCGCGAGGACGTGCACGCGTGGTTGCCATTGCGTTGTTCGCGATGGTTCCCGTTGCGCTTGTTCAGTATATGGTCAGCTCCACCGAGGTGTCGTTGGCTCTAGGTGCAATATCGCTGACACTGATGCTCGTTTATTACGGCCCGATCGTTGCCATCGCTCACCAGTTGGTTCCCGCCAACATGCGTGCTCTCACATCCGCGGTGCTGATGCTTATTCTGAATCTGTTCGGCCTGGGTCTGGGGCCTTTGGCTACCGGGTATCTCAGCGACATCCTGAGCACGCACTTCGGCATGGCAACGGATTCGCTGCGCTATGCAATAAGCTTTGCGGTCCTCTTTTCACTTGCTGGCGGCTGGATGTTCTGGCGTGCGTCGAACCTGCTGCCGATCGAAATTCTTCGCGAAGCGGAAGATCTATCTTCCGATATTCCGGTGAGCGGTGGGGTTGCGGAGGTTGGTGAAGCAAACATCGTCTAACGTAAGACAATTCAGGATATCAAATCATGGGAAAGCTGGACGGAAAGGTTGCGCTGATCAGCGGTGCGGCCGGAGGTTTTGGCGCCGAACTGGTACGGGTCTTCGCCCGGGAAGGCGCTGCGGTTGTAGCGGGCGACATCGTCGGTGAATCGGGAGAACAGCTCGAGCGGGAAGTTCATACGGCGGGAGGAAGGGCGAAATATTGCCACCTGGATGTCACGCTGGAAAAGGACTGGGGCAATGCTGTTCAGGAAGCCATCAGTCGCTTCGGCAAGCTGGACATTCTCGTGAACAACGCGGGGATCGTGCCTCGGAACGCGCCGATCGAGGAACGCACCGTTGAAGAATGGGATCGGGTCATGGCGGTCAATGCGAGAGGGGTCTTTCTCGGCACCCGATTCGCAATTCCTGCCATGCGCGAGGCCGGTGGCGGTTCGATCGTCAATGTATCGTCGGTCGCGGCCATCGGCCAGTCCCAGATCATGGAAGCGGCATACGCCGCAAGCAAGGGAGCCGTTCGGATTTTCAGCAAGGTGACCGCCGCCCAGCATGCCAAGGACGCTATCCGATGTAATTCGGTTCATCCGGGACCCATCGATACCGGGTTGTTGAGAGGCGTCTTGTCGAACCCGGAAATCCTGAATCGTCGGCTCGGGCGAATTCCACTCGGTCGCCTTGGAAAGATAAAGGAGGTTGTGGCTGGCGTGCTGTACCTTGCATCCGATGAAGCCTCCTACACAACCGGTACCGAACTTGTCATCGATGGCGGAGCCCTGGCACAGTGAAGAGAGGGAGGCGGAACAGATGGAAAGCGCAACTGCGTCGCGGGGCACCTGGCCCCGGCTCTTCGAGCCCTTCACGTTGGGCGGGGTTGTACTTCCAAACCGTCTCGTGGTGCTGCCTCACGGTACCAGCATGGTGCGGGACGGCGGCATCACCGACGAGGATATCGCGTATTACGAGGCACGCGCCAGGTCCGGCCCGGCTCTGATGATCACCGGGGCGGCTGTGGTGCACCCCAGCTCTGCGATACGCTCGCGAAAGCTGGTCGAACCGTATAACGAAGCCATTCTCGAAGGACTGAAAAAGCGGGTCGACGTTATCCATTCCCACGGTGTGAAGGTGATCGGGCAGGTATTGCATCTCGGGCGTGAAATGATCGGAGGCGAATTCGAATCCGCACCGCTGGCGCCTTCGGTCATCCGTTCTCCGCGCGACCCGTTTCCGCCGCGCGCGCTCGACGAAGACGACATTGCCGTCATCGTCGAGGCCTTTGGTGTATCGGCCGCCAATCTGAAGCGTACCGGTCATGATGGTGTCGAAATACACGGTGCCCACGGCTATCTGGTCGGCCAGTTTCTTTCCCCGGCCACCAATCATCGTGACGACCGTTACGGCGGCACGCCGGAAAGGCGCCTGAGATTTCTGCGGGAAGTCATCGAGTCGATACGCAGGCATTGCGGCGAGGATTTCCTGCTTGGCTTGCGCTTGAGTGCCGACGAGGAAATCGCGGACGGGTTGGAGATTCCCGATACGGTACAGATCAGCAAAGCCGTCGCGACCGATGGTCTCGTCGATTATCTGAGTATTACGGTTGGTACGCGTGGCTTGTACGTCAAGGATGTAACGGCCCCCGAGGCGACGGCGGCGAGGGCGGCGGGCATCATTCGCCATGCTTGCGGGATGCCGGTCATTGTCGGTCAGAGAATCACCTCCCCGGAGGTCGCCGAACGGATTCTTGCCGAAGGGCAGGCGGATCTGATCGGCATGGCAAGGGCGTATATCGCCGACCCCGATTGGGTGACCAAGGCCGCCAACGGGGAAGCGGAACGCATCAGGCCTTGCATCGGCCTGAACCAGGATTGCCGGGCTTTTTCCCCGCATCTTCACTGCGCGGCAAACCCGAGGGCCGGCAGGGAGACGGTGCCGGAATTCGTAATGCGAGGTCCGGCCTTGAAGCGGCGCCGGGTCGCCGTCATCGGCGGCGGTCCGGGCGGCCTCGAAACGGCACGCGTTGCGGCCGAGCGCGGTCATGCCGTCACGCTCTTCGAAGCCACGGACGGCCTTGGCGGGCAATTTCTCTACGCGGCGTCGCTGCCGCACCGAAGTGACCTGCGGCGCTTGGTCGACCATCTGCAAGGCGAACTGCGCCGGTTGCCCGTGAAGGTGGAATTGAACACGAGAATCAACAGCGCGGAGGATCTAGGAACAGCCTTCAATGTTGCGGTCGTCGCTACGGGAGCATTCGCCAATCCGTTGGGAGAAGAACTGGTCGCGGATCATGTCAAGACCTGGTTCGAGATACTGGAAAACGGCGTGCCGCCGCCGAGCGGGAGAGGGCGTGCCGTCGTGGTCGACGACGGCAGTGGCTTCTGGTGGACATACGGCGTTGTCGAGTTGCTGATGGAGGCCGGTTGGCAAGTGCTGGTCGCGACGCCGTCGGCGACCGTGGCGAGCGCCTTGCCGACCGAAAGTGTGGGCCCGCTGCTGGCGCGCCTGGGCGGCGGGGGGACGGAGTACCGCGTGCTGAGCGTACTGGAGAGCGTCAATCCAGGTGGCGTATCGCTAATGAACGCTGGCAGCGGCGAAGTGAATGAGTTGCCCTGCGATCTGGTGGTGGTGCAGACCGGTCGCTCATCGAGATCGGGACTGGCGCAGGCGCTGCGCAAATCGGCAATGGAAGTGCATGCCATCGGCGACTGCCTGGCGCCACGTCGGCTGTCTCATGCGCTGCTGGAAGGGCAACGGAAGGGCCTCCAGTTGTGACGGGGCACCCACAATGGTGCAGTGAAAAGATCGCGGCCGGGAGTCCGGGGACGGTCGGCCGCCGGGTGCTGTGCGAGCGAGGGCGTGTCACATGAGGCGAATGTGGCAGGCCCGATGCATCAGAATCGTCACAGGTATGCGGTGTACCTGGGCGCGACGAGTTGCCAGGAGAATCAAATGCAAAGTTTCAATGGTCGTGTTGCAGTGGTAACCGGCGGGGGAAGCGGTATCGGAGAGGCGATGGCGTGGCGCTTTGCGCGCGAGGGTATGAAGGTGGTCGTGGCCGATGTCGATGGCGGCGCCGCCAGCCGCGTCTGCGATGCGATTGAGCGCGCGGGTTGCCACGCGCTCCCGGTGCGCACTGACGTTACCAGACATGAAGAGGTGGAAGCCCTGGCCAACACCGCTTTCGGCACTTACGGCACGGTCGACGTGCTCTGCAACAATGCGGGAGTGGTGCCGTCGGGCCGCTATCGGCCGGTTTGGGAATACCCTCTCGAAGACTGGAAGTGGTCGTTTGACGTGAATTTGATGGGAGTCGTGCATGGCCTGCGCAATTTTGTTCCGCGGATGTTGGCGCAAGGCAGCGAAGGCCACATCGTGACGACGGCGTCCGTGGCCGGTCTGGTCAGCGGGTCTGGCTCCGTTGTTTACAGCGCGGCCAAGCATGCCGCCGTACGAATCACGGAAGCGCTCTATGCGTCCCTGCGTGAAAGGGCGGCGCCCATTGGCGTGACGCTTTTGTGCCCGGGCCTCGTCAACACCCGCATCTACGAGTCCGAGCGTAACCGCCCGCGCGAGTTGCGGCCTGAGGGCGGAGCGGCCGAGGAAACGGCGGAACTGCAAGCGATTGCTGACGACCTTTACGCGGGAGCCATATCGCCTGAAGAGGTGGCGGACCAGGTCGTCGACGCGATCCGCGAGAACCGGCTTTACGTTCTGACGACCAGCAGTTTCGACGAGGCGATCGAGGGCAGGATGCGGTCCATACTCGACAGAGCCAACCCCAGCTTTGCGGGTCTGCTGGAATTGACGAAACGTGATATCAAGGATGGAGGTAGCAGAACGCCATGAATCGCTTATTGAACAAGATTGCCTTGATCACTGGCGCCGCTTCTGGAATTGGCCTGGCGACAGCAAGGCGCTTCGCTGAGCAAGGTGCTACCGTGATCCTTGGGGATCGCAACGAAGCGTTGCTCGGACAGGCACTGGCCAGTCTCGGTGAAATTGGCACTGGCCATCGTGCAATTCGCTTTGACGTAACGTTGGAAAGCGAGTGGGTCGACGCCATCGCGGAGATCGATTCAACCTTTGGCCGGCTCGATATTCTGGTTAATAACGCGGGCTTCGGGAAGTTTCAATCCATCGAGAAAACTACCCTCGAAGACTGGAGATCGACCATTGCGGTCAACCTGGACAGTGTGTTCCTCGGGACCAGGTATGCGATGCCGTTGCTAGCCAGGTCGGGGCATGGCGCGATCGTGAACATGTCCTCGATTCGTGGGCTGGTGGCCGGTCCGAATGCGTCGGCGTATTGTGCAGCCAAGGCTGGGGTCCGGCTTTTCACGAAAGCCACAGCACTCGAGTGCGCGCAGGCTGGTAACGGCATTCGCGTGAACTCGGTGCACCCAGGACATGTCGAGACGCCCTTGACGGCGCCGGCGTATGCGAATCCCGAAATCGCAAGAGAGTTTCTCGAGCACACTCCGCTTGGTCGCTTCGCCAAACCAACGGAGGTTGCTGATGCGATCGTCTTTCTGGCGAGCGATGAAGCGAGCTACATGACCGGATCAGAAGTCGTCATCGATGGCGGGATTACCGCCCAATAGAGAAAACCATATAGGAGGCAGTTTTGGAACAGGATGCGGTGGACACCACGAGTTTATTGCTGCAATCGAATCTGTTGCGAAAGATTGCGCCCTACACCTTGGGCGGGTATTCGCGATTTCGCGCCATCGTCGATCGCGACGGTGCGATTCCGGCCAGAATCAAGGCCCTTTACGTCGCGGTTGCTGCGACGACCAAGGGCTATCGTGAAATGGCGAAGCGCGAACTCGAGCGCGCTCGTCGACTGGGGCTCACTTACGACGAGGCCTCCGCAGCGGCGATGATATTGAGCAGCGTGCGAGGCGAAGGAGCGGCCCTGTCGTTCATTTCCGCGCTGGAGTCCGAGTACCCCGGTCAATCCGAAGTCGATGTGCCGATGCCGGAAATCGAGGTGAAGAAGGACGAAGCCGCGCAAAACTTCCTCCGCTATTTCGGGACGATGCCGCCATCATTAGGCAAGTTGCTCGAGTTGCTGCCGCTCGGCGGAGATGCCTATTACTTGATGCGGGAGGGAACGATCAATGGCACGGCGCTGGGCCCCAGGTATTCGGAGTTGATGCTCGTCGTCGTTCTTGCCGCGGATTACAGTCCGCTGGCGTCGGTCCATATCAAGGGAGCGAAAACTGCCGGCGCGACAGACACGGAAGTTGCGGAAGCCATTGTATGTGCCGTCCTGACGAGCGGGTTGTCGGCATGGGTGTCCGGCGCCACTGCAATGGATGCGGCCTGATTCGTCGGATCATGCCTGGGAGGGCGCCGCATATGCATGTCCCGGAGGCGTGGGCATTTGCGGCGCCGTTCAACATCTCGCGAACATGAACGAAGCGCAGGGCAGGACAGCTTGCCCCGCTCTTCGAGGCGGCCGGTGTCGTGCGACTCGCAACGGCGCACGGTCGCGACAGGCAGCTCGCCCGCAACCTGCAACCTGTCGACGTCAGCGGGACTGGCTGTCAGGTCGACGTGCTTTTTTGGTGCTTGTCGGCGAGTTGAGTCCTTCCAGAAAGACCTGGCATAGCAACTTCGCCATTCGCTCGGGCGGTATTTCGTCAGCCTTGGGTGCGTACCACTTGTACGACCAGTTGCACATCCCAAGGAACGCCAATGTCGCGATCGTCGGATCCGATACACGGAATTTCCCGCTCGAGATGCCGCTCTTTACCACCCCACAGATTCGATCAAAATAGTGCTGCCGGCGGTTTCGCATTTGTTCCCGATGATCGCCTTCGAGATCTCCGTAATGTTCCATGAAAGCGCGCACATAGCCGGGATGCTCGGCAATTTCACGCAGCGTGGCGGCGCAAGCGCGAGTCAATACTTCGCCGGGATCCGAACACTTTTCGGGTACCGCGTCCAGGGCGGCGATCATCGCATCGATATGCAACTGATGCATTTCGAAAAGGATGTCCTCTTTGCTGGAAAAATAATGATAAAGGGTCGGCTTGCCAAGTGCGGCTTCATCGGCCAGCATCTGCATCGTCATCCCATAGTAGCCAACTTTTTCGAACAGGTTGGCGCAATGCATGATGATTTCCAGACGCTTTTCATCGTGGGCGGCCGTGGGCACGCGCACCTTTGCTTTTTTTCCGTTTGCCATCGATTGGCCTCTCCTATGCGTACCAACTTCGCCGGAAGCCATGCCGCGTTGAGCATGCTGGAACCCGGGCTGTCGATAGAATGATTCGCCAGACTCCGACAGGTGTCGGGTTTGGCGAGGGAATCGGACAAGCGGCCAGTTGTCCCGGAAACTCATCCCAGGCCGAGACTGGAGATCGCGGCCTTTTGCATCAGTTTCTTGTTCAATTTGCCTGTTGCCGTGTAGATCATCTCTTCGACGATGACAAGGTGCTCCGGCCATTTCTTTTTCGAAAGCCCGATCACGGCAAGATGATCGGTAAGGCCGGACAGTTGCAGAGGCGGATAGCCCTTGCGGATCCGGCAGATGGCGCATGCCTGTTCACCCAGCCGTGCATGAGGGACCGAAACCACGATGGCGGTCTCGATCGCCGGATGGCGCTGTAGAGCAGCCTCGACTTCAGCCGGATCGATGTTGTAACCGCCGCGAATGATCTGATCCTTCAGCCTGCCGACAACCTTGAGATAGTTATCGGAGCCACAGATGATTTCATCGCCGGTCAGAAAGTAACCCTCTTCCGTCAGACGATATTCCTGGCCTCCCAGACCCTCGCAATATTTCAGAAACAGCGAGGGACCCTTGACGCCCGCCTGACCGCGAGCGCCACGTGGCAACATTTTCAGGTCGGGGTCGAAAGCCTCGTCCCGGGTGCCGGGAAACGGTGTGCCGTCCGAATGCTGGCGTCGTTCGAGAGAGTCGCTCGGGAGGGTGCTTGCGTGCCCCATGCACTCTGACATGCCGAACATGCGCAACGCGCGGATGCCGAGCAGCTGCTCCGCGTCCGCGAGCAGATCCGGCGTCATCGAGCTGCCGCCAACAGCGAGCGCCCTGAGGGGGCTGCGTGATGTCCACTGGCCGCTCTTGGCGCATTCGACCATGGCAACGAGGTGAGTCGGAACGCAGATCCCCCATCGGCACGAATACTGTTCCATCATTTGCAGGGCGCGCAGGGCGTCCCACGGATCGACGATGACGAGCGGGTGCCCCAGGGCCTGGCTGAAATGCACGGTAAACGTAAAACCCGGGGCGCTGCCCAGCGGCACCACGCCGATGATCGAATCGTTCGCTTCGAGGCTGGCGACGCGCTCGCAGGCCCGGACGGTGTAGTTCATCGCCGCGCTGGAGTGCATCACGCCCTTCGGCACGCCGGTGGTTCCTGAAGTAAAGCCGATCAGTGCGGCGGCGGTATCGGCCTCGTCCAACGGCCGTGGCTCGTGCCGTCGGCGCAACGACAGGCGCAGGCCATGTGCACCGGGAATCGGCTGCGCTTCGGCTTCCGATACGCTGATGAGCGCGATGTGACCAAGACGCTCCTCCAGGACCTGTCGTTCCGCTTTGCCAAGGTCGGGCGTATAAGGGCAGACGACTGCGCCGACGCATGATATGGCGAGGGCGGCGGCTATCGTCGGCGCGGTCTTGTTGCCCTCCAGCATGATGCGGTCATGGGCGCGAATTCCGCTCTTTTGCAGCGCTTGCGTGATTGCTGTCGCCGTATGGTGGAGTTCCGCACGGCTCCAGCAACGCCCGTCGGCTTCAACCAGGGCGAGCGTGTCGGGCGAGGCCTCGTAACCGGCATCGAACTGTTGCCACAGTGAGGCGTCGGTCCAGGTCAGGCCGTCCGCCGCGTAGGTGGTCACCTCTTTGTTAGGCAATTGATTGCCCCCCGTCAACAATGAAGGTTTGTCCCGTGATGAAGCTGCCTGCGGCCGAAGCCAGCAGGGCCAGCGTACCGGCCACCTCGGCCGGCTTGCCAAACCGATGCATGAGAATGCCATCGAGAAGCTTCGTCTGAATCGCCTCGGTCAGCGTTTCCGTCATGCCAGTCTCGACCGACCCCGGCGCAATTGCGTTAACCCGAATTCCGTGCGCGGCCCATTGAGCTGCAAGATCACGGGTCAGGTGAACAACGGCCGCTTTGCTGGTGGTGTAGGGTACGACCTGGCCGGCGTCGGGTGTGTACGAGAGAAATGCACCCACGGAGGCGATATTGATCATCGCGCCACCGCCTCTGGAAATCATATGCCGGGCAACATGCCGGCAGGCGAGGAACGTCCCGGTCACGTTGACATCCATCACCTTGCGCCAGCCCGAAAGCGGAATGTCCTCGGGCAGACCCCACCACGAGGCTCCGGCGTTATTGATCAGGATATCGATCGCGCCCAGTCGCTCGATGGTCTGGCCAACTACCGCTTCGACTTCCTCTTCGCGGGAGATATCGCAACGCAGCCCTATGGCTCGCCTGCCAAAACGGGTCGAGATGTCCGCTGCGATTTCAGCACATTCCTGCTCGTTGCGCGAAGCGAAGGCGACATCGCATCCGAGATCGGCCAATGTTGCTCCCATTGCTTCGGCGAGTGCACCACGGCCGCCCGTCATCAGGGCAACCTTGCCGTCGAGCCGGAACATGTCCGTGGCAAACCCCGGGGTCAATGCGGAGGACATGTCAGGTTTCCTCCCCACGTGCTTCACTTGCCGGAGTGCCCGGCAGCAGATCGATTTCGTCGGTGATCATGGCGATACGCTTCCCTTTCATCTTGCCGACGTGGCTCACGGCTGCGTCCCATTCGGGGGAACGCAGCGCAGCATCCAGCGCTGCGCGCGTAGGGAAGGTAAGGACCGCATGGCCGTCCCACGCCGGTTGCGCCGGGTGGTCGTAGTCAAAAGCGACCACCCCGTGGCGATACGCCTGCAAACACGGTAGTTTTCTGGCATACGCGGCATGTTCACCACGCCACCAGGCTGTAAATTGCTCCTGGGTCCACTCCGGCGGCCGGGAGGCCAGAATCACCAAGCTTGCAGGCATTTGTGTTTCCTCCGATTCTTATCGACCCGTCCAGACAGGCTTGCGCTTGTCGAGGAAGGCGCGGACGCCTTCCTTGGCATCCTCGGAATGATGCACGACATTACAGGTCATCGTTTCGAGGGTGATCAGGCTGTTGGTGTCGGCATCCAGGCCGCGGTTGACCGCCATCTTGGTCATCCACATGCAGAACGGGCTCTTGTCGATCAGCGGCGCGCAGAAATCCTGGATCAGTTGATCGAACTTGGCGGCCGTTGCCGAAGCGTTCACGAGGCCCCATTCGGCACACTGATCGCCGCTCAGCAGCTTGCCGGTCAGCATCAGCTCCTTGGAGCGGCGCATGCCGATCATGCGCGGCAAACGATAGATCGGCCCCGCGCCGCCGAACAGGGCCCGGCGGATGTGGAAATCGCCGATCTGCGCTTCGGATGTCGCAAGGGCGAAATCGCAGGAAATCATCAGTTCAAAGCCGCCCGCGACCGCATAGCCTTCGACTGCGGCGATGGTCGGCTTCTTCATATTGAAGATCTTGTCGTAGGTGCGGGCCGAATCGATCGCCAGTTGCAGCGAACTCGAGGTCGCATGCAATACAGGGCTGACCAGCTGGTCCAGGTCGGCGCCCGAACAGAAGGTATTGGCGCGACCACGGAAGACCACGGCAAGTGCCTTTTCATCTTCCGAAGCTCGATCAACCGCCGCCTCCAGTTCCTTGAGCAATTGCGGGCTGACGCAATTTCGCTTATGCGGGCGGTTCAGCCAGATCGTCGCAATACCGTTGTCGGCGCGTTCATACTGAATGACTTCGTTTTCCACCATGATGATTCCATCTCCTAGTAGTGATTCACAACGACAGGCCTGGACTCTGTTCTGGTCATGACCAGTACCTGAAAAATGCGATGCCCGGCACCCTTTGCGACTACCGTAACAGCATCATTGCCACTCATCTCCAGCACACGACCGACCGTACGGTCGATTGACAAAATGTACCACTCTGATCGGCAATGTCAAGGCTCCCTGCTTCGTCTGTCAGCGGCTCCTGTATCCGGGACTGCAGTTAAAGGACGGCATCAAGATGCAGCCGGATTGCGGGCGGCCGGAGCGTCAACTCCTGGTCGCAGATGAAGACCAGCCAGGGTGGAGTTGGCTTCACGGATCAGAACCGGTGGCGAATGCCGATGGCGGTGCCGAACTGATTGTTTTTGCCTTGCGCCAGGAAGTAGTTGTCGCCAAAGCTGTTGGCCGGGGTGTCAAAGTCCAGGGCGGAATTCTTTACGAAGGCCATAGTCAGGTAAACATCGGTACGTTTTGAAAGGTAGTAGTCCATAGCAAAGCTGACCTGCCATGGATTGGGCGGGTTGGTTGATGGTGCCGTGGAACTGATGCGCAGCGTCTTCATGTTGTCGTAGTAGAACCCCAGGCTCAGTTTCAGAGCCGGCGTGACCAGGTAGTTGCCGCCGGCCCAGTAGTAGTCGTCACGCACGAGGGTGTTGCCGAAGGCGTCCCTGGTCTGTCCCCAGCGGTAACCGGCCATGATCTTGGCCGAGCCGAACGCATAGCTGGCGGCCACGCCAGCCTTTTTGGCCTCGCCGGGGTTGCCGACGGTAACGGCTGGGTTCCATTGATCATACGCAATGGCTACGCCGAACGGGCCGACAGCATACGTCACGCCGGCGCCATAGGCGGTGTTGTCCCGGAAATGGCCCGGCGTTTGGCCGGCGCCGCCGCCAGCCAGTGGCACCTCGCCAACGGCGGTGACGCCCGTGCCGAAGCTCCAGTGCGCCTCGGCGGTGAGTCCTCCGAATACGCCCGTGTACTTGACGGTATTGTCCTGGCGATAGTTAAAGCCTACTTGTGCCGCCACTGGCTCATACATGGTCGAGAAATTGAGCGGGCCAAAGTTCGCGAACACATCGAGCATGGAAGTGTACTGGCGGCCGAAGGTCAGCTTGCCGTAGGTGCTGTGCTTCAGGCCGACGAACGCCTGACGACCAAACATCCGGCCACCTTGCTGCAGGCTGCCGGTTGGGAGGCCGAAACCGTTTTCAAGGGTGAACATCACCTGCAGACCACCGCCCAGATCTTCGGCTCCAGTCAGGCCCCAGCGCGAATTGGACAGGCCGCCGCTCGGCGCGAGCGAAAAGCGGTTGCCGCCAGGTTGGCGGGTGAGGGTGCCGGTCGTGAGATTGACCGTCGGAGGACCGTTGGCCACGTTTGTGACAAATTCGATCGGTGCATCAACCACGCCATACAAGGTTATGCTCGACTGAGCCTGCGCCGCATCGGCGAACGCTCCCAGCGTTACCAGCGCAAATATCGACTTCTTCATGCTCGGTTGTCTCCCCTCTAAGAATCCTTTGTGACGGACCGGGAAACCTCCTGAGCGCATTCCCGGCGGCCGGACGACTGTGGAGGTTGCGAATGCGGTGTCGGGCAGGTCGTGACATGCCACCCGAACGGACTGCATTACCGTCGATCTCCACGGCCTTCCCGACTGCAGCGACCCGAGTGTCCAACTCAGAGTCAGGCTGCAGTTGACAGGAAGGAAAATCTCACCCCGATAACACGAAAAAGCATTGCATGATGTCGCCGCGCGTGGACTTCCTTATGTTTGCTCCATGCGGCCATCGATGGCTGTGCCGCTACGCTGGCGGCGCCTGCCGTTCTCCTCCCATGCTCTTCATCTCTTATGCTCTCACTACATAAAATCGGGTCTTCGCGGAAAAGTGTGATGGTTTTTCATGATGAAAATGTCGGAGAGCCAATCTGGGCAAGGGTTTGCGCGTCTTGATGGCCTCTCGAAATCGGGCATGATTTCGCGATGGCTACTTCACGCAAACTCAAGCGTCTTTCCGACGCATACCGGTTCGACGGGTTCCGTCCTTGCGAAGCGCTGCGCGGTGTCTTCGGTGATCGCATGGCACGCGTCGTCACGCTGTTTCGGCGCTCAAAAAAAACGGCCTGCAAGGGATGTGGTCGGCGGTGCTCGATCCACGATCGCAGGGTGCGTCGCGTTCGAGATCTGCCGAACGGCGATGTACGGATTTACCTGGAACTCGAAGCTCGTCGGGTCCGCTGTCGATGCGATGGCAGCGTGAAAGGCGAACGACTGAGCTTTCTGGCGGACAACCCTCACTACACGAAGCGCTTCGCGTGGTACGTCGGTCGCCGCTGTCGCGACAGCACGATCAAGGACGTGGCTGACGAACTGCAATTGCACTGGCACACGGTCAAGGACCTCGAGATGCAGTACATGCGGGCGCAACTGGAGCGGTTCGGCACGCCCGGGCCGAAGGTCATCGGCATCGACGAGATTTCGATTGGCAAGGGACAGACGTACCGCATTGTTGTGAGCGACCTGATACGGGGCCGTGCAATCTGGTTTGGTGGCGAAGATCGAAAGGAGGCCAGCATGCATCAGTTCTATGACTGGCTGGGCGAGAAAAAAGCCCGCGGCATCCGGCTTGTCGTGATGGACATGTGGCGACCGTTTTACAACGTCGCGCAGGAACGCGTGCCGCATGCGGCCATCCTGTACGACAAATTCCACGTCATAAAGCAGCTCAACGAAGCCCTGGATGAAGTGCGCAAGAGCGAATACGCTCGCCTGCAAGGCGAGCAGCGGCGCTACATCAAAGGCCAGAAGTACGTTCTGCTCAGTCATCGCGAGAACCTGTCGATGGAAGGCAGGAACTCGTTGAAGACGCTGCTCGCAGCGAACCGACGTCTGAATACCGCGTACCTGCTCAAGGAGTCGTTCGGGCAGTTGTGGGACTACGAGCGCGAAGGCTGGGCACGTCGCTTCTTCGAGAACTGGAAATCCAGCTTGAAGTGGCAGCGTTTGAAGCCCTACGAGAAGTTTGCCGCGATGGTCGAGCGTCATTGGGACGGGATTGCTTCCTATTGCAAGCCAGAAAACAAGGTGCCGCTCGGATTCGTTGAGGGACTCAACAACAAGGTTCGGGTTATCCAGCGACGCGCGTACGGATTGCGAGATGAGGAATATCTGCGCCTGAAGATCCTCACTTGCATGCTGCCTCGAATCTGAAAAATGGCGATTTTTCATCACACCTTTCCGCGAAGATCCATAAAATCCATCACTCTTCCCGTCCGCCTGGTCGGTTGATAGAATCTACTCGACCGACCGGTCGGGTGTCAACATTGCGACACAACAATTTCTGTCTCAATCCATCGCATCGCTGACGAGTTTTCGAGTCGCGGTGTGCACTCGAAAAAAGTTGACACCCGACCGGTCGGTCGATACTCTTGATCGTACGGTGGACGAGGAGAGGATTGCTGGGGAGTCGTCGACGAAGTAAGGCTCGCGGCGTAGCCAGCAAGTCACCCCGCCAATCGCCTCCGTACTGGTGCGCTGAGTAGTAAGCAAAGTCATACGACGTTCTCAGTCGACATGATGTCGGATTGAACTCCTAACGAATCAGGCGCAATGATTGACGGCCCTGATGTCGAGGCTGCTTAGTCCGAATGCGAAAGTAGCCGGCTGAACAGAAGGGCATGAAGAGGAAAAGGCAGATGAACACCTTGCGTTTTCTGGTTGAAAAATGGCTGGCGCCGGCTCCGACGACGCCCGTTCGAGTAACCCGCTTCAGCTGCACAAGTTCCGATCATAGACGTCATGTGCGAGTCGAAGCACTGCGGCCGGAAGGCTCGGTTGTGATCCTCTTCTTCAGGCACGGCGACGGTACGTGGCGCGTATTCCCGCCTGATACTGAACGTCTGGCGATGCGTGCTTACGCAAGTGCAGGGTAGTTGAGTTATCTCCTGGGGCAGGTGACGGCGAACGACGCTGCCACGTGATCAGAGATGGCTGTGCGTGTCGAGTCAGCATACGTGCTACCCGAATAAGCCGGCAAGAATTGGTGGTGCGGGTGACGCATGGTACGGCGAAGCGGTGACGGCGGGATTTTTCAACCAGGTCCATCATCCGGACGCTGTGCCCTTTGAGTGCCTGCCTGGCCGCTTCAACGCTTGACGGTCGCCTGAGAGCAGCGTCGGCGCGCTTCGGACACCCCCGGGTAACTCTGCGAAAAACGTTGTCTGGTGGTAGCTGCACAAGATGCCAATAAGCGCAAAGACGATTAACGAACTCTGATTCACGATACCAGGATGGAAGAGCGTATGCCTGCACATCAATCCAGATTGGCCTGTTCGCACCTGCTCACATCAAGCGACGGACCGCCGCGCCTGATTGGCAGTCGCTGCAGGAATTGCGGAGAGGTCTATTTCGCGGCTGGGGAAGGTTGTACCAGTTGCCGCTCGACGAGCATGGACAGTTTCGATATCGGTCGCGAGGGGATCTTGTGGTCGTGGACTATCCAGAGTTTTCTGCCTAAGGCCCCCTATAACAGCGGTGAAACCGAAGCCGATTTCAAACCGTATGGGGTGGGTTACGTCGAGATGCCTTCCGGAGTCAAGATCGAAAGCCGCTTGTCCGTCGCAGACTCGGCGAAGTTGAAAATCGGCATGTCAATGACGCTTGCCGTGGAACCGTACGGGAAAACGCCAGATGGCGAGGGCATCTTCACATTCGTTTTTGTCCCCACTCAGCAGACGATGGAAGGTACTGATAATGGGTAACGATGTCGCAATCATTGGCGTTGGTTTGCATCCATTCGGCCGCTTTGATGGCGTCTCCGGCCGTGCCCAAGGGGCTTACGCGGTACGCGAGGCGCTCAAGGATGCCAACATCTCCTGGGACGCGGTTCAGGTTGCCTATGGCGGCAGTCAGGATGCAGGCAACGCCGATGCCTTGTGCAACGAACTCGGCCTGACTGGCCTTCCCTTCGTTAATGTGGCAAATGGTTGTGCCACCGGCGGCAGCGCGCTGGCTAGCGTGATCGCCGCGATTCGCTCCGGAATGGCTGAGATTGGCGTGGCAGTCGGCTTCGATAAGCATCCGCGCGGCGCGTTCAATCCGCAGCCACGGGATTGGGGACTCGAAGACTGGTACGGCGAAACAGGCTTGATGCTGACCACCCAGTTTTTTCGCGCTCAAGACGCAGCGCTATATGTACGAACACGGAATCTCGGAAGATGCCCTCGTCAGCGTGGCGCAGCGAGCCTTTCGCAACGGCGCGCTCAATCCGAATGCCTGGCGGCATCGCGAACTGGACCGTGACGAAATTGCCGCCTCCAGCCCGGTCAATTTGCCCCTGCGGAAGTATATGTTCTGCAGTCCGGCCGAGGGCGGTGCGGCGGTGGTGTTGTGCAGCGCCAGCGTGGCAAAGCGCTATCAGGCCAACCCTATTCTGGTCAAGGCGGCCGTGGTTCGCACGCGGCATCATGGCTCGTTCGAGGTTTTCAGTCCGGCGCTGGCGGCCAGGCAGGCGCCATCTCCAACGGTGATCGCGTCGAAAGCTGCTTTCGAAGAAGCCGGCGTCGGGCCTCGAGACATCGATGTGATCCAGTTGCAGGATACCGATTCCGGCAGCGAGATTATCCACATGGCTGAAAACGGCTTCTGTGGGCACGGGGAGCAGGAGATGCTGCTACGTGAGGGAGCGACCGGAATAGATGGTCGCATCCCCATTAATACCGATGGCGGTTGTATGGCAAATGGTGAGCCAGTTGGCGCTTCCGGTTTGCGACAGGTGATCGAAGTCTGCGTGCAGTTGCGTCAGCAGGCTGGTCGGCGGCAGGTCCAAGGCAATCCACGGCTCGGTTATACCCATGTGTATGGCGCCCCTGGAGTGAGCGGCGTCACCATACTCGAGCGCTTGGGATAATCAGTCGAATCAGGAAATTCGGAGAGTCTTCTGCGATGGATCGGTTTATATCGATTCGGATAGCGTATTAAATATTGAGGGTCGAACAGTCATGTCTCAGCGTGAAATAGTTGTGGTGGGCGCAGCCCGTACTCCCATTGGAACCTTTGGCGGCTCACTGAAAGACGTTCCGTTGACCAGACTGGGTACGATCGCGGTCAGCGCAGCCTTGCGCCGCTCGGGGGTGGCTGCGCCCGAAGTCGGTCATGTGGTGATGGGCAACGTGGTACCGACCGAGCCGCGAGATGCTTACTTGAGCCGGGTGGCATCGATCGACTCGAATATCCCCGAAGAGACGCCGGCCTTCAACGTCAATCGTTTGTGTGGATCGGCATTGCAGGCAATCATTTCGGCTGCCCAGGCGATCGGGCTTGGTGATTGCGACGTCGCCATCGGGGGCGGAGCGGAGTCGATGAGCCGGGGGCCGTACCTGGTTCCGGGGATGCGTTGGGGCGCGCGAATGGGGGATACCCAGGTTGTCGACTATATGGATGGGATCCTCCATGATCCCTGGCAGCAGGTCCATATGGGTATCACGGCAGAGAACGTCGCGCAGCGCTATGGCATCACTCGCGCAATGCAGGATGAACTGGCGCTGGCGAGCCAGCGCCGCGCCGCCGACGCGATCGCCGGGGGCTATTTCGCGGAGCAGATCGTTTCGGTAGAAATCGAGACCAGGAAGGGGCCGGTGCTCTTCGATACCGACGAACATGTGCGCGCCGGAGTGACGGCTGAAGCACTGGCTCAGATGAGACCGGTGTTCAGGAAGGAAGGAGGCACGGTCACCGCCGGCAATGCTTCCGGCCTCAACGACGGTGCGGCGGCCGTGGTGCTTGCCGAGGCCGGGCGGGCCGCGGCCCTTGGCTTGAAGCCGATGGCGCGCCTGGTAGGTTATGCCCACGCCGGTGTCGATCCGCTTTACATGGGCATCGGTCCTGTGCCGGCAACGCGGAAAGTTCTCGAGCGAACGGGGTTGAGCGTCCATGATCTCGACGTGATCGAAGCCAACGAAGCCTTTGCCGCCCAGGCGTGCGCCGTCACCAAAGAACTCGGCCTGGATCCGGCCAAGGTCAATCCTAACGGTTCGGGTATATCGCTGGGGCACCCTGTTGGGGCAACGGGCGCCATTATCACCGTGAAGGCACTTCATGAACTCCATCGAACAGGCGGGCGCTATGCCCTGGTGACCATGTGCATCGGCGGCGGACAGGGTATCGCGGCAATCTTCGAGCGGGTCTGATGCGGTAGACCCATGATCCAGAGGAAACAGCATGAATATGGAAACGATCGGTGTCGTCGGGGCGGGAACGATGGGCAACGGCATCGCGCAGGTCTGCGCTGCTGCAGGGTTCGGCGTCGTCATGGTGGATATTTCCACTGAGGCCGTGCAGCAGGGCATCGCGGCCGTTTCGATCAGCCTGGACCGGTTGATGAAGAAGGGGAAGCTGACCGGCAACGAGAAAGGGGCGATTGTCGGTCGGATCAAAGGCACCACGTCATATGCCGACCTGTCGTCGGCGGATATCGTGATTGAGGCTGCGACCGAGAATGAGGCTATCAAGTTGCGCATCCTCAAGGAGATTGATGCCAACGTGGACCCGTCGACCGTCATCGCGACCAATACGTCATCGATTTCGATTACGAGGCTGGCAGCAGCGACCCGGCGTCCTGAAAAATTCATCGGAACGCATTTCTTTAATCCAGTCCCTCTCATGGAACTGGTGGAACTGGTTCGTGGGCTGCAGACCAGCGACGAGACGCAGACCCGGGTCGAAACCTTCGTCAAGGCGATTGGCAAGACCGCCATCGTTGCAAGGAACAGTCCGGGTTTTGCCGTCAACCGGATTCTCTGCCCGATGATCAATGAGGCCATTTTTGCGCTCCAGGAAGGACTGGCTTCTGCAGAAGAAATCGATACTGGCATGAAGCTGGGCTGCAATCAGCCGATCGGTCCCCTGGCGCTCGCTGATCTTATCGGCCTGGATACGATGCTTTCCGTGATGGAGGTGTTCTACACGAACTTCAACGATTCGAAATATCGCCCAGCGCCGATGCTTCGGGAGATGGTCGATGCGGGGTACCTCGGACGGAAATCCGGCCGCGGGTTCTATAGCTACAGTTGAAGCGCTGGCGATAAATCAGACTGGACAAACGAGAATCATGGACTTCGCAATATCAGAACGATTGGGCGAGCTTCAGCAACGGACGCGGCGCTTTATCGCCGAGGAGATCATCCCACTGGAGATGGACCCGCGGCAAACGTCGCACGGCCCCACCGAGGAGTTTCGCCGCGAGCTCGTGGCCAAGGCCAGGGATGCCGGTCTGCTGTCACCTCATGCCTCCGCGGAGTTCGGCGGTCTCGGCCTTGACCACCGTGAAAAGGCCGTTATTTTCGAGGAGGCCGGCTACTCGATGCTAGGCTCGGTAGCGCTGAACATTTTCGCGCCCGACGAGGGCAATATGCATATGCTCGAGGCCATCGCCACGCCTGGGCAGAAGGAGCGATGGCTGCGACCGCTGGCCGCTGGCGAGACCCGCTCCTGCTTTTGCATGACGGAGCCCGAGCCAGGGGCAGGCTCTGATCCCTCCATGCTGCAAACGACCGCGCTGAAGGATGGTGACCATTACGTCATTAACGGGCGCAAGTGGTTCACTACGGGGGCCTCCGGTGCGGCCTTCGCCATTATCATGGCCAGGCTGGAGGACGGCCGCGCAACCATGTTCCTCGCCGATACAGACCGCCCTGGCTTTGTCGTCGAGCGCAGCATGGAAACCCTCGATACCTGTTTCCCGGGCGGCCACGGTGTGGTGAGGTTCGACGATCTGCGGATTCCTGCCGCTGACATCCTCGGAGAACTGGGCGAAGGATTCAAATATGCGCAAGTGCGCCTCTCCCCGGCGCGTCTGACACACTGCATGCGCTGGCTTGGCGCTGCCCGTCGCGCCCATGAAATCGCCACGGAGTACGCCCGGCGTCGCCAGGCCTTTGGCCAGACGCTGGGGAGTCACGAAGGCGTGGGTTTCATGCTGGCGGACAATGAGATGGACATGCATTCGGCTCGCCTCGCCATCTGGCACACAGCATGGGTGCTCGACAAAGGCAGCCTGGCTCTGCATGAGTCCAGCGTCGCCAAAGTGATTGCTGCGGAGGCCTGCTGGCGCATTGTTGATCGCTGTGTCCAGATCCTTGGAGGCCAAGGCGTTAGCCGGGAAACTCCCGTCGCCCGGATCTTTGCCGATATGCGCGCCTTCCGCATTTACGATGGTCCCTCGGAAGTTCACCGGTGGAGTATTGCGAGGCGTGTTCTCAAAGGCATCCGACGGGACTACTAAAAGCATGCTCGACAATATTACCAACATGTTTCGCCTGGACGGCCGCACGGTGCTGGTCACCGGGGCGTCCAGCGGTCTTGGCCGGCATTTCACCTTCTCCCTGGCTCGGGCCGGTGCCACGGTGATCGTCGCCGCGCGGCGCACCGGCCAACTGGACGATCTGGTGAATGAAATCGGGCGGCTGGGTTGCAACGCATTCGCAGTCCCTCTCGACGTGCGCGATACGGCAAGCGTGACGACCTGCTTCGACATGATTGCCCAGAATCACGGGGTACCCGACGTTATCGTCAATAGTGCCGGGCTTACCCTGACCAAACCTTTGCTTCAGCATACCGAAGACGACTGGGGCATGGTTGTCGATACCAATCTGGGGGGTACCTGGCGGGTAGCCCAGGAGGGCGCGCGGCGCATGGTGGCGGCCGGGAAAGGCGGCAGCATCGTCAACATCGCCTCGATTCTTGGCGAACGGGTTGCGGGGGGAGTGGCTCCTTATGCAATTTCCAAGGCCGGTCTCATCCAGGCGACGAAGAGCATGGCGTTGGAACTGGCCCGCTACCGCATACGCGCCAACGCCATACTGCCCGGCTACATCGCCACCGACCTCAACCGGGAATTCCTCGCCAGCGAGGCCGGCGACCGCCTGCGCGGACGCATCCCGAGTCGCGCCTTTGGGCAGCCAGAACACCTGGATGGCGCTCTACTGCTTCTCGCTTCGGACGCGAGCATTCACATGACGGGTGCCGTCCTTGCGGTAGATGGCGGACATCTTGTCGGTTCCCTCTGAGATATCAGCCCATGCACGACACTTTGCGAAACGGTCTGGAAGCATTCATTGCCCGGGAAACCGGCGCCGAACGTGTTGTACTCAGCGACTCGCAACTCCTCGCCGGCGGCGCCGTCCAGGAAAACTGGCTGATCCGGGCAGACATCATTGGCGGCTCACACAGTGGGTCCCTGGATGCCGTGGTGCGAACCGACTCCCCGTCATGTGGCGTGGCGGTAAGCCATAACCGGGCTGAAGAATATGCATTGCTCCAGGCTGCCTTCCTGGCCGGCGTGACTGTGCCGGAGCCGCTTTGGCTATGCGAGGACAGGGGCGTTATCGGTCGCCCCTTTTTCGTCATGCGGCGGATTGGTGGAACTGCCGCGGGCCACATGTTGGTCAAGGACCATCGCTTTGGGGGAGATCGGGCGCAACTGGCCGAACGATTGGGTATGGAGCTTGCGCGCATCCATTCCATCCGCCCGCCACACTCCGAATTGACTTTCCTGGAATGGTATGAGGAGGCTCCCGCCCTCCATTGCGTGTCCCGCTGCCGGAACTATCTGGATAGCCAGAAATTGTCATACCCGGCCCTCGAATGGGGCCTTCGATGGCTCGAACGTCACGCGCCGCCACGCGATGATATCGTCCTCTGTCACCGCGACTTTCGCACGGGAAACTACATGGTCGATGAGCACGGGTTGACCGGCATTCTCGACTGGGAATTCGCCGGTTGGAGCGATTCTTTGGAAGACATCGGCTGGTTTTGCGCCAAATGCTGGCGCTTTGGCGCCAATGGTCGCGAAGCCGGGGGTATCGGGGAGCGGGAGGACTTTTACCGCGGCTACGAGAATATTTCGGGCCGCCATATTGATCGAGACCAGGTGCGGTATTGGGAAGTCATGGCCCACGCAGCGTGGGCCACTATCGCCATTCAGCAGGCGCAACGCCATGTTTCCGGTGACGAGAAGTCTCTGATACTGGCGCTTACCGGTCATATGGTCCCGGAACTCGAGTACGAGATCTTGACTATGAGCGAGGATGCATAATGCGCGATCAACCAACCGGCGACCAATTGTTGGAGACCGCCCGTGAACTCCTGCGGGAGCAAGTGTTACCCATCCTGCCCGCAAACCAGTGCCATGCTGCCCTCATGATCGCGAACGCGATGGCCATCGCGATGCGGGAGCTGAAAAGCGGCTACGCGCATGAGCGGGAAGAATTCAGCAGTCTGGTTGAACTTCTACAGATGCCCGAGGAGGTGCAAAGCCTTTCAGGTCTTTCCTTGACAGGAGCACTGGGTGACGGCAACCGTTCCCTTTGCCAGATGATCCGCAGCGGAGGAGCGGACTCAGGAATAGCGCGCGACGCGGTAGGGAAACATCTGTTGCTGGTGACAAGGAATAGGGTTTCCATAAGCAACCCAAAATATCTGCTGTAGTTTCCGGCGGCGGGATGGGGGGTTAGCCCAACAGCCTCCCTTTCTGCGCCCCCGGAAGATACGCGACACCCATCCTCATCGCGGACGAGTGATGCCGTCCAGAAAAATCTGGCACAACTGCTTGGCCATGCGGTTCGGGGGTGTTTCGGCGGCCATAGCCGGATACCACTTGTAGGCCCAGTTACAGATACCCAGGAAGACGAGTGCGGTAAGCTTTGGATCAACTTTGCGGAGCTTGCCGGCGGAAATCCCGTCCGTGATGATCGAGCAAATCCGGTCAAAATATTCCTGCCGGCGCTTCTTTATCGTCGTCCGATGCTCTCCTTCGAGGTCGCCATAGTGATCCATGAAGGCGCGCACATATCCGGGGTGCTCTGCAATTTGGTGAAGGGCCGAGGCGCAGGTTCTGGTCAGCAGCACGCCAGGATCGGAACACTTGGCGACTTCGGCTTCCAGGTCGCCAAGCAATGCATCCATGTGGATCTGATGCATCTCGAAAAGGATGTCGGCCTTGCCGGGAAAATAATGATAGAGGGTTGGCTTCCCCAGCCCGGCTTCGTCAGCCAGCATCTGCATCGTCATCTTGTGGTAACCGACTTTGTCGAACAAGTCGGCACAATGCATGATGATTTCCAGCCGCTTTTCATCGTGCGCGGCGGTGGTAACCCGCGCTTTTGCTTTTTTTTTCGATTGCCATTGATTGACCTTTCCCGTTGCTACTCGGTTCAACCATGGAGCAGCGCTATGTGATTGAACGGCGCGCGTTCGACATTCTCTGTTTATTGCGCGCTTTCGGTCGGGCGATTTTAGCACGCAGGCCTACCCATCGTAGTGTCGCCACGGTACAGGCGCAGGACCTGCAGGGTGTGGTGTGGACGGACGCGTGGAACGGCGCAAGAAGCTCGATCGCCGCGGCTGCCACGGCCAGGTTCCGCGTGCATCCACAGGGAAGGGTGCGTTCGGTGGCAAAGATCAGTCTGGCCCTGCCCACTAGACCGGTACGGCGCGGCTGGGAGACAGCGGCGCAAGTGAGACAGCACAGGCACCGGCTTGACTGCAGAGCGGTGCCAAATGGCCGTTGCTCCGGACGAATCCGTCATTCATCGACGCAGGCGTATTCGAGGAACAACCAACGCTCGAAACTTCCGAACCCTGCATCGCGAAGCCAACAGAAGGGGAAGAAGCAGGCGAAGGACTCTCGATGCTGTAAGCAAAGCGTGACTCGCCGGCGTCGCGCATACAGTCAGATTCGCTCCGCAATTTTCTTGCGGAGATTGATCTAAAACGACTTTTTCGCGAGAAATCCGCCACGGTTGCGGAGCGGGGAATCGCCTAACATCATGATTTATAAGGATTTTAACAAGGCCTCAAATCCGCATCAGAAAGGACAGCCATCGCGACGCCCGGTGCGGTCATCGCCGCGACCGCCGCGCCGGCTGCACCCGCGCCTGCAACGAGCAGTTGCCTGCGATGCGCCGATGGAATTTCGGTCGGATTTGCGAAGTGTTTCTCCGGTCTCGTGATGTTGAGGGAAGTGCCGTGCTGACGATGCATGACGCGCCGTCGCAGATTCAATCGTCCGGCGTCAATGCCTCTGTGAACTGCAGAATGCTTAGATCTTCTTAAGCCGAATTGAAGCAGGACTGAAAAGGGGCGGCGCCGAACGGCTGAACGGGCGTACTCGAGCCCAGCCGATATCCGCGAAAGAATGCCAGATTGCCTGTCAGATCGGCCGCTTCCAAACGACTAATCCCTATTGATCGAGCTTGCCGGTAGCCACATGGGAGGGCGGACGCCCTCGTATGTGCCCGCCGTGCATGAAGTTGGACAACCAGACCGTCGCACGACGAAAAGGCTAATAGGCATGGATATCGATTTTGAGTGCACGATGTGCGGCAAGTGCTGCCACGATCTGCGATTGCCGTTGACAGTGACAGAGGCGGTTGCCTGGCTGGAGCGCGGCAACGATGTGCAGATTCTCTGCGACGCGTTGCCATGGCCCGAGGAGCCACCTGAGGACAATCTCCAGGCGGCGCATACACGCCGTCGTTCGTTTGCCGCGATGAGTGGGTCGTTACCCACGAGGGTCGTGGTCATTCTGGCGGGCGCGTATGCGGGCCCATGCCCGAATCTCCTGCCCGACATGCGATGCGGTATCTATGAACAAAGGCCGCTGGTGTGCCGAATCTATCCGGCTGAGACCAATCCATTCATCGCACCGACCCCAATGTACAAGGCGTGCCCGCCTGAAGCCTGGACGCCTGGATTGCCACCTCTGCTACGTGCCGGCAGGCTGATCGATGCGGGTATCCTGCCGCTGGTCCAGCAGTTGCGAGATGCCAATGCGAACGACGTCCCCATCAAGCAGCAGGTGTGTGCGTTGCTGGGTATCAATCAGGCTGCGGTATCGAACGAAGGCTTTGTCGCGCATTCGCCCGATCGTGTCAATTTGCTGGCAGCGCTACGTCAGGCTAGCAATGAACCCGCCGTGCCCACGCTGTCACCGACGTGGCGTTTCGTATCAAAGCGCCGAACGACCGTCGATGTGCTTGTGTCGGTGGGAGCGCTCAGTTCTCTCGTCCATGCGAGCAGCATCCCCGCGTTCGAATACCTGGGGCTTTCGGTGACCCCGGATTAACGGTCGCCGCGAGGCAATTTGTGCGCGTTCAGCAATTGCGCATGCGATCCGGAGCGTCAGCTTCGCCCCAGGCAACGGACGTTAGCGTGGCAATTGCGTTGGTTGTGTCGTCGGCCGAAGCCGACATTGGGGGCCTGTCTTCGCTATTTTCCGTTGAATGATGAGCATCAACGGAAGGCGGCAGCAATAGGGCCGCCTTTTGGGCGGCCCCATTGCCTACCTGGAGAGCGCACGGTACGGTTTGAACGCCTCTCGCAACTCAGGAGACAGCCCGTCAGGTCGACGAGTTTCCTTCAGCGGTCGTCGCCATCGCGACCCGCAGACGCCGGCCGCGACGGGCTTACGGTTATGGCGGCGCCAGTCAGTACCCAAGCCCGCTGACTGGGCGCGAACCGCGGTGCCAGGGAGCCGTCATTGATTTCGCGCGTCACGGCAAAGCGACGGAACGAAGTCGCCGGCAAGAACAGGCGGGAATTGTCCGGGAACCCATCGCTGGCGGTATCCACGTCTCCCTCGCGTGCCGAAATGACGCCGTCGCCATTGGTATCGACCCGTTTGACTTCTGCCGCATAGGCGTCGTACAAGCGCTGCGGGAATGGCGTGCCCTGCTCGAACGATGCCACTCGCACGTAGGTGTCCAGGTAGATTTCGTGGGCGAGTCCGCTCGGGATGAAGCGCTGGCGGTATTCCCGCTGGTTAGCGACTGTGGCGTCGAATCGGTCGGGGTCGCGCGGACCTGCACCACCCAGCGGGGCCGCATTGTTCGGATCGTCACCATAGTCAATGGGACTGTTCTTCACGCCTGCCGGTCCAGAGCCGGGAATCAGTGACGAGAGCGCGCCAACTTTGCCGGCTTCAAAGGTACCGGGAATACCGCCGGTAAAAGGCAACTCGTAGAGTGGATGGATCCAGTTGGTCGTGTAGTTGAATTCCCAGTAGCCGTGACAATCAGACTGCTGCATGCAGTTGAGCGCCCCCATGCTTAACTGGATCGGCACGATATTGGTCTGGCGGTCGGGGAAGCGGTCTGAAGCGTCGGGCAAATGCGGTGCCTTGCCATCCATTGTGAATAGCTGGCCCGGCACGTTGTGGTGCGTGCCCATCGCCCGCAAGGCGTCCGCGTCCGCGACTGTCATTGTGCCGAACTGGGCGTGCCCGTCGGGACGGGGTGGTGCGACATTCGGCACTTGCAAATCGTGGATCATCCAGCCCTCGTACCACCCGCTCTCGTTGTTAATCACAAACAGATTTGACAGGTCGGTAAATACATCGATGAAGGCGCGAACGTTATTGGGATCAGTGGGCAGCCCAGGCTTTGGCTCGACCACCAGGCGCACCGCACCGATGGTTGGCAAGCCGCAGTTGCCGCCAGTTGCCGTCAGCATCGCCTGGTCGTTGATGCCCGGGAATCGTGTCGTAAACGGATTGGGTTCGAATCCTACCGTGGACAGCAGGAAATACTGGAACAGCTGGCTCGGTTTGTCGGCCTCGGCATAGGCCTGAATTGGCAAATAGCTATGGGGCCGCTCGGCCATCCTTTGGAGGAGATCCTGCAGCGAATCCGGCAGGTGCGCGATGTCGCCGCGCTGACGCACCAGCGCGCCGTCAGCGGCGGCGTTGGGATTCGGATGGCAAGGCGGCGGCGGCTGTTCCGCGCATGCTTGGCCTGCGGCCAACACGCCGATGAAGACGGCAGCGGACAGGCTGGCAGCACCAGAACCCAGTGGTCTGAAGCTGCGGGGCTTGAATAGCGATTTCATGAGTGCTCCTGAGGTTGACCCGCGTCAACGGACAGATCTGCAGTTAGGTATAGATGTGTGGCTTAACCTCCATTGAAAGTTGAGTCGCGGGCTGTCCATGGCCGGTCAGCGGGTCACCTGTCACGACCATGACGATGCCTTGCGGTGGACAACCCGCGATGCGATGTAGCGGGGTGAAATCGGCAAATCGGATGCCGTGAGAGAAATGTCGAGTAAACGGGTCGGAGGGAAGAGATATTCCGGGCGCGGCTAGAGAATGCAGCGGCAGTCATGCCTGACGGAGTCCATTGCGCGCCCGTGGAATTTTTTTCGAGGCCGGCAACCGGCGGTAACCGTGCTCACGGTCGCTCCAGGTTCGTCGCCGCGACCTGTACAGGATCCATGCCTCGCACGGATTGCGTCGCGACAGGCGACCGGAGATTCACAAATCGGCGATACGACTACGTCGTTGTCGCATCCGGTTTGTTCAGCCAGGTATGGCGTGGGTTCCAAGGCAGAGCAAACTTACGAAGCAAGCGCGTATGAAACTCATCGCGTACTAGCCGCAACATCCGGCTGTATTCGCGCACTACCTTAAGGCAGGCTGAAGAAGTCGTTTTTCAACGCAATAGGTCAAACAGCGCCCGCCGACGGCGGTATTGTGAAGCAGAGGCAGCGGCAGCCTCGCTGCCGCACGCGATGCCAGCTAACATGGTGCCTGGCATCCGGACTCGATGCATATCCGGACTGGATCATCCGATCGACATTGGGGCGGGGCCGTGACCATCCGAAAGCTGGGCATTCGCGCACTCGCGTTCTGCGTAGCGGGCGCGTTACTGGGCAGCGGGGCCGCATTGGCAGACGAAGTCAAGGTGATGATTTCGGGCGGGTTTGCGTCGGCCTATCGCGAACTGGGCCCGCAATTCGAGGAGGCGACAGGCCGCAAGCTGATCACCGTCTGGGGGCCTGCGGTGGGTACGGCCGCAAATGCGATCCCTGTGAGGCTTGCGCGTGGTGAGTGGGCCGACGTGCTGATCGTGGTTGGGTATGCGCTCGATGAACAGATCAATGCCGGTAAGGTCCTGCCTGACAGTAAAGTGGACTTCGCACGCTCGGCAATCGGCATGGTGGTTCGCGAGGGGGAGCCGAAGCCGGATATCAGCTCGGCCGACGCATTGCGGCGAGCGCTGCTTGCAGCGAAGTCGATCGTCTATCCGGACAGCCCGATTGGCGTCTATGTCGGCAGCGAACTGTTTTTGCGTCTCGGCATCGCGGGGTCGATGGAGAGCAAGAGCCGCATGATTCCGGTCGAGCAGGTCGCCAATGCCGTCGCGAATGGAGAGGCTGAGATCGGGATTCAGCAGGTCGTCGAACTGTTGCCGGTGAAGGGGGTGACGGTGGTCGGCAGTTTACCCGCTGAAGTGCAGAGGTACACGGTGTTCTCCGGAGGCGTCGCCATCAATGCGAAAAATCCGGCCGGCGCAGAGGCGCTAATCCAATTTCTGTCGTCGCCGGACGCAGCGCCCGCGATTTCGCGGAGCGGGCTCGAACCGCTTTCGGCGACGCCTGCGAAATGAGCGAAAACGCGTGTCCTGTGCGCCGTTCGACCGGAGTGGCCGGCGACTTTCCGGGAACGGCCCAGATTGAGTCAAAACCGCAAATGGAGTGCGGGCGGGAACGGTTGGCAAGACGGCGAAACGGGAAACATCACATTGCGCGCCGGGTCATCGATTTCCATACCGCCACGCGCATGGTTTTCGACCGCTTACTGGATTGGCAGATAGCGTTCCACCTGTCTGGCCCATCTGTTCCGTAACCCGGTCCTCGCCAACCCGTTCCTTCGCAACCTGTATCGCAAGCTCTGTTTCCGCATCGGCGTTCGTCACCATCGGATAGCCCGCCACATAATCGACGACCGCAGTGAGGCCGTAACTCTCAGCCTGGGCGCGCACGAGCCTGATGATTCTCTCTTTCATCATCCGACGGACTTCCGTGTCGAACGATCGAACGCTGATGCTCAATTCGACCTCCCCCGGAATCACATTGGGGGCCGTTCCGCCGGATATTCTTCCAACGGTCAGGACTGCGGACCTGGTCGGATCGACACTGCGGGACACAATGGTCTGCAAGCCCATCACGATGCTGCTTGCCGCGACGATTGGATCGTTGGCCAAATGTGGAGGGGCAGCGTGTCCTCCCTTGCCCACGATTCTCACCAGGACGCGGTCGCCTGCGGCCATGAAGTTTCCTTTGCGGAACATGAACGTGCCCGCCGGAGCGCCCGGATGGTTGTGCATGGCAAACACCGCGTCACAGGGAAACCGCGTAAAGAGCCCTTGCTCGACCATTCGCTTGGCGCCACTGTCATAGCCTCGCCCCTCCGCTGGCTGGAAGATCAGATGCACGGTGCCATCAAATCGTTGGCATCGCGCCAGGTGTCGAGCCGCTCCGAGCAGCATTGCGGTATGCCCGTCGTGGCCGCACGCATGCATCCGACCCGGATGGAGACTCTTGTGGTTGAACTCGTTGAGCTCGCTGATCGGCAGTCCGTCCATGTCGGCACGGATTCCGATACTACGTTCGCTTGTGCCCAGACGCAGCGTTCCGACCACACCGGTGCCGGCAATGCCTGTCTCCACCGAGTAACCGTATTCTTTCAGACAACTTGCCACGATCTCCGCGGTCCGCACCTCCTCGAACGCAAGTTCTGGGCAGCAATGCAGGGTATAGCGGAGCTTGCGCATATCTCCGGAAAACGGCTGCAGGCCGGAGACGGAACTGAGGTCAGGTAATAGCATGTTCGATCCATGAGGAAGCGGCTAGCTAGAAGGGTCCCCAATGAATGGCGACGCCTGCTGCGATGGCAACGATGCAGATGGCGAACCAGGCAATCAGGAGAGGCATGATGAAACGCACCCACTTGACGTAGGGAATGCCGGACGTTGCAAGTACAGCCATCAAGACACCGGAAGTTGGGTTGAAGCAGTTGATGAAGCCCTCGCCGAGGAGCTCCGCCTGGACTGTTACCTGGCGGGTCAGGTGCAGCGTGTCGCCGAGCGGAGCGAAGATCGGGATCAGCGCTGCCGATTCGCCTGATCCGGACGAGATTCCGACGTGAATCAATGCGGCGCTCAGAAACATGCAGATCGCAGCCACGGTGGAATCAAGCGGTGCAAGCATTCCGGCGAGTATGTTGACGATCGGATCCAGGATCTTCCCGTCACTGAGGACGATCGAGATGGCCCGTGCCAATCCCACCACAAGCGCTCCTTTGATGAGCCCGCTACAGCCGTGAAGGAATGTATCCGCAATCTTGCCCGGCCGGATTCCACACACGATCCCAGAGGCAATCGCCATGACGAGAAACATTGCAATCATCTCCGTCTCGGCCCAGTGGCGCGTCGACGAACCGTAGACAAAGGTCGTCAGGCAAATGAGCACGATTCCGACGACCGCCATTTGCCGGTTGTCGAGTCGTCGTGGAGGCACTGTCCCGCCATGCCCAGGCTTCGAGACAGATTTCGCCGCGCCGCTCATTCGATATGGGCGGATTTGAACGACGAGAAAAATGATAGTGACCACCAGGAAGGCGATGCAGATGCACACCCGGAACGTCATGCCGGAAAACATCGGCAGGCCGGCCAGGCGTTGTGACATTCCAGTCGTGACCGGGTTGAAGATGGCGATGTTGAAGCCAGCATATGTGCCCAGATAGACCGAGGTTCAGCACGCGTGCCGCTTTCGTGATGCTTCACTCGGTCAGGAGGACATCGAACACGTGAAGCTGGCGCAGATCCGCCTCATTACGCTGGGGAATAGTGTCTATGACGCCGCGCCCATAGAGGGATTTATTTGGTTGGCCTACTGTAGCTGAACAAAACCAGTTCGAAATATGCAGTGTCCCTACCAGACCGCGAGTCTGCTCCATTGCGGGGAAGTCCATGGGCCGGATCGACATCAGGAGAAGTGAAATGGCATACGCGCAACTACTGCAGCAAGGCCCGCCGTCTTCCACCGTGCGCGCAGCCAGAATGGCTGGCAGGAGCGCACCGTCAACGACGAGCAACTGCCGACGCTCTTTCCGCACGACACCGACGTCAACTCATGGTTCGAAGGCGAAGAGAAGCAGGACTTCGCACACACCACTGCATTTCGAAACGGCACGCTTCAAGGCGGATATCTGATTCCCGCTGCGCGCGCAATCGGTCTGGATGGCGGAGCGATGTCGGGCTTCAGTAATGCGGCGATCGACGAGGCGTTCTTTAGCGGAACGTTGGTGAAGTCGAACTTCTTGTGCGCACCTGGCTATGGAATTGCCGAAATGATTTTTTCACGTAGTCCGCGCCTCTCGTTTGAGGAAGCCTGCACGCACGCTTAGGCGTTCCGGGTTGATGGGCAAACTCATGCGCTTCCTCTAACGCGCTTCGTTTCTCCATCCAGCATAACGAAATACATCAACAGCGCCGTGCAATGCCGGACGAGCGCGCAGGGGAAGGTATGTCTTTTTTCGAGTTGCGCGGCTATTGTCGCGCTGTCAGTATCCCGCTTCTGGCGGGCGCTGCGATTGCATCATGCAGCGGGATAGCGACCGTGCATGCCACGGAAAACGGCGGGAACAACTACCCCGTCGGCGTGAACACGCTGCTTGCGGGCGTTCAGCCGCCGCCGGGCAATCACATTTACGTGTACCTGCAGGAATACGAGGCGACGACGCTCGAAGGCAATAACGGGAACCCGTCAGGCAGCGTATCGGAGTTCTCGCTGCACGCGCAAGCGGCGGCATTCAGGTTGTCTCATGTCTGGCGGGATGTGACGTTCCTCGGCGCAACCCTCGAGACGCGGACGAACATTCCGTTTGTGAATCTCGATCTGCACTTCGACGCGCACACGCCAAAAGGCACGGTCTACAAGAGCGGCACCGCGACCGGGCTGTCGGACCTGACTGTTGGGCCGCTCTTCCTCGGCTGGCATCTGGGCAACCTGCATCAAGTGGTAGGCCTCGAATTCTTTCTGCCGACCGGCAGTTTCGACGCAAGCCGGCTCGTGAACCCGGGGCGAAACTACTACTCGATGCAGCCAAACTACGCCGTCACGTGGATGCCGGTGCCGAATGTGGAGTTTAGTGCGCGTGCGCTTTACAGCGTGAATTCGGTGAATCACGTAACCGACTATCACTCGGGGAACGAGTTTATCGTCGACTACAACGTTGGGGTCCGCTTTACTCCGATGTGGCAGGTCGGGACGAGCGGATATTTCTATAGACAGATGACAGACGATACACAGCACGGACAGTCGGTAAATGGCAACGGCAACCGCGGACAGGTGATTGCTGTGGGCCCGTCCATCGCGTACAGCAGCCGTAAATTTTCCGTGGCGCTCAAGTATCAGCGCGAAATGTTGGTCCGCAATCGGCCAGAGGGGAATCGCATCTGGCTGCAGATGTATATGCCGTTCCAATAGGCGTCGCCTGGTCGTCGGCCATCAGCGCCCAGGGTTCGTGATCGCACCATCATGCAATTCGTTGACTGCTCGTGGAGCGAGATCCGCTTCATTCCTCTACGGAATAGTGTCTATGAGGCTGCATCCGTAGAGTTAAGAATTTGAGCGGTGTACTGTAGATCAAACAAAACGCGCAAGGCACCTTGTCGTGGATTGAATATGCCGAGTGCCCACATCGTCCGAAATTTGGAGTTATTTGCCGATGCACACGATTGACCTGATAGAGGAGTTATTTCACTAATGCGTACAACTGATTTGACCTGTGTGGGGCCGCGTCTGTGCCCCGGGAAAGAGTACCTGGCCAGTCTTGAAATGGAGGTGACTTCATGGCAGTCGCGCTAATCACTGGAGCCAGCCGGGGCATTGGTGCGGCTATTGCGATGGCTCTGGCCGAACAAGGATACAAGGTGGTCGTCAACCATCGCGCCAGTGCGCCCCAGGCCGAAGACGTGGTCGCGACGATCGTCGCGGCCGGTGGAGAGGCTGTGGCGATTAAAGGCGACGTCACCGAGCCTGACGATGTCGCCGCCATGGTCGATGAAATTAATCAGCGATGGGGCGGGGTCGACGTTCTCGTGCACAACGCGTTGACGCCGTATGACGTTACCTCATTTGCCAACCTAAGCTGGGAGCAACTCGGCGGCAAGGTGGACACTGAACTGCGCGCCGCCTTCCTGGCAACGAAGGCTGTTGTGCCAGGGATGATTTCTCGTGGCCACGGGCGGCTGATCTATCTGAGTGCCCTGCTGTCGCGTCGTCCGCGTGACGGGATGATTACGTTGGGCACCGCTAAGGCGGCCCTGGACCAGTTCGTGCGATACGTCGCTCTGGAGCTGGCGCGCCACGGAATCACCGCCAACCTCGTTGCGCCGACCACCGTGGAGGGCGCTACTTCGGCCGGGCTGATCTCCGCTGAACGGCTGAAGACAATCGCTGCGTCCATACCGATGGGACGTCTTGCCCGTCCTGGCGAAGTGGCAAATACGGTGGCGTATCTGGCAAGTGACGCGTCGGGTTTCACCACCGGCCACTACATTCCGGTGAGCGGCGGCTTTGGTATGGAGTGAACACAACGGGCGCCCGGATCGTATCCGGGACTCGGAGAGGGATTATTTTGCCAATGCGCTTGATTGACCTGACAGAGGTGTTAATTGCCAATGCTCTCGATTGACCTGACTTATGTCGGGGCCGGTATTCACGAGGAACTGATCGCGCATGTAGCCGATCAAGAGGGATATTTCGAAGATGAAGGTGTTCACGTCGCCCTCCGCGACGGAGCGGTTTGGAAGATTGAACGTGTGCGCACCGGCGCAACCATCGGTCTTGGTCGGGCTCTGTTGTCGCGGATGATTGACGGCATCCAATGGACAGCCCTCAGCGTCAACACGCACCGACCGCTCTTTTGGTTCGTCGGCGCTAACGGCGTGAAGTCCATGGAAGACCTTCGAGGCCGTCGACTGGCGGTCCACGGGGCCCGCACTGCCCCCGGAGTCTTCGCGCGGATCGTGCTGCGCAAGCACGGACTGGATCCCGATCGCGACGTGGAATGCGTGGGGCGAATCCCGGGTGACTACCAGATGGACCTGCGACGCCTTCGCGACGGCTCGATTGATGCGGCTTACGTGGGCAGCACGTTATCGGCTGAACAGGTCGCCCGCGAGGAAGGTTTTTCGGTGCTGTCCTGGGTGGGCGACCACTTCGAGATCCCCACCGTGGGACTCGCCGTGGACCCTTCGCGCATCTCGCTTGACGATCCGGCCCTGCAGGCGCTGGTGCGGGCGTACAAGCGGTCGCTCAAGACGATCGCCGAACAGCCCAGCCTGGCTGTCGAACACATCGCTTCAATGTTGGGCCGACTGACCAGTGCGGAAGCGGAGCAACACTATGAGCAGTACGTCCGCCCGCATTTCACTTCCGACGGTCGAGTGGACCTCAAAGTTGCCAAAGAAGGGGTCGCTGCAGTCGCCGCGGAACTCGGTGTCCCTGCGGGAACTGCCGACCAGATGTACATGACGACCTTGTAAGCGGGTCGCCACCTCAACCGGAACGAGGAAGGATTGATCTGCATTGCGGCGTCGTATTTCTTCTTCTATCGGTTTTCGGACGCCGGCGTTGATGAACGAACGGTGTAGTGACGCGACCGGCGTCCGAAAAGCGCCAATGAACGAAACAGCGGAAATGTGTGCAGTGCGGTTTGCTGTGACTATTTGCGGCCTGCACGCCTCCGCGACTTCAAGGCAACGGCGCAAATACTGTCGTGTGGAATTGAAGGTCTCTCGCTGATTGGCCGAAACGATTAACGGCTTGTACAAGGCTGAACTGATTCAACGGCGCGCCCCGCCGAAAACGTGTAAAGCCGTCGAACTGGGCACGCCCGAATGGGTGGCCCTAGTTCAAACGCCTACGGCGGCTACGAGTATTCGAACGGGAATTCTTCTATCGGCGAGCTTGGGTTGCGCCAGATGGAAAATTTGGGACGTTCACGGCAGGTTTGTAGGTCTCATCCTGTGTCCCTTAGACCACCTCCACCTTCACACAGCGGAGGAGTCGTTTTGCGTATCCATCTCGATGCCCTGAGGGAATAGTGTTTATGCCGCCAATCCGTAGATTCACGCAAAAGATTGGACAACAATCAATTGCGTAAACGGAAAGGAAATCAACAGTCCGAGTAACCTTCCATCTGGAGACGTGTTATGTCTAACACGCAGAAGAGACAAGAATTAGCGGCCGCTTCGGCAATTGCCACGCTGCTGGCAAATTTGCCGGAGACAGGATCCGCCGACGTGAGCGCGACTGAATTCAGGGAGGCGCTCTCCAAGGCAATCACTCCCGTGACTATCCTGGCGACTGACGGATCGAGTGGCAGAGCTGGCGTTACCTGCTCTGCAGTCTGTTCAGTATGCGACACGCCTCCGACTATCCTGGTTTGCGTAAACCGCAACAGCTTCGCTAACGGCGTAATCAAAGCGAACGGGATACTAACTGTGAACTGGCTAAGTGCAGATCAAAGTGAACTGTCCCAGCTTTTCGCCGGAGTCGGTGGGCTGTCAATGCCAGAACGGTTTGCCAAGAGTCAGTGGGGTACCCTGGCAAGCGGCGCGCCGTACTGCAAAGAAGCAATGATGACGCTCGACTGTCATGTTGCAGATGCTATTGAGGTTGGAACGCACAGCCTCATTTTCGCACGCGTTATCGCAACCACTAAAGCAGACGAGCGCCACCCCCTTGCTTACTACCAGCGCGCCTATGCAACAACCCACCCCGCACCGCTTTAACCAGTCGTTTTCAATTAATACTTGAAGGAAAAAGTCATGATCCGAACCGGTCGTCAATACCTCGAATCCCTGAATGACGGGCGTCAAGTCTGGGTGGGAAACGAAAAAATCGATAACATCGCTACGCACCCGAAAACGCGTGACTATGCGCAGCGCCATGCAGATTTCTACGACTTGCATCATCGCCCCGATTTGCAGGATGTCATGACCTATGTCGACGAAAATGGGAAGCGACGTTCAATGCAATGGTTCGGCCATCACAACAAGGACCAACTCCGGCGTAAGCGGAAGTACCACGAGACAGTGATGCGCGAAATGGCTGGCGCATCCTTTCCCCGTAGTCCCGATGTGAATAACTACGTATTGCAGACTTACCTGGATGATCCGACGCCGTGGGAAACTCAATCCATTGGTGCGGAAGGTCACATCAAGGCGAAAAATATCGTTAACTTCGTCAACTTTGCGAAAGACAACGATTTTAATTGCGCACCGCAATTTGTCGATCCGCAAATGGACCGGTCCAATCCGGAAGCACAGGCGCGCTCGCCGGGTCTGCGCATAGTCGAGAAGAATGAGAAGGGAATCGTTGTCAACGGGATCAAAGCGATCGGCACCGGCGTCGCTTTTGCCGACTGGATCCATATCGGCGTATTTTTTAGGCCCGGCATTCCTGGCGAGCAGGTCATTTTTGCGGCAACTCCGGTCAATGCCAAAGGGGTGACGATCGTTTGTCGTGAAGGCGTGGTGAAGGATGATCCGATCGAACACCCGCTGGCCTCTCAGGGCGATGAACTCGACGGTATGACTCTTTTCGAGAATGTGTTCATTCCGTGGTCGCATGTCTTCCATATTGGCAATCCTGAGCATGCCAAGCTATACCCGCAACGCGTGTTCGACTGGCTGCATTACCATGCGCTGGTTCGCCAGATGGTGCGCGCCGAGCTGATGGCCGGACTGGCCGTCCTGATCACTGAGCATATCGGAACCAACAAGATTCCGGCCGTCATGACTCGCGTAGCGAAGCTAATTGGTTTTCACCAGGCCATGCTAGCCCACGTTATCGCGGCAGAGGAATTGGGTTTTCACACGCCAGGCGGGCACTACAAGCCCAATATTCTGGTCTACGACTTCGGCCGCGCGCTGTATCTCGAGAACTTCTCCCAAATGATCTACGAGCTGGTCGACCTTTCCGGCCGTAGTGCTCTGATCTTCGCCAGCGAAGATCAGTGGAACGATGCGACGCTCAATCCGTGGTTTGAACGCTTGAATAGCGGCCCCGTCGGCAAGCCACATGACCGCGTTCAGATCGGCCGGGTAATCCGTGACCTGTTCCTGACGGACTGGGGTAGCCGCCTGTTCGTTTTCGAGAATTTCAACGGCACGCCGCTGCAAGCCATTCGCACGCTGACCATGCAACGGGCGGAATTCTCTGGCTCGGGCCCGTACGCAAGGCTCGCTCGCAAGGTTTGTGGAATCGAGTCGGAAATCGACGACAACAGCGATTACAAAGCGACTGCCGACTACGCCAAAGCGCTCGATTCGGCACGGCATCAAGAATCGCTGGCGCTCAGCGGAACAATGTCCATCTGACGCACTAGCAACCTGAGCACTTCAGTAGCCTGAGCAGCGTGCGGTGTAAGTACCGTGCTTTCGCACGGTACAGTTTCTCTCCAGGAAGGTGACAGATTATGGTTGATGAAAATTTTTTGGACCGTGTGTTTCATAAGGGTCGTAGCCAAAACGGGTGGCTTGCTGAGCCGGTATCGGACGAGCAACTGAAGCAAGTGTACGAACTGATGAAGTGGGGTCCCACTTCAGTAAATTGTTCGCCGGCTCGGATCGTTTTCGTGCGCAGTGAAGCCGGTAAGGCAATACTGAAGAACGCTCTCAGTCCGGGAAATGTAGATAAGGGCATGACGGCGCCGGTGCTCGCGGTTATCGGTTATGACACTCGCTTCTACGATGATCTGCCCAGACTCTTTCCGCATAATCCCGCTGTAAAGACCTGGTTCGAAGGCGAAGCGAAGGCCGGGTTCGCTGAAACAACGGCTTTTCGCAACGGGACTCTGCAGGGCGGATATCTGATCGCGGCGGCACGCGCGGTCGGTCTGGACTGCGGCCCGATGTCGGGTTTCGACAATGCGAAGGTTGACGCCGCATTTTTCGCTGGCACGTCGATTAAGTCGAACTTCATTTGCGGCCTGGGTCGCGGGGACCCCTCCAAGTTGTTCGCTCGCAGCCCACGGCTCTCCTTTGAAGAAGCCTGCAAGCTAATTTGATCCACTATTGACGGGGTTTACGGGAGTCTTCCATGATAGTCATCTCCGATCCACGTGAATTCAATTTGTCCGGGTCGGCCGTGTCGATCGGGATGTTCGATGGCGTTCACCGTGGGCACAGGCGCGTTCTGCGGAAGTTGCGAGAACGAGGATTGGCCCTGCAGCTTCCTACCGTCTTAGTGACATTTGATCATCATCCGCTTGCCACGTTGCGTCCCGCATCCTGCCCTGCGCTCTTATCGACCCTTGAAGGTCGTGCGGATTTGTTAGCGTCCACTGGTCATGTTGACTATTGTCTTGTTCTGAAATTTGATCAGGAGCGAAGTACGGAATCGGCAGACGATTTTGTGCGGCGGACTCTGGTGAGCATGCTGGGCATGCGCTCACTTATCGTTGGCGAGAATTTCGCCTGCGGCAGTGGGCGCCAAGGGAATATTGAGTATTTGGACAATCTTGGTGGTTACCTGGGATTCGACGTACGTCCCGTGCCGCTGCGGCCGCCGAATGCGTGCATTGAGAACGGTGCTCATTGTTCGTCAAGCGAAACAAGGCGGCTCATCCAGCTAGGCGATATTACCAGCGCAAATGCAATGCTGAATCGCCCCCACGAGCTGCCCGGGACGGTGTTCGGGCCGAGTGATTCCGCTTGCCGTGTGATCGACGTTGCGGTGCCCCGCGATATGTGCTCACCGCCGGTCGGAGATTACGCAGGAACCGTAAAAAGGCAGGACGTTGCGGCGCCCTGGATCGGCGCTATCTTGCAAGTTCGAGAGCAACATTCACGGATTGGCGCGCGCACGGTGCGTTTGCTTGTTGAGAGGGACACTGAAATAGCCCTCGGTGAGGCGATGACCGTCCGATTCCTTGATAGGGCGAGGTCGGCCGCAAGCCGCGTCGCATTCGGTGCGATGGTCCTGATCTGATGTGACCCAGGCAAAAACTGTCATGAATGAATTTATTTTTGAAAGCCATCCGCAGCGGGTCGTATTCGGCGCCGGTGCTCTGAGCCGGCTCGAAGCGGAAGTCGATCTACTTGGCGCACGTCGCACACTGATACTCGCAACACCTGATCAGTTTCGGGATGCAGAACGGATAGCGGCAATTCTCGGAGTTCGTGTCGCCGGCGTGTTCGATAGGGCGGCTATGCATGTGCCGGTTGAAGTTGCCCGCGAAGCACGCGAACTGGCACGCCGTCTTGACGCCGACTGTGCCATAGCGATCGGTGGTGGTTCGACGACAGGACTCGGAAAGGCCATAGCACTCGAGTCCGACTTTCCGGTCCTTGCTATTCCGACTACCTACGCCGGTTCTGAAATGACGCCGATCTACGGCATAACCGAAGCAGGGTTGAAGAAGACCGGTCGCGATATTCGTGTCATGCCGAAGACAGTGATCTACGATCCCGAACTGACGTACTCGCTGCCGGTATCTTTAAGCGTGAGCAGCGCGATCAACGCAATCGCCCATGCGGCAGAAGGTCTATACGCCATGGACGCCAATCCGATCACAGATCTGATGGCCGCCGAAGGCATCGCTGCCATCGGACGAGCGCTGCCCCTACTGACGCTCGACGCTGAAGATGCGCACGTTCGGCATGCGCGAGCGGACGCGCTCTATGGCGCGTGGCTGTGTGGATCGGTGCTAGGGGCCGTGGCGATGTCGCTGCATCATAAGCTGTGTCATACATTAGGCGGTAGCTTCAACCTACCGCATGCGGAAACCCACACTATCATCTTGCCGCATGCACTGGCCTACAACGCGACGGCCGCCTCACGGGCGATGGAGCGTATCGCGCGTGCGCTCAACGGCACCAGCGCACCGCAAGCCGTTTTCGATTTGGCGAAAATGAACGGTGCACGGTTGGCGCTGAAAGATATTGGAATGAACGCATCTGACCTCGATAAGGCATGCGCGATCGCGCTGCAGAATCAATATCCGAATCCACGTCCGCTGGAGAAAGCGGCTATAAGACAGTTGCTACAAGACGCGTACGAGGGTGTGCGACCGCAGATCTGATCGCACGAGCCGCGGCAGGCGGCGTTATGTATTTCTTCGCGTCGCTTGATGGCCATTGTTAATTCACGGGTTGTCGGTGGTTCGTCAACATACCAAACAATTGGAGACAAATATGCGCAATCTCAATGAACAAACTGTCACGCAAGCTGTGCTCGGTCTCTTATCCGGCACCCCGGACCCTCGCTTGAAATTCGTACTCACCAGCCTCATCACTCATCTGCATGACTTCGCCCGTGATGTCGAACTAACGGAACAGGAGTTGCAAGCAGGGATTTTATTCCTTACCGCGACGGGGCAAAAATGTGACGACAAGCGGCAGGAATTCATTTTGTTGAGTGACGTCCTCGGGTTGTCGATGTTGACCGTCGCGATGAACAACAAAAAGCCGGACGGGTGCACGGAATCGACTGTTTTTGGACCATTCCACGTAGAAGGCGCGCCTGCGTATGAGAACGGTGCCGACATCGCCAATGGCGCGGTTGGCGAACCTTGCCTCGTGCGAGGCACCGTGAAGGATCGCAACGGCGAACCGATTGCCGGGGCAGAGTTGGAGGTTTGGCAGGCCGACGCTACGGGGAACTATGACGTTCAGTATCCGGATCTCGAGACCCATCAAGGTAGAGGCGTACTCAGGTCCCAACAAGACGGTAGTTTTGAATTTCGTACCGTTGTTGCTGTCGCATACCCCATTCCGGTCGATGGCCCAGTGGGCGATTTGCTGCGTGCCACCGCACGCCACCCCTGGCGCCCCGCCCACCTTCATTTCATGATCAAGGCGAAAAATTACCAGACGTTGGTCACGCACGTATTTCGCAACGGCGACCAATATCTGGATTCCGATGCTGTTTTTGGCGTTCGACAAACGTTGGTAGCCGATTGGATCAAGCAGCCTGACGGTGGCTACATGTTGACTTACGATTTCGTCCTAAACCCCGCAAGTTGAGGCAACTCGGATTCGGATCATTTTGGTCGACAGGTAGCGCTGGCGTTAAGTCTGCATTGAATTTCCATTCAATGCAGACTTAAATGTGCTCCTGCTTTACCCGGGCGTCGAAAAAAGCTTGCGAAACGTATTTCGAAGCCATTGGTTGCCGGGTTCGAGGTGGCATCGATCGTGCCAGTACTGAGCGATCTGCAGTTTGGGCAATGCGATCGGCGGCTCAACCAGTTGCAAGTCCAGGTCGCGACTCATTGCAACGGCAAGATTCTTTGGCACCGTGGCGATCACGTCGGAGTGTTTAGCGATCAGCGCGGCCGAAGTAAAAACAGGGACGCGACACACTATGTTCCTACGCGGCACTTCGGACTCGATGAGCCGCTCAATTGCCAGGTGTTCGTGCCCGGTACCTAATGCGGACACGAGCGCGTGCTTCTCCGCGACAAACTGTTCTTTGCTTGGATGCGGGCCGATGCGCGGGTGGTCTTTGCGTGTCACGCTTACATAGGTCTCGGTCCACAGCGGTAGACGCCGAATACCCATTGTCAACGAAGGGAAGGAGCCGATTGCCAGGTCGACGAGGCCCGATTCAAGCCACAGATCGAGATGTTGGGCATCGCACGGAATCGACTGCACGCATATGCCCGGCGCTTCAGCGGCCAGGTAGTTCAACAGCGCAGGGAAGATCTTTACCACACCTGCGTCAACAAGAAAGAAGCTGAACTTACGCGTTGACGTCTTTGGATCGAACGACGCGTGGTCCGAACGCAGCGCACGAATTTTTTTTAATATCGCCCTCACGGGTTCTGCGAGTTCGAGGGCCTTCGGTGTGGGCTCCATGCGCAGCGCTACGCGCACAAAAAGCGGGTCGCCAAAATACAATCGGAGTCGCGCCAGCGTCTTGCTCAACGCGGGCTGAGATAGATTTAGCACGCGCGCGGCTTTGGTCAGGCTGTGTTCGGTCAGCAGTACGTCGAATACTTGCAGATGGTGGAGGTCGAGTTCGACATCGCCTTCATTCCTTTGTGGAATAGTGTCCATGCGGCAGCAGCCCTATAAATGCCAGTTTGGTCGGCCAACTGTAGCCGATCCAAAAATCGGTGCCACTCGGAGTATTCACCAACTTACAGCACTTTCCGTAACATACGCCTTGTTCGCAAGCGCGAGGATCTCGCGGCTGCAGGCGCGATTGTGGACTTCTAACGGAAATGGGTCTGCCGAATGAATTCCACAGATTGATTGTTGGCGATGACAACACCGTCGCGCTGCTGTGACGCTTGGGGTGCAACGTGAAGGCATGCGGCTGGTGCAATGCGATGCCGACGAGCATCGCAACAACGCTTTTCGTCACTGAATTGACGGATTGCGGGTCGTCGGGACGAATGGCGGCGCGATGGTGGTTGAAGATGTCTTGTCCTTTCCAGAAAACCACGAATGCACGGACACCGTTGCCATCGGCTTCAGGGACATCGCGTAAAGGGTGAGGGTTTTGGTGCGCCATCAGGTTCGCTCTCCAGGAACTGATCGCCTGACCGCTGTTTCGCGCTGCCTCCAGCAATCGCCGTAAACGGCCACCTGCTTGCGGCGGTTGACTATTCGTTGATTGAAAAGACCGATGCCTGCCAGGTCCATCCAGCAGTGTGGTGGCTATCAGCGCGGAAACCCTGCCCGTGGCATTCAAACCTTGCTTCGTGCTTCCGAGCGATACCGGCTGGGGCTCTGACCAAACATCCTTTTGAAAGTCGAACTAAAAGTGGTTTCGGACGCGTAGCCGACGGCGGCGGCGATGCTCGAGAGATTGTCGTCGCCCGTTTTCAGGGCATCCCTGGCCATCGTCATGCGCCAGCGGATCAGATATTCCACTGGAGGCAACCCCACGAGATCCTTGAAGCGCTCAATGAACGCCGTGCGGGACATGCCAACCTTCAACGCCAGTTCCTCCACCTTCCAGCGACGTGCTATTTCTTCATGCACCATCCTTAGGGCGGAGCCGATCCTTGGATCCGACAACGCGCCCAGCCAGCCCGCCGACCTCGGGCTGGCGGCAAGATGAGCCCGCAGGATGTTCACCAGCACAATATTCGCGATGCTGCCCGCCATCGCTGCGGCTCCAGGCCGAACTGACTCTGTCTCTGCCCTGATCAATTCGAGGGCCGCACTCAACGATCTGACATCCGGAGAATCCGCGGAAACGAGAACCAGTGGGGGCAGCAAATTGAGCAGCAAGCCGCTCATGTCACCGTCGAACTGGAAGGCTCCTCCGACGCTGATCGTGCGCATTTGTCCCCGTCCATAGCGAACAATCCCATCCGCCCCCTGGTGACTGGCAAACACCTTCTCCCCGTCTTGCAGTTCCACGCCGGGAGCGCTGGCAAAACAGTAGGGCGATCCGTCAGTGAGGAGACAGAAGTCTCCCTCTTCCATTTTCGCGGGCGCGGTGACGCCTTCAATCCATACCCATCGATCGCCCTTGACCACTCCGCCGAATTTGACATGACGATAGGCGGGAAATCGCAGGGCCCAAGGACCGGCGGCCTCAAAGCGGGCCGAAAGCACGCTTTTGACCAGGTCAAAGATCTGACCCCGAGCATCGAGGTCGAGCGACGGCTGAATATGGAATATGGCGTTGAAAGCGAGTTGTACCAGGACCTGTCGCGACTGATTACCCTCGGCGTGAAGGAGGGCTGGGCGGCTGACGGCGAACTCGCTGGCCCGCGTTATCGCCGTTCACTTCTCGTTACGCCCTGCGCGGAGTCGTTCTTTTTCAGCGTCACAGCGGTGCTGTTGGACAGCACGGATAACTCCCAGAACAACCCCGAAGGCAGCTTCCGTGGCGGCTATCACTTGCATCCATACGGCGAGTTCAATCTGATAGTACCGCTCAATAAAGGCGCTGCGCTCGCAGGTCCGAACGGCTGGTGTTATGGCGGCTGGACGGTACCCGCGCCGGGCAGCCACCACTTTCCGGAAGTCAAGGGTGGCGCTGTCATCTCACTCACTTTTCTGCCCGCCGGACGGATTGCACTCGACGTCAAACCTCCGCAGCTTTGAAGCGCTCAGGCAGGTCCGTATGAAGCCTCGATGATCCGACTCGCCTTCCAGATAAACCTGCAGCGGTCCTCGCGTAATTCGACACAGATTTCACGAAGTCGCGTGAGGAACTGCTGCGCCCATAGATCGCACGACAAAACACCGCAACCGTTGTGCGCGATGTCGGACATGTAAGTCGGTCGAGTGCAGCGACCTCACTTTTCTCTAAACCGTCCCCAGGAACAGAATCATGGAACAACGTCTCGATTTTTATAAGGCCAACCCGAATGCGATCAAGACCCCGCTCGCGCTCGAGGACCAGATCGGCAAGTCATCGCTTGAAATGTCCCTCACCGAACTGGTCCGCCTGCGCGCGTCGCAGATCAACGGATGCGCCTTCTGCGTCGACACGCACGCGACCGATGCGCGCAAGGGAGGCGAGACCGATCGCCGACTGGCGGCCGTGGTCGTCTGGCGCGAAACGCCGTTCTTCTCGGACCGCGAACGCGCCGCGCTGGAATGGACGGAAGCCGTCACACTCGTGTCGCAGGACCACGTGCCCGACGTGGTTGGGAAGCCGTCAAGCCGCATTTCAGCGGCGAGGAGATCGTCGACCTGACATTGCTCGTTTCGGCGATCAATAGCTGGAATCGTTTTGCGATTTCCTTCCGCAAGATACCGGCTTGAGCAGGCGCAGCCGCGACTCGATCATGCCCCTGAGATGATGCGTATCCGGCGACAGAATGTCGAGCATCGATTCAACACGATCAAGGCAAGTGTGCGCGCCACTCATTTCCTGACACGGACCATCGAGAGGGTGAGCACGGAGAATGAGCTTGCACGTGCTCGCGTACGCGGGGTACCCTGAGAAAGCAACATTCCCAGTCAACCGCCACCGCCTTCCTCATCACCGCTGGCATCCGCCGTCCACCACTTCTGACCTTATTTCCAGCCATGTTCAATATCCTTCTCGTTCCGCTGGACGGCTCATCCCAGAGTGTCCACGTCATTGACCTGGCCAGCCGCGTGGCGGCGCCAGGTACGGCAACCGTACACCTTCTATACGTTGTCGACCCATCCTATGCGTTACCTCCCGGTTGCGAAAGCGGTGTCGCGCCCGATGGCCTGACCTATCCGCCCGCACACGCGCAGACATCTTTCGCACAATCCATCCTGGCTGCCGGAGCCTCACAGCTTGCCGAACGGAATCTCACGGTGGAACGGCACCTCTGCGCGGGAAATCCGCCCGACGTCGTCATCGAACAAGCCCGGCTGCTGACTGCGGAGGTCATTGTGATGGGACATCACCATTTGTCACGGCTACGCCGCTGGGCCAACCCGTCGACCTGCGGAAAAGTCATCGAAAAGTCGCCCTGTGCGGTACTGATCGAAACCCGGGAGAAGGGCTAACCTCATGACCCTGGTCAGGTGGTAGCCAATTCCTGTAGCCTATCCAGCAGATGAAAATCACGCTTCAATCCGGCGACCTGTGCTTGCCGCTATCCGGACGAACAGGTGAGCCACAAACGAGCGGCGCCAGCACGCATTCTCAGTAGCCCAAAGCAGGAGTAAGCATCTGACGGGTTGCAAACATCCGAAGAGGAGGGCAAAACGATGCTCACGCTTTGCGACGATTGCAACGCCGACCGCCGAACCAGGGCCGTGCCGACGACCCCGATCCAACCTTCACACGACCGACTCTCTTGACCGCCTGCTTCAGGCCTGGCTTTGCGTTGCAAACGGCAGCGCGTAGACCCGCTTGCCGGTGGCCGCGAAAATCGCATTGGCGACAGCGGGCCCAATGGGCGCCACACCAGGCTCGCCGATGCCGGTAGGCGCTTCCGTCGAAGGCACGATATGCACCTCGACCTTCGGCATCGCGTCGATCCGCAGCACCTGGTAGCCGTCGAAATTGTTCTGCACGATCCGACCGTCCTTCAACGTGATCGCGCCATACAGCATGGCTCCGAGCCCGAAGCCGATGCCGCCTTCTATCTGCGCGGCAATCACGTCGGGGTTGATCGCGGTGCCGCAGTCTACCGCGCAGACGACCCGGTCGACCTTGACCTTCCCGTCCTTGTCGACGGAGACTTCGGCAACCTGCGCGACGAACGTGTGGAACGCTTCGGCTACCGCAATTCCGCGACCTTTGCCGGGCGGCAGAGGCGCACTGCTCCAGCCAGCTCGCTCGGCTGCCAGATCGAGCACGGCTTGCATGCGGGGCTGATGCGCGAGCAGGTTGCGTCGGAACCTGAATGGATCCTGGCCCGCCGCGTGCGCCGCTTCGTCGATGAATGCTTCGACAGCGAATGCCGTGTGCGAACTGCCTACGACCCGCCACCACAGGACGGGCACGCCAGTGCGCGTCGTCGAAAGCTCGACCGAGACGTTGGGAATCGCATATGCGATGTTCGCGGCGCCTTCCACTGAAGTCGAGTCGATCCCGTTCTTGACCATCGCCGCAAACGGCGTGTCCGCGACGATCGACTGCCCGACGATCACATGCCGCCAGCCCACCAGCTTGCCATCGCGAGTCAGCCCCGCCTCGAGCTTGTGGAAATACATCGGGCGGTAGAGACCGCCGTGGATGTCGTCCTCGCGTGTCCACTGGAGCTTGACTGGCGTGCCGTTCGCGCCTAGCGCTTTCGCGATCGACACCGCTTCAACAATGTAGTCCGATCCCGGATTGGCGCGCCGGCCAAAGCTGCCGCCCGCGTACAGCGTGTGAATGCTGACCTGCTGCGGCTGCAGGCCCGCCGCGTGCGCCGCGTTCGCCTGATCAACAGTCTGGAACTGGTCGCCCGCCCAGATCTCACAACTATTGGCGGTCAGCTTCACGACCGCGTCGAGCGGCTCCATCGGCGCGTGGGCCAGGTACGGGAATTCGTAGCTCGCGGAGAGCTTGCGCGCTGCCCCCTCAATCGCCTTCGACGCGTCTCCTTCCACGCGTGCGGGAAGGCCCGGCTTTTCAGCGATCCGGCGGTAGTCGGCCATGATGTCCGCCGAGCTGCGCTTTTCCGTGTGCGAGTCGTCCCATTCCACCTTAAGCGCGTCGCGGCCCTGCTTCGCCGCCCAGAAGCTCTTCGCCACGACCGCGACGCCCCGCGGAACCTGCACCACGTCCACTACGCCAGGCACCGATTTTGCCGCCGACGCATCGAAGGACCGCACGGTCGCACCGAACAGTGGCGGGCGCTGCATCAGCGCGACCAGCATGCCGGGGAAGGTGACGTCGATCGTGAACTGCGCAGTGCCGTCGGTTTTCGGCGGCACGTCGATCCGGGGGGCCTGGGTGCCGATCAGCCGGAAGTTTCGAGGGTCCTTGAGTGCGGCTTTTTCCGGCACCGGCAGCGTGGCCGCCGCCGACGCGAGCGATCCGTACGTTGCTCGCTTTCCGCTCGCGTCGTGATAAACGGAGCCGCGCTCTGTGCGCAGCTCGGAAGCCGGCACTTGCCACTGCTTCGCGGCGGCCGCGACCAACATCACGCGAGCCTTGGCTCCGGCCTCGCGGAGCTGCGTCCACGAATTGGCCATTGCCGAACTGCCGCCCGTCCCCTGCATCGTGCCGAACGCAAGATTCGCATAGCGTTTCGCATCGGCGGGCGCGCTTTCGACGCGAACGTGCGCCCAGTCCGCATCGAGTTCCTCGGCGACGATTGTCGCGATGCCCGTGTAGGCGCCTTGGCCCATCTCCACGTGCTTGGCGATCACGGTCACGCTGTCGTCGGCGCCGACCCGCAGAAACGCATTGGGGGCGAACGTGCCGCCGGTTGTCTCCGCAGCGACGGCGCGCCGGGACGAGCCGCCCCATTCGAAGCCAATGGTCAACGCCAGCGCGGCCGCCGTGCCGGCGCCCTTGAGGAACGTGCGCCGCGACGGGCTCTGCATTTCAACAATATCGGTCGTCATCGCTCACCCCTTGATCGTGTCGGCGGCGGCGTGGATCGCCGCGCGAATGCGCGTGTAGGTCGCACAGCGACAGATGTTGCCGCTCATCGCAGCGTCGATGTCGGCATCGGTGGGCGCCGGGTTTTGCACTAGCAGCGCGGCGGCGGACATGATCTGACCGGACTGGCAGTAGCCGCACTGCGGGACCTGCAGCTTGACCCACGCGGCCTGCACCGCTTTGGCCGGCTTGCCCTGCAGACCTTCGATCGTGGTGATATGGCGTCCCTCGACAGCGGACAGCGGCGTGATGCACGAGCGTATCGGCTGTCCTTCGAGATGGACCGTGCACGCGCCGCATTGCGCCATGCCGCAACCGAACTTCGTGCCGTGCAGACCCGCGACTTCGCGGATCGCCCATAGCAGCGGCATATTGGGATCGGCGTCCAGCGTGGTGGACTTGCCGTTGAGAATCAGGGTGGTGGACATCGATGACTCCGCGTGTGATTCGGGTTCTGGTATCGCGTATGCCTTGGGCATTGTCTCGCGACCGGTGTTGAGCGCGGCCGGAGAACCGCGGCGAAGCGGCCGCTGCGGTTGCCACTGCTGTCGTGGCCATGGCGTGCGGGGCTCTGGCGAAGCAGTGGAAACCTGTCCGAGTTTGACTCAAGCCAAGGTTTTTCGGTTGTTCGGAAACTCTGGAAGTCTTGCCTGATTCTGTGGGCGGCACTGAGTTTGATCCAGAAAACCGGTCCGGTCAGAGTTGGAAACTCCGGCATGGTGCGGAAATTTCGACCCGGAGGTCATGCTCGTATAGAAGAGCAAGTACAAGGAAGAGCAGATCGCATACGCTTTGAGGCCCATTGGTCGTCGCGCATGAAGCGGATGTCCGCGATGTTCATTTGTCGCGGATGAGCGGACATCATCAACCAGGACCGAGGTGGTTGGGTGTGAGACTCGTGTCGATTCCCTCTTTCGTGCACCAGCGTTCCCCCTCGCTGTCAGGCCATAGCGCAACGAGACATATCTTCGAAGGAACTGTCTTTCCGGGGCTGCGTCTCCCGCTCATGGCGTATTTCAACGTGCACTGAGTTGCATGATGCAGCCAAAGTTCCAGTGGCAGTGTTGCATTTTGGGAAACGGTGTTTTGGGGAAACTGCCGTTCACATCGCGTGAGCATTGCCTCTACTATTTCTCAGGCGCGCTATGCGCTGCCCGTCATCAGGAGTTTCATGAACATTTCTTCGATCCGCAAAGACGCCTTTGCGATGCCTGTTCACAATCCCGCCTATCCCCGCCCGCCGTACCGCTTCATCAATCGCGAATACTTCATCATTTCGTACGAGACCGATTTCGATGCGCTGCGCGCCATCGTGCCGGAGCCCTTGCATCCGGAAAACCATCTCGTACATTACGAATTCATTCGTATGCCGGACTCGTCGGGTTTCGGTGACTACACCGAAAGCGGTCAGGTCATCTCGGTGCGAGACCAGCAAGGGCGCCTCGGCAACTACACCCATTCGATGTACCTCGATGACGAAGGCCCGATCGCCGGTGGCCGGGAAATCTGGGGTTTTCCGAAGAAACTGGCGAAACCGACCTTGAGCGTCGATGGCAACGACACGCTGCTCGGCACGCTCGATTACGGCACACAACGGATCGCAACCGGCACGATGGGCTTCAAGCATGCGCCGCTTGATCTGGAACTCGAACGCAAGAAGCTTGCGGACACACCGAATTACCTCTTGAAGGTGATACCGCATGTTGACGGTTCACTGCGCGTGTGCGAACTGGTGCGCTTCTATTTGCGCGACGTGAACGTCCTCGGTGCATGGACAGGTCCGGCCGCGCTTGAACTGCATCCGCACGCCCTGGCGCCCGTCGCCGATCTGCCGGTGAAGCGGGTGGTCGGCGCGCGGCATGTGATCGCCAATCTCACGCTGGATATCGGCGAGGTTGCGCTCGATTATCTGGCCTCAAGCGAGAACGTGAAACTCGCGGTGAATCAATAACGATCCGGGAACTGATAAGGAAGGAAAGCAACATGTCTTTGAACAAAAAAGTCGCGCTTGTGACCGGTGCAGCAAGTGGTATCGGCGAGCAGTGCGCTCGCAAACTCGCGAGTCTCGGCGCCGCGGTGGTGATCGCCGACCTGAATCTCGAGAACGCCCAGAAGGTAGCCAGCAGCATCGTTGCGGCGGGCGGCAAGGCGTTGGCAGTCGCAATGGATGTCACCAGCGAAGAAGCGGTCAATAGCGGCATTGAACGCGCGGTGAAGGAACTCGGCAGCCTCGATGTGCTCGTGTCGAACGCGGGCATCCAGATCGTCGCTCCCATTGAGGACTATGCGTTCTCAGACTGGAAGAAGATGTTGGCGATCCATCTGGATGGCGCCTTCTTCACCACGAAGGCGGCGATCAAACACATGTACGCAGGCGGCAAGGGCAGCTCGATCGTCTACATGGGGTCGGTGCATTCGCATGAGGCGTCGAAGCTGAAGTCTGCCTATGTGACGGCCAAACATGGTTTGCTGGGACTGGCCCGGGTGGTCGCGAAGGAAGGCGGCCCGCGCGGCGTGCGGGCGAACGTGGTGTGCCCGGGCTTTGTGCGCACACCGCTCGTCGACAAGCAGGTTCCCGAGCAGGCCAAGGCGCTGCGTATCTCCGAAGACGAAGTCGTGAAGAACGTGATGCTCAAGGAAACCGTCGATGGCGAATTCACCACGGTCGAGGACGTCGCCAATACGGTTGCATTCCTTGCGGGCTTCGAATCATCTGCGCTTACTGGACAATCCGTGATCGTCAGCCACGGCTGGTCAATGCAATAAGGGGTCGCCTATGCGCAGCAGTACAAAAAGAGCTAATCGGCAGCCGGATGCGTTCGTGCTGCCGCGCTACGACGAAATTGCCCTGGTGCTTCAAGGCGGCGGCGCGCTCGGGTCTTACCAGGCAGGCGTCTACGAAGGCCTGGCCGAGGCCGGAGTGCACCCGAACTGGATCGCCGGCGTGTCGATTGGCGCGCTGAACACCGCGATCGTTGCCGGGAATGCACCGGAGAAACGCGTGGAAGCCTTACGCGGCTTCTGGAATTCGATCTGCCATCCGCTCGACTGGTTAGGCGGCCTGGGCGCCTGGACGCTGCCCGGATTCGGCTTGCACGACCTGTCGCGCAAGTGGGGCAGTATGTGGGCAGCCGGGCGTGCGTTGACTGAGGGCCAGCCGGGCTTTTTCTCGCCTCGTGTTCCGTTGCCGATGGCGGGTTTCGGCAAGCAAAGCCCCAACGTGGTCAGTTACTACAACACGGCCGCGCTGAGGGAAACGCTGTTGAAGTTTGCCGATTTCGATCGGATCAATGATGGCGACATCCGTGTTTCGGTAGGCGCGGTGAACGTGCGGACCGGCAATCTGGTGTACTTCGACAACAAGAAAATGCGTCTGGAACCGGAGCATTTCATGGCGTCGGGGGCGTTGCCGCCAGGTTTTCCGGCGGTCGAGATCGACGGCGAGTACTACTGGGACGGCGGCCTGGTTTCCAACACACCGCTGACTGAAGTGCTTCGCGACGCGGACCACAAGGATGCGCTGGTATTTCAGGTAGATCTGTGGAGCGCGAGAGGCAATGCGCCTGGGGATTTCCTCGATGTGTCGGAGCGTGCCAAAGACATCCAGTACTCGAGCCGCACGCGGGCGATTACCAGCATGCTGGCGGATCGTCAGAAGCATGCACGTTTCATCAAGGAGTTGCTTGCGCATGTTCCACCCAATCTGCGCAGGACCGATCCACTATTCCGGCTCGCCGAAGAAGCGGCCGACGGCAGCGCGATCAATGTGGTGCATCTCATCTACAAGAACAAGCCTTATGAGGGGCACTACAAGGACTACGAATTCAGCGTCGACACGATGCAGGAGCACTGGGAGAGCGGTCTCGAAGACATCCGCGATTCGTTTGCTCACCGGGAGTGGTTCGATGTGCCGACCCGTGAACAGGGTTTCGTGACGCATGACGTTCATCGCAGGCTTGGCTCTCTGCCGCACTCTGACCGTGACATGCCTGAATTGCCTCTCGGCGCGGAACGAAAAGTCGCGGCGTGAACTAACGCGGGGGCTCGCCGGATTCGGCTGCGCCACGCGAAACATCAGGATTGCGATCGTCGTCTCATACCCATAGTGGATGGATGCAGCAGTCAAGTGTCGATGCGGTTATCCCTGCCCGACCAATGGGACGGCAGGGCAAACTGAGGACCGATCGAGTGCGACCTACAGGGAGAACTCATCGAACACGAGTTGACGCAGCCATTGATTACTCGGATCGCGATGATTTCTCGCGTGCCACAAGGCGTTGACCGTGATGTCGGGAATCTTGACCGGACAAGGAGCGCTCAACAGATCGAACGGCGCGAGGGTTCGGCTGGCGTATGCCTCCGGGACCACAGCGATCAAGTCTGTTGTCTGCAGAATGTGCCCAACAGCTACGAAGTGGGGGACGCGTAGCCGCACGTTTCTTTCCACGCCTGCGCGCTGAATCGCAGTATCGACCATCCCATGGCCAGTGCCTTCAGCAACGATGGAGACATGCTCTGCATTCAGGAAGGCCTTCGTCGTCAGGCCCGATACCGCGAGCGGGTGGCTTTTGCGGAAGACGCGTGATGCCGGAATTTCCGCCGCAGGCCAACGGGTAATGGGCGCTAGCGTGACAATCGGCGTCGACATGACAAGACTGCCCGGATACGTCCCGGGCAGTCCTGGGGGATCCGACTCAGAAGTCGGCGTAGTCGATACCGGTCAGCACGCCCAGATGAGCCACGGTGGTGAAATGCGACTCATGCTTCGTATCGATGTTCAGCTCGCGCACGTTGCCGCCCAGATCGGTCACAAATGCGCGGCGCCCCCGTAAGTCGAGAGAAACGCCAATCCCCTCGTCCAACTCGCGGGCGAGCACCTCGCGATCGACCAGTCCGGACGCCGTGATTCTTGCGCGATTCAGTGTATTTCCGTCGTGCGTATCGTCGCCACGATCCGTCCAGTAAAGCATGGTCCCGTGGTGATCGATATCGAGATCGATCGGCTCGGGCAGATCGGCCAGCAAACATTCGACATCCGGGCGCCGATCGGGTGTCGCACCAGGCGGCAGTTCAATGCCCGCCCTGAAAATGCGGCCCTCTCCGGCATCCGGCGCTCCCTTTTGCGTCCAGTAGACGTGCCCGTTTGCCTTGTCCAATACGATGCCTACGCAATGGCGGGTCGCGTCGCCCGTATCCTCGGGAAAATTCCCGGTGCGGACGAGTTCCGTCACCTCCGTGCCGTCCAGCCGCGCGCGCATGACGCGCATGCCTTCGCGATCGCACCAATAAAGGTGGCCGCCTTCCTTGTCCAGCACGAGTTCCTTGGGCGTTCCGGCCATACCGGAAGGCACGAGCACAAGATGCTCGCTTCCGTCGAGCTTCGCGCGCTCGATCGTGCCGTCGTTCGGGGGAACCGCGCCGGAAGCCGGATCGCCGTCGACCAGATGGATGCCGCTTCCCATGTTGGTCCAGTAGACCACCTGGCTTTCAGCATCGACCTTGATGCCGTCGGGCGTGCGCGTAAGGTTCGCGATAACGACCTCGTGTGAACCGTCCGGTGACAGAGCGATGATCGCCGCTGGACGTGCCTGCAGGACATACAACGTACCGTCATTCTTCGTAGCCATAGAAAGTACCCTCCATCTGGTCAATAGAGCTGTCGTCGTAACGCCGGAGTGGATCCGTAGGATCCTTGCTGCTGAACCAGCTCCCGACAGACTACTCCAGGTGCGCGAGAATTTCGTGAACGTTTGTCAGTTCGTGATCGACGTGGAGGGCGGCGTGGGGATAGGCGCGCGGCGGCTGGTAAGGTAGCCGCCACGACATGCGGTGGCCAGATCAGCACATTGCGTACTGCACGCAGTAACACGGCGCGCCCACTTTCGTATGCGGCATGTCGTCCTTGCGCCGTTCGATCCACACCGAATCACCGAATTCATGCGTCCGATACTGGTGGGCTTCGAACGCGATCGTCACGCGGGCAAGCGTCGCGCAGTCTGCGAACGCGCGTAGCAACTCGTAGTGACTCGAACCGGGTTCATGCGTGCCGGACACAATAACGTCGACTATACGCAAGCGCGTGTCCGGTCCGATTCGTTGCGTGGCTATCCCGTCGCCGGCATGGACGATGCCATCCACGCTGGCCGCATGCTCGAGCGCGCGCACGACCGTCGTGCCGATCGCTACGACGCGTCCTTGCCGGGCGCGTGTCGCTTCGATCAACGCGGCAGTTGCGGCCGGAATCCGATAGGGTTCGTCGAACGGCAAACGGCGATCGAGCCCAGCATCGCCTGTCGATGAGAGGCCGGCTGCATGCGTCAATGTCGCGAACGGAATGCGGCGCGCGCGCAGGCTTTCGACGGTGCGCCAGTCAAGCACGAAGCCGGCCGACGGCGGCTCGAACGCCACGGGCTGCGCGGCGATCGGTGTCCATACGTCCCACAGCGAGAGCGCGCTGTCCAGATGTGCGTACTGGACCGGCCTGCCGTGCAGCGCGAACGCGTGCCAGATGTGCACGGCGCTGCCGTCGAAGCGCAGTTCGACGAAGCGCGGATGATCGAGAATCCGGACGACGGTTGCCGTCAGCGGGCCGAGCGTCAGCCGGTCGCCAGGCAAAAGCGTGGGTGGGGCGGCCCGCGCTTCGGTCGGCGTACGGAAGTCACCGGCGCCGAACATGATCGCGCTGAAGCGCGCGACCTCGTCCGGGGCGAGCGAAGGCCGTCCCGCCAGCCGCACTTCGATCGTTTCGCCCGTCCGGTCGTGAATGCCATGGAGACTTGCAGGCAGCGTCGCGGCATCGTTTGCGATCACGCAATCGTCCGCACGAAGAAATGTGGCGAGTGCGCATCGCGCACGATGTTCGATGTGCCCGGCACGATCGACGACAAGCAGTCGCGCACCGTCAGGGCGTTGAATCGGCAGCGTGGCCGCGCGCATCGTCACGATCTCCCATGCGTGGCGGAATTGCGCAACTCATGCAATGCCGACGCAATCGCGTCGGCAAACTCTCGTGCCGCGTCGGCGGGGCGCTTCAATGTCGCGGGATCGGCACCGGGCGCGGCGAGCGCATGCAATGGCGTATCCATGTCACCCGGGTCGAGGGACAGCATCCGAATCCGCTGGGGGGCAAGCTCGATACTCCAGATGCGGGACATCTGGCGCAGCGCCGCCTTGCTTGCGCCGTAGGCGCCCCATGTCGGGTACGGCTCAACGGCAGCATCGCTCGATACGTTCAGCACGACGGCGCCACCGCGCTCTCGCGCGGCCGCCGCGAGCGAACCCAGCAATGCCTTGGTCAGCCGGAACGGGCCGAGCACATTTGTCGCCAGTGCGGATTCGAAGTGTTCGCAGTTGGTGTCTGCAAAAAGCGCGAGCGGCACCGGCCCGAGCGACGAGGCATTGTTCACCAGCACATCGACGCCGCCCAGCACGCCAGTGATCTGCAACGCTAGCGGATAGATGTCATCTTTCATTGCTATGTCGCCGACGATGCCGGCGACTTTCGTGCGTGTGGCCGCAACCGAGGCGACCCGTTGCGCATGACGGGCGACGAAGGCCACTGTTGCGCCGCGGGCGAGCAACTCGTCCATTAACGCGAGGCCGAGTCCCGACGTGCCGCCCGTGAGGGCAACGCGAACGCCGTCAAGGTTTCTGTCCGAATCGGTCATGCAGGTTCTCCAGTCGCGGGCGGGACGCGCGTCAGCGGCGCCTTCCAGATGGCCTGATAATAAAGATGACCCGTCGCCTGTCCCAGTGCGATGTCCAATTTCTTGTCAGAAAGTCGATACGATGGACGAGACCTCTCATGAAGCGGCCGATGAAATCGCTCACGCGGCCCAGCACCTGGCCCGCAACCTGGTGGCGCTGCGGCACGCCCGCGCGTTGACACAGGAAGGGCTGGCGAAGGCGTCGGGCGTGCCGCGTTCGACGCTCGCCAATCTGGAATCGGGTGAAGGCAATCCGTCGCTGACGGTGCTGATGAAGGTGGCCGGTGCGCTCGGTGCGCCGCTTGACGAACTGCTTGCGTCGCCGCGCGCGAAGGTGCGCAAGTGGTCGGCGGAGGACATCTCCGCGCAGAATCGCGGCAGCGGCTTGACGATCCGGCCGCTGGTTCCCGAGCCGGTGCCCGACAGCATTCTCGATACGATGGCATTCGCGCCCGGCGCCTATATGCGCGGCACCCCCCATCTGCCGGGCACGCGCGAGTACTTCACGTGTCTCGAAGGGAGGGTCGCCGTGTTCGTCGCCGGCGAGCGGCACGGACTCGTTGCCGGTGACGTGCTGGCGTTTCCCGGGCACGTGCCGCATTCATATCGTAACGAGGATGCGCAGCGCAAGGCGTTGGGCGTATCGATCGTGATACTGGCGAAAGCGGGCATCTAACCAACCTCATGCGGCCTTCGAATGGGCGCTTGCGGTGAAAGCGGACCCATCCGTCCTTCCTGATGGAGTCGTCAGGAAGGACGAAAAGCCGCCGGTACTTCCGTTACCTTAAGCCGTAGTCGACACCAGGCTCCCAACCGTTTGCATATGCGAGTTTCCCTTGAGGTTGTTCGCGAGCGTCTGCACAAACGACTGCAACGACGTGGCCGAGTTGCTATCGCCGAGTGAACTCAACAGAGACTGAAAATCCGTCTCCAGCGTCGACATCTGCGAAGAAGACGAAGAAGAACTGCTACTTGCATCCGAGGTACTGGACGCAGCACTCGAACTTGTCGTGCTGCCGGACCCGAGTTCCTGTGCGAGCGCATTCAGCGCCCCGCCAATATCCCCATAGGAAGAAGTAGCGATCGAGTTCGTCGAACCGCTCGTGCTATTAGAGTTGGAGCCGTCACTATTGCCCGGTTGCTGTAGCGACCCTAGTGCCTGAAACAGCGCCCCGAGAAAGGCCTGCAGCGCCCCGGAAACCGAACTGGTTGACGACGAATCGCTGGTGGACGAGGTGGAAGAGGTGGATGAGGCTGCGGTGCTGGACGAGCTAGAAGCAGCCGTCGTGCTCGACGTACCCGACGCAGCCGTGGTCGACCGTGCTGCTAATCCCAAGCGCCGACAACGCCGCCTCGAGCGCCGACAACAGCAGGTTCGAGTCCGTCGAACTGGTCGACGAGGACGACGAAGAAGACGACGCCGCCGCTTCGCAGCCGCCGCCGGTTGCGCGGCGAGTGGCGCCGACAGAAAGCAGATTCGTGCTGGTTTGCGAACCGCTTACACTTGGCGGTTTCAAAACCGAAATGCAACAGGTTAATGAAGGGTTGAAGGTGTTTGCGTGGAGATCTCGAGCATGCGCGCAAAGACTTCCATAGGCGAGTGAAAGGCGTGGGTAGCACGGGGCCAGCTTTCGTGTCTGCTTATGCTCACGTCCACCGCCATCAGTGCGGGCTTACCCACATTGTCTTTAACGCTGCGAGTTAGGCATTGAGCGACGCTTTGCGCATTCGTCGACGGTCAAACCAGTTGCGCAACTGGCCAGCCACGAAAGCGCTGACGATCAGCGACAGGTAGAGGACGACAAGATTGTGACGCCATGCGTCCAGTGCGAGCTGATGTGCGACCAGTTTCGGATCAGGCGCAGGAAGGATGGCATGCATTGCCGCGACGGCGCGCATCATCCGCAAGAAGCCGACCGCGGACAGCAGTGGTAGAAGGACGAGTAGTGCAAACAGCGCGGGCTTCGCGCGTCGCACCATTGCATACTTGCGCAACCGGAACCACAGTCCGAGGCAACCGTGTATCCACCCAGGGGCGAGCAGCGCAAGTTGCAAGCCTTGCGTGCCGCTCGTGATCAGCGAAATCACGATCCGCTCATAGTTAGGTTCGAAGCCATAAAGCGAAGCCGCGAGTCGGGTCGTCACGGCATGGCGGATGAGCAGTAGAGGGAGGCTGAGTCCCGCCCAAATGCGTATCCATTCGGCGGGCGGCAGGGCCCAGTAGCGGCGCATATAGATCGTGTGCAGAGCCAGTGCGAAATGCAGGGAGGCCGAGCCATACAGCAGGATCGTTCCTGGCACGCTATGCCAGAGGTGCAGCGCCAATGTGAGGCCGCGTCCGGCAAGATCCAGAGACCAGATTCCGAGTGTATGGTTGAGCAGGTGGAGAAAGAGATAGATCAACAGCACGACACCTGATCCAAGCTGCAAACGGCGCAGAGTCAGTTGCACGCTAGTTTCTCCTTGATATCAGACGTGAGGCGAGCTGCTACTCAGGAACCGAAAAACAGTTGGCAATAGCTGACTGGGCCTACGCATTCATTGCTGCCGGTCTGGGGTAGCGACGTGCATCCCGCGACCATCAGTCCCGCGAACACGGCAGCGATCCCGACCGCCCGGCGAATGCGCGAGGAAGCGTTCTTTTCTGCGAGGCGGCAGCGCGAACCTGGAAGTCTGGTCGCCTTCCGGTGGAAACGGGCTGTGGTGGCGCTTTGCGCGTCGGGGATCGGGTTGTCGCGAAGATCGATCTGATTCATTTGCATTTCTCCTTCGGGAACGAGGGACCGGCCTGCGGACCTTTCCAGGCTCAGGCGAGGGATCGCATCGACTGAGCATGTCTAAATCACGGACATACTTAATTAGCCATACTGAGCGAAGTGCTACCGCTTGTGTCTTTGCTGGCTGCGTCTTGTTGGGCGACATGCTGCTGCATCATGGGGGCAACTTGTGCGGCGATATCGGTTGACGTCTGGAGGCGAGGTTTTGGTGCCGTAGTTCAGACCAGTCTGCTGCGCATCGATCAGGTCATGGGAGACTTCCGTCCGGACCTTGCCTTGAGCACATCCGCCTGACGACGCGATCACGGTGACAGAAATGGCGACCATGGAAGATCTACTCATTGCAAGCCTCTGAGTGTGTTGTGCGGTATGCAATGGGTAGACGTAGTTTCGTCGCCGGATATTCCCGGGTCTTCAAAAGAAGCACGAGGGCGACCGAACCCACGGGCACATTCGAAATGTCGCGCAGGCGGGAATAAAACGGATGACCCGACAGTCTTGCTCTCGAACCCAATCGGGAGGCCCGTTGAATGATCCGGCGGTCTACCTCCTCAACCTAATCGTGAGGGCTATATGTCGTCAGATCTTCCATCCGATCCGTCGCGCCGCGGCGCGTTGAAATGCCTCGCCTTCGGTGGCGTGGGCACTGTGTTTGTCCTGGCCGGCGGTGTTCTTACGCCGGTGGAATTGGCCCTCGCAGCAACGGCGAAGGATTCGTCAGCTGCCTCGGGCGTCCCCCTGTTCCTGCAGATCAGCGACAGTCATATTGGCTTCAACAAGGAAGCCAATCCGGATGTCGCGGGCACGTTCAAGCAGACGATCGACTTCGTCAACGCGATGCCGTTCAAGCCGGCGCTGACGATTCACACCGGCGACATTACGCATCTTTCCAAACCGGAGGAGTTCGACCTCGCGGCCCAATTGATGTCGGGCCTGAATATCACCGAGTTGCATACCGTGCCCGGCGAGCACGACGTGACCGACGGGGCTGGAACTGAATACTTCAACCGTTTCGGTCAAGCCTCCGGCAACAAAGGCTATTACAGCTTCGATCACAACGGCGTGCACTTTGTCGGTCTCGTCAACGTCATGCATTTCAAGCCAAACGGTTTGGGGGGGCTTGGCGATGACCAACTCGCCTGGCTTGAAAGCGATCTGAAAGGTCGCTCTTCCAGCACGCCGATTGTCGTCTTCGCGCACATGCCGATGTGGACGATTTACGAACCATGGGGTTGGGGCACAGGCGATGCTGGCCAGGCGATGAGCTATCTGAAGCGTTTCGGCTCGGTCACGGTACTGAATGGGCATATCCATCAGATCGTGTCGAAGGTGGAGGGCAATATCACCTTCCATACAGCGCGCTCAACGGCCTATCCGCAACCGACGGCCGGCAACGGCCCCGGACCTGGACCGCTGAAAGTGGCGAGCGATGAACTGCCGAGGATGCTCGGCGTGACCAGCATCAAGATCATGCGCCATCCCCTCAGAACGACGCTCGCCGACACGACGCTCGTCTGAATCGACACACGGTACTCACCAGCCAGGAACCATGTCATGCTAACCATCATCCTTCGCCGCGCCATCATTGTCTCCCTCGGGTTTGGGATGCTCATGGCGGCATCCGCAGATTTCTCCGTCGTGCAGGCGCAGGAGTCCAGTGCCGTCGTGATCAAGAACTTCATGTTCTCGCCCATGTCGCTCACCATCAAAGCCGGCTCGACCGTGACGTGGAAGAATCTCGATGGCGAACCCCACACGGTTGTCAACGACGCCGGAATCTTTCACTCGGCCGCGCTTGATCAGAACGATACCTTCCAGTTCAAGTTCGATAAACCGGGTGTCTACAAGGTATTCTGCGGCATACACCCGACCATGAAGGAGACGATTACCGTCCAGTAGATGTGCCCGGCTGGAGGCAGTGCCGCCAGAAGTTGCGCAACGGTTCGGAGGAGGGCTCGGGGCGCGGTGCTCGCGAAATCGACTGCGCGATCCTGGCGGCGATCACTCCATTCCCTTGGATGTGGATCGCGACTGCTGACTTTGGATGATCCGCGAAAGGCGGAGGACGTCGGATGAGAGCGGTTATCGAAGCTGGTCGGCTCGGCCTTGACTGAAGCGCCGCCGAGCGCGTCGGCTTGCGGCAAATCGGACGGTGACGGCGGATTGGATCGCGGGGTATTCGGCGGGTGGGTATGGGTAAAATCACGGAGTAGTACGGAGCCATTTTGTCGGTCCGGTAATAAAAGTGACGTGCCGGCGGTCTGATCACTGTCGGTCGCGGAATGCGGTTACTGCAGGGATTTGACAATGGCCGATCCAGATCTTGCGCGGCGCTTCGAGACGCTCGTTTTGCCTCATATGAATTCGGCGTTCAATGTCGCGCGATGGCTGACGCATAACGATCAGGATGCCCAGGACGTGGTGCAAGAAGCTTACCTTCGCGCATTCAGGTTTTTTGGTGGATTCCGCGGCGAGGATGCCCGCGCGTGGCTATTGAGCATCGTGCGCAATACCTTCTACACCTGGCATCAGCGGAACCGGGGGCATGCTGCGGATACCACGGAGTTCGAGGAAAACATGCATAGCCTTGAGTCGAGTACCGCAGACCATGACGACAGTCCTGAAGCGATGCTCATCCGCAGCCAGAGCCAGAAGCGGGTGCACAAGGCGTTGCAGGGGCTCCGTCTGGAATACCGGGAGGTGATCGTGTTGCGGGAGCTGGAAGAATTGTCGTACAAGGAAATCGCCGATATCGTGGGCATCCCGATGGGTACGGTGATGTCTCGCCTCGGGCGCGGACGCCAGCAACTCGCGGCGCTGCTCGCACCGACGGGTCAGGAGGCGTGATGGATCACGAACAGGCGTTTGAACTGCTGCCAGGCTATATCGACCGGGAGTTGAGCCTGTCGGAGTCGCTCGAATTCGAGCGCCATCTTGCCGGCTGCAAGCAGTGTCAGCAGGCCTATGAGCAGCAACGCAGCGTCAGTGCCCAACTCAGGCAGGCGGATTTGCGCGTGGACGCGCCGGCTGAACTGGTGAAGCGTATCAAGGCCGCGTTGCCGGTCCGGCGCTCGCTGTGGGAGCGGCTGGTCGACCGGTTCGCCGGGACGGCAAGCGGGCGGTCATTGGGCTGGGCACCGGTTGGCGCGATGGCTTTCAGTGTCATTGCGCTCACGTGGAGCGCTGGCCTGTACCTCTCGGCGCCGTCGGGTGAGACGCGCCTGACGCAGGAACTCGTGGACGACCATATTCGCTCGCTGCAGTTCAATCACCTCTCGGATGTGGTTTCAACCGACCGGCATACGGTCAAGCCGTGGTTCGACGGCAAGCTGGACTTCGCGCCGCCTGTGGTCGATCTTGCGCAGCAGGGGTATCCGCTGGTCGGCGGCCGGCTCGACTACCTCAATGGGCGGTCGGTAGCTGTGATGGTCTATCGCTACAAGCTGCATCCGATCAATCTTTATGTGTGGCCGGGCAACGACGCGGGCGCCCCGCCTCCTCACATCCATCAGCAGCAGGGCTATCACCTCGCTCACTGGAGTGCGGCAGGGATGAACTACTGGGCGATCACCGATGCTGGTGAAACCGAACTGAACGGCTTCGTCACGAATCTGCTTGCCCATCCCGCTTCGTAGCTGGCGCAATGCGAGCAGGCTTGCGGCGTGTCTCCATGCGACGCGCGAACCAGAACGATCTTGTCGTCATCCGTTGCAGCAGGATCCCGCGCAGAAGCCGATGGCCCGGCCCGATCAGCCGCGCGATCCAGTGCTGAATCGCGGGCGTGCGGTCATTCCATCACGGCGGTTCCATCGGTCCAGCAAACAGTGCGAGGTCGAAGAACGGATCGTCCAGTTCCAATATTTCGTCGTCGCCGAGAAGGATCACAACCAACTGCCGTGAACCGTTTCCGGGCACGTCTGCGACTTCCCCGATGGTTTGCTTCGGCGACCGGTCGTCCGTAAACCGCACCCAGTAGTAGCCGGGCACTACGGGTCGTGCGTCTGTCCATTCCATGGTTGCTAACTCCTGAAACCCCACGTAGTTGATCGCTACCGCCTCGTCGATTTTATCGCCGCGGGGCCGACGGCAGTTGCACGGCAAAATCAGCCGGGAACCGCCAGATTGACGTTTACCAGTGGCCTGTCGCACCGAGCTATCTGTATGGTTTACGTGCCGAATACGGCGACCCGTCACAGGAAGGCCCGCTTCATCAATGCGACCGGTTGCACGATCAATTGGTGCCGGGACGGTCTAGAATGTTGATTCAGTGAGGTAGGGCGGCGCAACGTGCGCAATGGCCCGTATCCAGTTGCACGCTTAACGCGATGGAAAAGCCCGTCATCATCGCCGTCGACGACGACCCAGCCGTGGTCGGGGCGGTCGCGCGCGACCTGCGGCTCGCGTATGGGGAGCATTACCAGATCGTGCGCGCCGACTCCGGACAGGCAGCGCTCGCGGCGGCCCAGGAACTGCGCGTGCAGGACCGCCCGGTGGCGCTGTTTCTCGCGGACCAGCGCATGCCACAGATGAGCGGCATCGAATTCCTCGAGCGGGCGATCGCGTTGTTCCCGGAGGCCAAGCGCGTGCTTCTGACCGCCTACGCCGACACCGATGCGGCGATCCGGGCGATCAACACCGTGCATCTCGATCACTACCTGCTCAAACCGTGGCACCCGCCGGAACAGAACTTTTACCCGGTGCTCGACGATCTGCTGAACGACTGGCAGGCTTCGTTCCACCCGGCATTTCAGGGCGTGCGGCTGATCGATCACCGGTGGTCGCCGCAGGGGCACCAGTTGCGCGATTTCATGGCGCGCAACCATATCCCCTATCGCTGGGTCGATGTCGAACGCAACGTCGAGGCCGACGCGCTGCTCGACTCCGTGAGCCCGTCGCTGCGGCAGCTCCCGGTGCTGATCTTCGAGGACGGGACCGTGCTGAGCCGGCCCAGCAGCGCACTTCTCGCCGAGCAGGTCGGCATCAGCACGCACTCGACGACGCCGTTCTACGACCTCGCGATCGTCGGCGGCGGCCCGGCCGGGCTCGCGGCGGCGGTCTACGGCGCATCGGAAGGATTGCGCGTCGCGATCGTCGAACGCGAAGCGCCCGGCGGTCAGGCCGGCACCAGTTCGCACATTGACAACTATCTCGGCTTTCCCGCCGGGGTCAGCGGCGCGGAGTTGTCGCGGCGCGCATTGACGCAGGCGAAGCGCTTCGGTGCCGAAATGATTCTGACGAGGGAGGTGGTCGGGCTGCGCATCGAGGCGCCCTACAAATTCGTCAAACTGTCCGACGGTGCCGAAGTGAGCTGCCTCGCGCTGGTGGTCGCGAGTGGCGTGTCATACCGCAGGCTCGAGGCCGCGGGCATCGAGGCATTGACCGGGGCCGGCGTGTACTACGGCGCAGTCATGTCCGAGGCGCTCGCCTGTGCGAACCAGGACCTGTATGTGGTCGGCGCAGGCAACTCGGCCGGGCAGGGCGCGATCGTTCTCAGCAAGTACGCGCGCACGGTGACGCTGCTGTATCGGGGATCGGAACTGAGCGCGAGCATGTCGCGCTACCTGCTCGAACAGATCGACGAGACGCCGAACATCCGGGTACGACCGTGCACGGTCGTCGAGGCCGTGGCGGGGCAAGGCCACCTCGCGGAAATCACGCTGCGCGACCTCAATACCGGCAGCACCGAGGTCGTCCCGGCGAGCGGCCTGTTCGTCTTCACGGGCGCGGTGCCTTGCACGGACTGGCTGGAAGGCGTCGTCGAACGCGATGAACACGGCTTTCTCGTGACCGGCCGCACGCTGCTGAAGGAAGGCCGGCGCTCGGCCGCGTCCGCCTGGCAGCTCGAGCGCGAACCGTTCCTGCTGGAGACGAGCGTCCCCGGGGTCTTCGCAGCCGGCGACGTGCGCGCGGATTCCATCAAGCGCGTCGCGGCGGCCGTCGGGGAAGGCTCGATCAGCGTGCACTTCATCCACCAGTACCTGGCCAACCTGTGAGCAAACTATGAGCGATCTGCGGGCGCTGTTCGAGATGCCGCTGTTCGCCACGCTCTCGCCCGAACAGCGGCAATGGCTGGCCGGCAACGTGAGCGAGTTCGAGCTCGCGAAGGGAGACGTGCTGCTGCATGAAGGGCAACATCCGGCGGGGCACTACGTGCTTGTCGAAGGCGAGTTGCTGACCTGGAAACGGGTGGGCTCACAACAGGTCTTCGATGACCGCCGGCCGGCGCCGGTGTCGATTGCCGAAGCGTCGCTGCTTGCGGGAATCCCGGTGCCGCTGACCTTCACGGCAGGGTCGCACTGCCGTGTCGTGTTGCTTCCGGAGGCGACGTTCCGCACATTGCTGATGGACTGCGAGCCGTTCAGCAAGATGATCTTCCGTTCGATGTTCGCGCGTATCAACGCGTATGACACTTTTATCCTCGCACGCGAGAAGCTGGCGGCATTGGGCACGCTTGCCGCCGGCCTTGCGCACGAGCTGAACAATCCCGCTGCAGCCGTCGCGCGAGCGGCGCACCACGCCCGCGAGACGGTCGGCACATTGGGTGAGACGGTCCGCATCTTCATGGACAGCGCGGTGCCGGCCGACGTAATGGGCGAGCTCGACGCGTGGGTAGCCCGCCGTGTGTCGACGGCGGGGACGGCGACGCAGGAACCGTTGCGTCAAAACGAAGCGGAAGACCGGCTCGGCGACTGGCTGTCGGAGCGCGGCATCGCGAGACCGTGGCTGGTGGCGCCGTGTCTCGCGGCGGCCGGGATCGCGCCGGATGATCTCGCCGCGCTTGCCGGACGCCTGAGCCCCGTGCAGTTCTCCGCGGCGATCCGCTGGCTGGCCGTGACGCTCGAACTGGGTTTCCTCGCCGACGAAGCGTGGCGCGGCGCAGGCCGGATCTCGGAGATCGTCAAGGCGATGAAGGCGTACTCGTACATGGACCAGGCACCGCTGCAGGAAGTTGACATCCACGAGGGCATCGAGGACACGCTGATGATCATGCGCTATAAGCTCAAGCATGGCATCACGGTCACACGTGACTACGATCGCACCCTGCCGCGGCTGGCGGTCTACGGTAGCGAACTCAATCAGGTGTGGACCAACATCGTCGACAATGCCGCAGACGCAATGGAGGGTCGCGGCGACCTGACGATCCGTACGTGCCGGGACGGCGACAGCGTCGTCGTCGAGATCACCGACAGCGGGCCGGGCATTCCGCTCGAGATCCGGCCGCGGCTGTTCGAGCCGTTCTTCACGACGAAGCCGCTCGGCAAGGGCAGCGGCCTCGGCCTCGACATTGCATACCGGATCATCGTCAACCGGCATAACGGGGCGATCAATGTGGAGTCGCAGCCGGGAGAGACGACGTTTCGGGTGCGGCTGCCGCTTGTCTTGCAGGGCGCAGCTGGCGTGCCCCTGTGAGTTTCCTGACGTCTTTCCGGCCTGCGATTCGGGTTTCCCGACGTTGCGATGGCCGCGGCGATTGCGCGGGTGGCTGTGCGGCCCGATCATGAGAGATTTCACGCAATGGTTGGGTGCACCGGGTGGTGCTGGGTCGAAGTCGGACGAACTGGAGTCGAGGAGAGGTTGAGTTGAACAGCAATCTGCAGATGTTTGATCTGTCGGAGCGTCGAGCTTTGGTCACGGGGTCGAGTACCGGCATCGGCTACGCGCTCGCAAAAGGCCTGGCCGGCGCCGGCGCTGAAGTCATTCTGAATGGCCGCAGCGAGGCCAGGCTGGCGCAGGCTGTCAGCCGTTTGCGCGATGAGGGGGCGACCGTCCATGCCGCAAGTTTCGACGTGACGTCGGCCGACGAGGTCGCAACGGCGATCGCCGATATCGAGCGCGAAATCGGTGCAATCGACATTCTCGTCAACAACGCTGGCATGCAGCGTCGTGCACCGCTCGAAGAGTTTTCCCATGAGCAATGGCAGGAGTTGATGAAGACCAACGTCGACAGTGTGTTCCTGGTCGGACAGGCGGTGGCGCGACATATGATCGATCGCCAGCGTGGCAAGATCATCAATATCTGTTCGGTGCAGAGCGAACTGGGCCGTCCCAACATTGCGGCCTACACCGCGACCAAGGGCGCGGTGAAGATGTTGACGAAGGGGATGGCGATCGACTGGGGGCGGCACGGGATCCAGGTCAACGGCCTCGGGCCGGGATACTTCAAGACCGAGTTGACTGAGGCGCTCGTCAACGACGAGACTTTCAGCAACTGGCTGGTTGGACGGACACCGTCGCGGCGTTGGGGTGATGTCGAAGATCTCGTCGGCGCCGCCGTGTTCCTGGCAAGCAGCGCTTCGAACTTTGTGAACGGCCATATTCTTTATGTGGATGGCGGAGTGACAGCCACGCTGTAGTTTGCAGGCCATATTGGGCATTCATGCGTTCTTGAATGCCCCCGGGGCAATCTCCGGTTCTGCGCAGTACGAATCTGGGCCGCTCAGGCCTCGAGCGGCATCGCGCTCGTCCCTTTGATCTCGTCGAGGCAAACGATCGACTGCACGCGGCTCACACCTGGAGTGCGCATCAAGGTGTCGAGGAGAAACTCGGAGAGCGCCTTCAAATCGCGGGCGACGACTTTCAACACGTAGTCGATATCGCCTGTTACGGAAAAGCACTCCTGGATCTGTGCCAGCTTCATGACGAGTTCCTTGAATTTCAGCAAGTCGCGAATATGCCCGCGCTCCATCGTGACCTGAATGAATGCGACTACGCCGAACCCCAGGCTTTCGGCGTCGAGCCGCGTTTCATAGCGTTTGATCACGCCCATTTCCTCGAGCCGCCGATGTCGTCGCAGCGTTTGTGCAGGTGAAAGCTTGATCGCCTCCGCCAGTTCGAGGTTGGATGCGCGTCCGTGTTCCTGCAAAGCGCCAAGGAGCCGGAGGTCGATGCGATCGAGAGTGAAATTTTGCATTTTTGTTTCCTTACCCATGGGCTAAGAGAAATTTGATTGCATTAGTAAGGGTATGCCAGTGTGTCATATGAAATCATATTTTGTTGCTCAAAATATACACTGAGGGCCTGCGAAAGGCGAAGTTCGCATGATCAGGATAGCCACTTCGGCGGTGCGGGAAGTCAAGCGGGCGCGCGCCAACCACGTGTTCGCGCAATTCTATTTCTCCGTCGATGCCTGGAAACTCCTGTTCGAGCCTCGGCGGCATTGCCGACGCACCCAACGGGTCGAGCCTCTTCAGTGAGGGGCGACCGTTCTGATCGGCCGGCGCTGATTGAGCCAGCCATTGTTGGGGAAACGTCGGCGCGCCGTTCGCCGTCTAACGCGAGCAACGCTTCTCACCCTAAGGAGCATGACCATGGCTGATCTGTTTGAGAACCCGATGAGACTGATGGGCTTCGAATTCGTGGAATTCGCATCGCCCACCCCCAACCTCCTGGAACCGCTGTTCGAGCAACTGGGCTTTACGCTCGTGGCGCGCCATCGCTCGAAGGACGTCCTGCTGTATCGTCAGGGCGAAATCAACTTCATCGTCAACCGCGAGCCGAACAGCCCGGCAGCGTATTTCGCCGCCGAGCATGGACCGAGCGCCTGCGGCATGGCGTTTCGCGTGCAGGACTCGCACAAGGCCTACGCGCGGGCATTGGCTTTGGGTGCGCAGCCCATTGAAATCGCAACTGGCCCGATGGAATTGCGTCTGCCCGCGATCAAGGGTATCGGCGGCGCCCCGCTCTATCTGATCGACCGTTTTGAAGAGGGCAAGTCGATCTACGATATCGACTTCGAATTCATTGAAGGCGTCGACCGCCATCCGGTTGGCCACGGCCTGCGCCTCGTCGACCACTTGACCCACAACGTCTACCGTGGCCGGATGGCACATTGGGCCAGTTTCTACGAGAAGCTGTTCAATTTCCGCGAGATTCGCTATTTCGACATCCAGGGCGAATACACAGGGTTGACCTCGAAGGCCATGACGGCGCCGGACGGCAAAATCCGCATTCCGCTCAATGAGGAGTCGTCGAAGGGGAGTGGGCAGATCGAGGAATTCCTGATGGCGTTCAACGGCGAAGGCATCCAGCACATCGCCTTCCTGACCGATAACCTGATCGAAGTCATCGATAACCTGCAAATGGCCGGCGTGCCGTTGATGAGCGCGCCGAACGACTACTACTACGAAGGCCTCGAAAAACGCCTGCCGGGCCACGGCGAGCCGGTGGCGGAACTGCAGTCGCGCGGCATTCTGCTCGACGGCAGCACCGAAGGCGGTTCGCGGCGCTTGCTGCTGCAGATCTTTTCGAAGACGCTGCTCGGCCCAGTGTTCTTCGAGTTCATCCAGCGCAAGGGCGACGAGGGCTTCGGCGAAGGCAACTTCAAGGCGCTGTTCGAATCCCTCGAGCGCGATCAGATCGAGCGGGGCACGCTCAAGGTGTAGACATCCAGCGGCATCGACGGCAACCGCTGCCTGACGTCACGAGCATCAAGCAGCTACGGCCCGGCGCGCCCGCACCGGTCAGGGACGCAAGCCGGTCTAACCCAAGGCAGGAGACAGGAAGAGACATGGTTTCAAACCATAGAAGTGACGAGCTCAAGCGCGGGCTCCAGAATCGCCATATTCAGTTGATCGCGCTTGGCGGCGCGATCGGGACGGGTTTGTTTCTCGGCATCGCGCAGACGATCAGGATGGCTGGGCCATCCGTATTGCTCGGCTATGCGCTCGCTGGTGTCGTCGCGTTCTTCATCATGCGCCAGCTCGGCGAAATGGTCGTTGACGAGCCTGTCGCCGGCTCATTCAGCCATTTCGCGAACAAATACTGCGGACCCTTCGCGGGTTTCCTCTCGGGCTGGAACTACTGGGTGCTGTACATTCTTGTCAGCATGGCCGAGTTGTCAGCCGTCGGCATCTATATTCACTATTGGTGGCCTGCGATTCCCACCTGGGTCTCCGCGTTGGCGTTCTTCGTGATCATCAACGCAATCAATCTGACGAGCGTCAAATCCTACGGCGAGATGGAGTTCTGGTTCTCCATCGTCAAGGTATTGGCAATCATCGGCATGATTCTGTTCGGCGGCTATTTGCTGATCTCCGGTGCGGCCGGCCCGGAGGCGAGCGTCGCCAACCTCTGGCAACACGGAGGCTTCTTTCCGCACGGCGTGAGCGGGCTCGTCATGGCGATGGCCGTGATCATGTTCTCGTTCGGCGGTCTGGAACTGGTTGGCATTACCGCGGCTGAAGCCGACAACCCGTCGAAGAGCATTCCGCGCGCGACGAACCAGGTGATCTACCGGATCCTGATTTTCTACGTCGGTGCGTTGGGCGTGCTGCTGTCGCTTTATCCGTGGGAAAAGGTTGTCACAGGCGGCAGCCCGTTCGTGCTGATCTTCCATGCGATGAACAGCAATCTTGTTGCCCATGTGCTGAATATCGTCGTGCTGACCGCGGCGCTGTCGGTCTACAACAGCGGCGTGTATTGCAACAGCCGCATGCTCTACGGTCTGGCGAAGCAGGGCAATGCACCGCAAGCGCTGCTCAAGGTCAACCGGCGCGGCATTCCACTCGCTGCGCTCGGCGTATCGGCACTGGCCACGGCAGCGTGCGTGGTGATCAACTATTTCATGCCGGGCAAGGCGTTCGAGCTGCTGATGGGGCTCGTCGTCTCGGCCCTGATCATCAACTGGGCGATGATCAGCATCATTCACCTGAAATTCCGTCACGCCAAACGCAAGGCCGGCGAGCCGACGATGTTCCGGAGTCTCGGCTACCCGCTCACCAACTACCTGTGCCTGGCGTTCCTGACGGGGGTGCTGGTTATCATGTACCTCAGCCCGGATCTGCGGATCTCGGTGTACCTGATTCCAGTCTGGCTGACCGTGCTTGGCGTGGCCTACCGTTTCAGGCAAAAGAATGCGGCGCCGGTATTGCGCCGCGGTATCTCGACGTAATGAGCGCGGCTGGCAGTGCTGCCGATCGTCAATAGTACAAGTGGGCGCCATCCATCGGTCCGAACTGGCGACGTGTGGCGCCCTGTCCGGCGGTGGCGCTATCGTAGAGGCGCCGGCTGGCCGCTTGTCGCGACCGTCCGCCCTTCCTCATCCTGTCAGGAAACACCATGTTCGAACATATAGAGGCCTATCCCGGCGACCCGATCCTTACCCTGAACGAGAATTTTCAGAAAGATCCCCGACAGAACAAGGTCAATCTGAGCATCGGCATCTACTTCGACGAAGACGGGCGCCTGCCGGTGATGCAGGCCGTGCGCGAAGCCGAAGCAGCGATTCTGAACGATCCGGGCCCCAAACCGTATCTGCCGATGGCTGGGTTCGCCCCCTACCGCGACGCAGTCCAGGGGCTCGTGTTCGGCCAGCAATGTCCGGCGCGCGCGCAAGGACGCATCGCCACCGTGCAAACGCTTGGCGGCTCGGGCGCCCTGAAAGTCGGTGCTGATTTCATCAAGCGTTATTTTCCGCAAGCTCGGGTCTGGGTCAGCGACCCGAGCTGGGAAAACCATCGCTTCATCTTCGAGCGAGCCGGTTTGACGGTAAACACCTATCCCTACTACGACGAAGCCACCGGCGGCCTGAGATTCGACGCCATGCTAGCGGGCATCGACGCATTGCCGAGACGCAGCGTCGTCCTGCTGCACGCGTGCTGCCACAATCCGACCGGAGTCGATCTGGACCACGCGCAATGGGAGCAACTGATCGCGGTACTGCAAAAGCGCGAGTTGTTGCCGTTTGTCGACATGGCCTATCAGGGTTTTGGTGCCGGCCTCGATGACGATGCTTTCGCCGTGCGCGAACTAGCGAACCGAGGTGTGCCATCGCTCGTGGCAAATTCGTTTTCGAAGAACTTTTCGCTGTACGGCGAGCGCTGCGGCGGCTTGCACGTGATCTGCGAGAGCGCGATCGAGGCCGAACGCGTGCTGGGGCAACTGACTGGTTCAGTGCGTTCAAACTACAGTAACCCGCCGACGCATGGCGCGAAAATCGTGACCAGGGTGCTGACCACGCCTGAACTGACTCTCGCATGGCAAAGCGAGCTGTCCGCGATGTGCCAGCGCATCGCCAGAATGCGCCTTGCCATTCACGACGGTCTGCTTGAACACGTGCGCGGCGAGGCGCTGTCACGCTATATCAAGCAACGTGGCATGTTCACGTATACCGGGCTGACGGCCGACCAGGTCGAGCGCCTGCGCGAAGCACATGGCGTGTACATCTTGCGTTCGGGCAGGATGTGTGTAGCGGGCCTGAACGAGAAGAACGTCGGGCCGGTGACAGAAGCGATCGCGAAGGTGCTCGCGAGCGCAGCCTGACTTCAGATCGTTCAAGAACTATCCCCCAGACGGCGGACAACGCGTGGTTACCCAGCCGTCGCGACAGGAATCTGCAGGATCGGGCGAGACCTGACTCGCATCAGCCGGGGTGCCGACGCGACACCCCAGTCGCCGTCCCTTACGCGACCGGCTCGACTTTCCTCGGCTTGGTCAGCATCACAGGCTGCAGGATTTCATCGAGTTGCATCTGGCTCAATAAACCCTTCTCGAGCACGATCTCCGCCACACTTCGGCCAGACGCGAGCGCCTCGCGTGCGACTTCCGTAGCATGCGTGTAACCGATGTATGGATTGAGTGCAGTCACGATGCCGATCGAATTCTCGACGATTGACCGTAGCCGGTCCCGATTGGCCGTGATGCCATCGATGCATTTTGAAGCGAGCGTGAGGCATCCGGCGCGCAGGTGGGCGACGCTTTTGAAAAGACTGTGCGCGATGATGGGTTCGAATGCATTGAGTTGCAGCTGACCCGCTTCCGCAGCAAAGCTTACGGTCACATCGTTGCCGATCACTTCGAACGCAATCTGGTTGACGACTTCGGGGATGACCGGGTTCACCTTCCCGGGCATGATGCTGGAGCCCGCTTGTACGGGCGGCAGATTGATTTCCCCCAGACCCGCGCGTGGCCCACTCGAAAGAAGACGCAGGTCATTGCAGGTTTTCGAGAGCTTGACCGCAACCCGTTTCAGCACGCCCGACAACTGCACAAACGAACCAACGTCCTGCGTTGCTTCGATCAGGTTCGGAGAAGTCGTCAGAGGAATGCCGGTCACGCCGCTCA